>NZ_JAQPOK010000032.1 GCF_030068445.1 Roseofilum halophilum BLCC-M91 | reverse complement strand
AGAAGAGTTAGGATTAGGCTTGAGATTATGGCAAGGAAGTCATAAAGGAATAGAGCGGTTATGGTTGCGCTTTTATGATGAGTCGGGGAATTTAATTCCGACAGAAGCGGAGGAAAGGGAACGGGAGCGACAGGAGAAAGAACGGGAACGGCAAGAGAAAGAGCAAGCGCAAACCGCATTGCAGGAATTGAGAGATCGCTTGATTGCCATGGGTTTAGACCCGGATAATCTGCCACCTCATGGTTAAACTTTTGATCTATTCTCTATTCCCTGGAATGGGGCCTCGGCGGTGTTTTTCCGTTAGAGAGAGGTGCAGGAACTGGCGTAGGTGGCTTAATTGCTCTGTTTCGGGTAGGGTGTTTAACTGCTCTAGGGCTTCCTGAAACGTCATTTCCGAGCGATACAACAGGCGATAGGCAGATTTGAGGATACCAAAATCATGGTGAGTTAAGCCAGAGCGTTTTAAGCCGATCGCATTGAGCGATCGCACCCTAGCGGGATTTCCCTCCACTGTCATATAGGGAGGCACATCCCGCTCAATCCGACTCATTCCACCCACCATCGCCATCTGGCCAATATGCACAAACTGGTGAACCCCTAACAGTCCGCTAATTCTGGCCTTAGATTCTACATGCACATGGCCAGCAAATGCGGTACAGTTGGCTACAACCACTTCATTTTCAATCAGGCAATTATGGGCCACATGCACATAGGCCATCAGTAAATTGCGATCGCCAATCACCGTCGCTTCATCGGGGCCCGTTGCTCGATTAATCGTCACATATTCGCGAATAGAATTATAATTACCAATTTTGACCGCAGTTTGCGCCCCATCATACTTGAGGTCTTGGGGAGCCAAACCAATAGCTGCTCCCGTAAAAATCTCATTGCCCTCGCCAATTTCCGTCCATCCCTCCAACACCACATGGGGGCCAATAGTTGTATTCGCCCCAATGGTCACATTGTCCCCAATCACGGCGTAGGGGCCAACGCTCACCGTCGGATGAACCTTCGCACCACTGTGGATAACTGCCGTTGGATGAATTAGGGTGGTCATATCTCTCCCATTCTAATTGCTCTTATCTTGTTTCTCTAATCTGGCGAACACCGAATCACTAATTACTATCACTCAAAATCGCAAATTTTAGCTCTCCTTCTACTGCTAATTCACCATTGACTTCTATTTTCCCTGTCATGGCAACAAAACCCCGTTTGGGCATAGCTTTGAGAATTTTGGCAGTAATAATTAACTGGTCTCCAGGAACGACGGGACGGCGAAACTTAACCTTATCGATACCTGCAAAGGCAAATAATCCACTGGCAAAGTTGTCCATTTGCACGACTACAATACCCCCGACTTGGGCCATGGCTTCGACCATGAGTACCCCTGGCATAATGGGACGACCGGGAAAATGTCCTTGAAACTGGGGTTCATTAAAACTGACATTTTTCAGTCCTACGGCCTGTTTGCCGGGTTCATAGGCAATAATCCGGTCTACTAGGGCGAAGGGATAGCGATGGGGAAGGAGTTTGTGGATCTCTTCGACAGTGAAAACGGTGTGGGTTGGATCGAGAACAGGGGTTTCTGGGCTGGTTTCAGTTTCTGTGGACATGGGTTAGAGGATCGAGAACAGGGATTAAATTAGGTGGGCAATTTTCCTCGCCAGTTGCACATGAAGGTGATGGCTGGCCTTGAATGCCAGGTAGTGAGCTACAGGGGGAACTCCCAATAAGCTCAGGTCTCCCACCAGGTCTAAGAGTTTATGACGGGCGGGTTCGTTGACAAATCGTAAGGGGGGATTGAGCCAACCTTCAGGGCCGCAAACGAGGGCATTATCCAGACTACCACCTTTAATTAACCCCTGCGCTCGTAAGTGTTCAATTTGGTGGGCGAGGCCGAAGGTGCGAGCGGGGGCGATGGTGGTGGTAAAGGGTTCGCGATCGGGTTGCCAACTGTGCCATTGTTGACCGATCGCCCCTAAATCAAACTCAATCCCATAGGTAAAGCGCAGTTCTGGCGCGGGTATGGCGGCTACAAAGGCATCTTTATCGGTAATCGAAATGGGTTGAGTTAAGGTGGTTTCGGATCGAGGAAATTGCCCCGCCTCCGGTTGATGGCGGAGAATGGCCTCGACCCAAGGGGCGGCGGAACCGTCGAGTAGGGGCACTTCGGGGCCGTTAATCTCGATTTGGGCATCGGTGATGCCGAGGGCGAGGAGGGAGGCGAGGAGGTGTTCGACGGTACGCACGCTGGCTTCTCCCACGGCGAGTTCTGTGGAGAGAACGGTAGAGTTAACGGCTTCGATGCTGGCGGGAATGGTGGGGCGATCACGGAGATCGACGCGCACAAAGTATCGTCCGCTTCCGGGTTGGGCGGGTAGAACTGTGACTTGGGTTTTTTGGCCGCTATGCAGACCGATGCCGGATTGGGTAAAGGCTTGGTTGAGGGAGGTTGCGATCGCCATTTCTAAAATTTCTCTCCAATACCAAAGTGGACTCGGCTACTGCCATCGGTGGTGAATCCGTAGTCAATACGGATGGGGCCTAGGGGAGTATTGATCCGAACTCCAACGCCTGCGGATGCCCCTGAGCCGGGTAAGCCACGCCGATCGGAGGGGTTACCAATGACGGCATTGCTCGATCCGAGGTTAGTTGCTGCATCTACAAATAATACGCCTCCCAACAGTTCAACCACGGGGAATCTGTATTCTAGGGTTCCTTCTAGGAAGTATCGACCACTGCCGAGATCCCCTTCTGCAAAGCCCCTCACGGACTCTAGACCGCCGAGAATGAAGGCTTCATAGGGGGGGAGGTCTCCCAAGGTTGCCCCCCCTTCAACTTGAAAGGCGAGGACTTGGGGGCCTTCATGGAAGTCGGTGAATTTGACGGGCACATAGAAGGTGTGACTGCCCCGTAGACGACTCATTATGACGCTAGTGACGGGGATGGACTGCTCGATACTAAAGCGGGTGAGGGAGCCACCGGTGGGTTGAGCGGGGTTGTTTCGGCGATCGCTGACGATGCCAAACTGAAGCATAAAGAGGTCATCGACTCCCGTATTATGGAAGGCTAGGCGTTCCCTGTCTTCGTCTCTAGCGGTGAGTTTGTTATCGGCATCGCGGATGGAAACATGCTGGTACTGTAAGCCCAGAGAACCGATCCAATCGGGGTTTAAGGGGTCTTCACCCAAGGGACGGGAAAAGCGGATACCGAAGCCTGTCCGCAGGATGCGGGGGCGATCGCCATTGTCTAAGCGGATCGGGTTTTCATCTCCATCGTAAACCAGGGAGATCGAGCGCCGTCTAAAGCCGTTCATGGTATAAGCTGTACGCTTGGGATCTCCACCAATCCACGGATCGCTAAAGCTAACATCAAACAAGAAATCACGGGTTCCGATCTGCACTTCTGTACGCAGGGTTTGGTTATTGCCGCCGAAGTTTGTTTCTTGATAACTTAAAGAACCGAAGAAGCCACTGGCAGAACTTATACCGCCTCCTGCGGCGATCGATCCCGTATTTTGTTCCTGCACATTCAGCACCACCACTACTTTCGTGGGGTCAGTTCCCGGATTTAACGTCACATTCACATCCTGGAAAATACCCAAGCCATACACGCGCTGTAAATCTGCTTGAATCGTATCCCGATTAAAAATATCTCCGGCTTCTAAATTCAACTGCCGAGTAATAATATACTCCCGCGTTTTCCCCTGAACCGGTTCTCCAGTCTCTTCTATATCCTGTCCATCTCGATTCAGATAAACAATCTCAATATCTTCAATCACCCCTTCCGGAATCACCAGGTTAACTGTACCGTCCTCATTAACATCTGGCGCATCCACCACCTGAGCCAAAATATACCCATTCTCTTGATACCAAGTATTCAAATCCTGAATACTCACCTGCAAGCGACGCAGATTAAGAATTCTCCCATATTGATCTCCAAAAATCTCATCAATCACGTCCTGGGGAACCACCGAAGGAATATCTGTTCCTGGATTTGCATTAATATTAACTTGTCGTAAAACTGGATTAGGTTCTACTTCAAATGTGACGCGCACACCTAATGGGGTATCCTCTGGAGTTGCTCGCACATTAGAAAAGAATCCCGTGGCAAAAATAGCATCAATATCTTCTTGCAGTCGAGAACGAGTTGTCGTCCGTCCAGCTTGGGTACTAATCACCTCAAATACCCGATTTCTTAAGTCACCATCTACTCCCATCACCATCACCTCGGCAACTAATACCCTCGGTTCTGGTTCTGATGAATTATTTTGGCTCAATTGAGTTTTTAGGGAAACGGTGTTTGCAGGTACAGTTTCCACCAAAATAGGAGTTTCTTCTATTGGCGCATTTTTCTGTGCTTCTGATTCCTGAACTTCTGAAAAGGAAGTAAACGCCAGTTGTTCTGATTTTTCTTCTAATGATTGCGGTTGAGGCAAGGCGGTAAAGGCTAACGTTTGTGGCTCGTTTACCGCAGTTTCCTGAACCTCTGAAAAGGAGGTAAACGCCAGTTGTTCTGATTTTTTCTCTAATGATTGCGGTTGAGGCAAGGCGGTAAAGGCTAATTGTTGTGGCTCGTTTACCGCAGTTTCCTGAACTTCTGAAAAGGAAGTAAACGCCAGTTGTTCTGATTTTTCTTCTAATGATTGCGGTTGAGGCAAGGCGGTAAAGGCTAATTGTTGTTGCTCGTTTACCGCAGTTTCCTGAACCTCTGAAAAGGAAGTGAACGCCAGTTGTTCTGATTTTTCTTCTAATGATTGCGGTTGGGGAAGCGAAGTAAAGGCTAATTGTTGTGGCTCATTTACCGCAGTTTCCTGAACCTCTGAAAAGGAGGTAAACGCGAACTTTTCTCCTACAGATTTAGAAGAAGAAAACTGTAAAGACTGATGAGTAATGGGGATCGATTCTTTCGCAGACCGTGCTATTATTTGCACTAACTGCCGATCGATCTCCCGATCGCCATCAGTCGTATAAAAATAAGGAGAGGGGTCTACCGTTTCCGCAGTAGAGTCTAAAACTTGACCTTGGACAGCATCGACAAAACCGAGAGTTGCCGAACTTGTTAAGAGAGTCAACCAGACAGGAGACAAGCGCATTGTTTTCACGTTCCGTAAACTTCCACACACCACATTGAACAGTTGGTTTGGCTGTTGAGTCAGGTATTGGTCTTTAGAAAACCCTACGACTCCAGCCAAAACACCTCAATCAACCCCTTAACTTAACACTTCTGAAGAGCTATTTTCATTTTGCCTGGCCTAAAACTCTCTCTAGCACTTGCTTATAGGCTGATTCAACATCACCTAAGTCTTGTCTAAAGCGGTCTTTATCTAGGATACGCGCTTGGGGGTCAGTTTCGCCCTGTTTCCATAACCGACAGGTATCTGGGCTAATTTCGTCGGCTAGAATGATGTTATTTTGGCGATCGCGCCCGAATTCTAGCTTAAAATCAACCAGGATAATGCCACACTCTTGGAAAAAGGCACTCAGGTGGCGATCGATATCCAGGGACATTTGCCGGATATAGTCGAGTTCTTCCGGTGTAGCCAAGTTAAGGAGCAAAAGGCGATCGCGAGTCAGCAGAGGATCGCCGAGACTATCATTCTTATAGCAATACTCTACCAGAGGCGGATCGATTTGAGTTCCCAGAGCCAAACCCGTTTGTTTGCAAAGACTCCCCGCAGCCAGGTTACGCACAATCACCTCAATCGGCACAATCGTAACGGCTTTCACGCGCATTTCCCGATCCGAAGGACAATCAACATAGTGGGTGGGAATCCCCTGCGCTTCGAGCATTTGGAACAAATGACGGGAAATCGCACAATTAATCTGTCCCTTACCGGTAATCGTGCCTCGTTTTTGAGCATTAAACGCCGTCGCATCATCCTTAAAGTAAGTCAGAAGGAGATCGGAATCATCCGTGGTATAGACGATTTTGGCTTTTCCTTCGTAGAGTTGAGTCGGTTTGGTCATAAAGCGTTGAGAACTTATATCCAACAGCCCTACCATACCTCATAGATCCCCCTAAATCACCCTTTTTAAGCAGGGGGGGTTAGGGGAGATCTTTGGGTACAGAAACTACTGTAAAGTTGGCCATTATCCTTCACTTCCTGAAACCATGGAGCGCATAATTTCCCTGTTGGGACTCGGTGTTTTTGTCGCTTTTGCCTATGGCATCTCCGTTAACCGTGGGGCAGTGCGATGGCGAGTGGTAGCCATGGGGCTGGGCTTGCAGTTTGTTTTGGCTGTCTTGATCTTAAAGGTTCCGTTTGGCTTGGCTCTATTTCGCTTTTTAGGCGATCGCATCCAGACCTTTTTAGAATTCTCGGATGTGGGGTCTGAGTTTGTGTTTTCGTCCCAGTTGGTGAACAATGAGGTGTATATTTTCGCCTTTCGGGTGTTGCCGACGGTGATTTTCTTTTCCGCGTTTATTAGTGTGCTTTACTACTATGGAATTTTACCGCGCATGGTGCAGGCGATCGCTCGGTTGATGCAATATACCCTGAAAACGTCGGGATCGGAAACTCTGACGGCAGCCGCGAATATTTTTGTCGGTTCGACAGAAGCGCCGTTGCTGATTAAACCCTATGTCTCGACTACTACGATGTCTGAACTCCATGCAATTATGACCAGTGGGTTTGCAACGGTGGCAGGAGGGGTTTTGGTGGCTTATATTTCTTTTGGTATTGCGCCAGAACATCTGATTACCGCGTCGGTGATGTCTGCTCCCGCAGCACTGGCGATCTCGAAGCTGATGTATCCAGAAACGGAAAGCTCTCCGACGATGGGAACGGTGTCTATTGAGGTAGAGAAAACCTATGTGAATGCTATTGATGCCCTGTCTACAGGGGCTTCGGAGGGCATGAAGTTGGCACTGAATATTGCGGCGATGCTCATTGCCTTTTTGGGTATCCTGGCGTTTATTAATGCTGTATTGGCTTGGATGGGGGGATTTGTTGGCTTACCGACATTATCCTTAGAGGGGATTTTTGGCGTAATCTTTGCACCTGTGGCTTGGTTGATGGGGGTTCCTTGGGCAGATTGTTTGGTGGTGGGGGAGCTGCTGGGGAAAAAGACGATCCTGACGGAGTTTATCGCTTATGTGGATTTGAGCGAGTTAATTCGCAATCAACAGCTTTCCGATCGCACCGCAGCGATCGCCACTTATGCTCTCTGTGGGTTTTCTAATTTGGGGGCTATCGGCATTCAGTTGGGAGGTATTGGGGCGATCGCTCCCTCTCGACAATCCGATCTGGCAGCATTGGGTCTGCGAGCCATGATTGCGGGATTTCTGGCCTGTTGTATGACCGCTTGTATTGCCGGTATTTTACTCTAATTGTGGCGATCGCATACAGTGCTACCTGCGGTAGCGCTATATGCGATCGCAGCCAATTAGCCTTTGAACTTGCGACGTAAGAAAGTGCCACCGACACCCCCAACGATCGTCACTCCAGCCACACCAGCGAGGATATAGCGATTCGCCATACGGTTATGAGTATGGTAAGGATGTCCCTCTAGATAGCTGATGTTCTGAGATTCAATCCCTTGGTCGTTAACGGGAACGATAATATTATCCCAATGGCCACCTTCTCCAATTTCTACAGACCACTCACCCGGAATCGAGGGATCGGGTTGAAAGACAAATTGACCGTTAGCATCGGTTGTGGTTTCTAACCAGGGTGTGGTGGGGTCATTCGGGGCATAAACGACCACAGGCGCACCTTCAAAGGCTTCACCGGTACTGAACATAGATTGGATTTCCAGGCGATCGGACATACTCTGAAAATCGGTTTCTACCGCGTGCCCCAGAGCCACTTTGGGCAAGCTCACTAAGCTCAGTAGTACAGCAGACAGGGTAAGGAAGGATTTCATTGACATACTCTCCTGTTGGTTACATGGATTGGACAATATACAAAATATATCTCAAGACTTAAATGGCTAGAGTCACATAGGCAAGAGTTACCGCAAAGAAGTTGCCCCTCTTGCTTGTCGTCTCAGGTTATCTTTGCTTACTCTCACTCAATCGGGCATCCCGGAATGGGGCGATCGATTTCTGCCATCAACTGTATAATTGTATGATTTCCTTCTGAGTCTATTCCTGACGGATGACTTCTGAGGGCACTCGTAAGCCAAAATAGGTCACCACTAATTCTGTTGACCCCGTATTGCACAGTTCATGCACTTCACCCACATCAATGGCGATACAAGTGCCTGGAGATAGGGCATACTCCTGGTTATTGACTGTAATTCTTCCTGTACCTGATTCAATAAAAAACACCTCACACATATCTTGATGAGCATGACCATTGGCTACTGCTCCAGGAGGAAATCTAGCTTGGGAAAAATTGGTTAAATGGGGTAACTCTCCCATGCGTAACATCACTTGCTTACGGATATTCCGATTGTGAGAAACGCCTTCTTGGGGTAAGTCATTTAAGTGAGTGATTTTCATTAGCAATGTTATGGCTCATCAAGAGGCTCAGACTCTAAGGACTCTGGTAAATTACGGTTCACCTCGGCTTGAAACCAAACTTTGAGAAGGGTCTGTAATTGCATTCGACTAATATAGGGCCATCCTCCTTCCGTTTCCATATCCCGCAGAAGGGCATACAAGGTTTGACGGTTATCGGGAAGAGACTCTTGAAACCAAGTTTCTCGAATGTGATGATGCATCTGTTCGAGACGGCGTAGAATGGCCAGTAAGGTCACTGAATCCTCTTGATGTAGAGCGGCTAAGGTTTTTATCCGCTCTAGGGTGGCGCTCAGTTCCTGTTCCCAGGGTTGTACACTAGGGTCTAAATCCTTGTCCATCCGTGATTGAATTGCTCACCTACGTTAGTGCGATTTGTTGAAATTACATATCACTGTAACCGAAAAGCGGCGATCGCTGGTAATCAACCCGAACTCTCGGCAAGCTGGATAATCTAAACCCCTATCCCTCTATTGCTAGTTGACTGGGGGAGATTCTTAACCCATGAACCAGATTTGATATCCTGTCAAGAGGGAAAATTCTCCTGTAAGAATGCTTGGGCACTGGCGCGGTTTGGCAGTTCTCCATCTAATGTCATCTCCAGGAGTTTATCCAACATCACTTTGAATTGACGACCAGGTTTATAGCCCAATTTTTTTAAGTCATTGCCGTTCAAAATTGGTTTCACTTGTGCCAGCTTCCACAAATATAACCAGATCTTTCGCCGTAAAGGTCTGGGACTTTGTACCATGACTAAAATTAAAGTAGAAAAGCGATGAGGGTTGAGAGCGTTAACAATACTGCTCGGTGATTCACAGGTGGGGAGGCGGCAAAAAAGATCGATTTTGGCGGCTTCTAAATTTTTTAATCGTTCCATACTTTCGGCTGGCAATTGAAACCCGGAAGCCACTGGATAGCGGTATTCGGGCGCAAGATAGGCAATCATAACTTCTAGCAACAGTTGCCAAGGGGGGCAGAGTCCAGGGGGGTTAAACCGGCGTAAACATCGGTCAACTAAACTCAGTTGTTTCCATAAGTCTGGAGTCAGTTCTAAACTCGAGTGGATACATTTAAGTGCATCTAGATTTCCGAGCAGTTGAATGGCTCTTTGCCAATAGGGTGCTTCTAAAATATAGTTTAACTCGTTTTTCAGTCGGGTTTGCAGGGCGGGCGCTCGGTTATTTTCAGCCACAGAGAGATCGTACACCCCACTGGCGATCGCATAGCGAATGTAGCCTTCGGTTTGTCCTTCTAAGCGGAACCCTAAGCGCACCGCAAACCGCACAGCGCGATAAATGCGGGTGGGATCTTCGATAAAGCTATTGGCATGTAACACCCGGATCAACTTCGCTTCCAAGTCTAAAATACCACCG
The DNA here is from genome assembly GCF_030068445.1 of Roseofilum halophilum BLCC-M91. Classification (GTDB taxonomy): domain Bacteria; phylum Cyanobacteriota; class Cyanobacteriia; order Cyanobacteriales; family Desertifilaceae; genus Roseofilum; species Roseofilum halophilum. The sequence goes on along the minus strand of NZ_JAQPOK010000032.1, from coordinate 29,978 downwards.
AAAAAATCCAAGACTTCACCCATACGAGGAGGAGTAAGCCGCAAGGCTAAGGCATTAATCGTAAAGTCTCGGCGGTATAAATCTTGGCGAATAGAGCTGGCTTCTACTTCCGGGTTAGCAGCCGGATAGGGGTAAAATTCCGTGCGAGCTGTAGCAATATCAATCCAAAGGTTGCCTAATTCTGGGTGTTTGTGCCAGAGCAGCGCTGCCGTTTGGAATTGCCCGTGAATTTGCAAGCGAGCGCCCGGATATTTTTGCTGTAAGACTTTGGCTAACTCGACTCCAGCCCCCGGTTGAGCGGCACGATGATAGCCATCGACAACTAAATCTACATCCTGGAGATCGATGATGGTATCTGCATCGGCCAGTAATAAATCGCGCACGCCTCCGCCCACTAAGTATAAGTGCCATCCCCTTTGCTCGGCGGCGATCGCCGCTTGTCGCAGCACTTCCTGCAAGGGTGCGCTTAGGCTCTCCTGTACTATTTGCTTCATCGTTTCCGGCAAATAGCAGGACTGCAACCGATTCAGGCGCATTTTTGACCCCACTTGCTGCCCGGTTTCCTGAAGATGAAATTGGCGCAAAACATCGCTACGGGTGACAATGCCCACTAAGTTACCCTCCTCTAATACGGGCAAACGACCAATATCATAAGTAACCATCAATGCCTCAATTTCCGGCAGTTGGGTCTTTGGGGTGATAGTTTTCAGATGGGGAGTCATGTACCCTTTTACAGGAGCGTGGGAAAAGCCGTGATGGAGGGCAATATCCAGGTCGCGACGGGAAATGATCCCCACTAACGTCCCGTCGGCATCGACCACAGATAACCCAGAGTGGCCATAGCGTAACAGAATACGTTGGGCTTGGGCGATCGTGGTTTCCGGCAAGATCGTTCGCACCGGGGAAGACATCAACTCCCGTGCAGTGGGTGCATTGGGGACTTGGTTTTTTAGGTTTTGAACCAGATCGGCAAAAGTATCTTCAATCTCTGTCCCTCGCAGCGTTAGGGAGGCTGCTTGTGCATGACCCCCTCCTCCCAGGGGGGCAAACAGGGTATGCAGATTAAGAGGAGGATGGGAGGAAGAGCGGCAACGCTGACGAGAACGACCAATGACGGTTAACCGCTTTTCTTGCCCGATTTCATACCACGTGCCAAATAATAAAGCATCACTATGGATTAATCCGATTAATCGGGTAGCAACACTGGATAATCCAGGAATAAAGTCAGGGGTGGGTAGGAGAGTCCAGGATAATTGATATCCTTCACAGGTTGTAGTGTGCAGTTCTTCTAGAGCGAGGGTGAGTAAGTCCTGGAGTTGGGGGGATAATCCCGGTTCCACATACTCCCCAATCACGGATAAACTGGCTCCTTGGGTCATTAACCAGGCGAGGGCGAGGGCATCTCTGGGGGTACTCGCATCGTAGGTCAGGGAACCAGTGTCCACATGAATTCCCAAGGCCATTACGGTTGCTTCTGCGGGGGTGAGTTCTAGAAGGTCGAGCTGTTGCAGTCGTTCGACAATCAGGGTGGTGGTTGCACCAACCGGTTCAATCATCGAGTGCGTCAGGGGAAGATCGGTTTCGATGTCGAGGTGATGGTCGTAGAGTTCCACTTGTTCGAGATGGGGAATATCAAACCAACTGGCAGCTAGACCGAGGCGATCGCGCTGTTGGGTATCGACTACGATTAAACTGCGGATTTGTTCAACGTTCACTGACCGACGCTCAATTAAAGCATACTCATCCCGATAAAAGGCCAAAAACTCCCGCACCGTGGGATGACATCCCCCAGTCAGCACCACCTGAGTGCCGGGTTTTAAGCGTGTTAACCCCACTGCTGCCCCTAATGCATCAAAGTCTGCGGTGGTATGGCACAAAATTAAATCCATAAATGATATCCAGTCCGATTTACCCTAGAAAACTCCCTGGTAGAGGGAGAGGACATTTAAACTCGGATGGCTCGATTGGCTCCGGTGGCTTCCAACTCGCGGGCTTTTTTGCCTCGCCAAAAGAGGCGAATGGGTGTACCGGTAAATCCGAGTTGTTGGCGGATTTGTTTCTCAATATAGCGGCGGTAGTTTTCTCCTAACCGTTTGGGATCGTTGACAAAAATACTAAAACTGGGCGGTTGGATACTCACTTGCGTGCCATAGTAAATTTTGCCCTGTTTCCCTTGGCGGTTGGTGGGGGGAGTGTGCCAACTGATGGCTTCTTGCAAGACTTCATTGACGATCGCAGTGGAGACGCGACGCTGATGTTCGCTGACGGCGTTATCGACTAACTTGAGAATTTTGGGAACCCGTTGACCGGTGAGAGCGCTAACGAAGATCATTTCTGACCAGTCGATGAAGTAGAGGCGATCGCGCACCTGTTGTTCGTAGTGCAAAATGGTATAAGTGTCTTTTTCTACCCGATCCCATTTATTCACCACAATCACACAAGCGCGACCCTCTTCGGCAATGCGATCGGCCAGTTTTTGGTCTTGTTCGGTTACCCCATCGAGGGCATCAATCACCAGCAATACCACATCCGATCGCCGAATAGCCTTAAAAGCCCGATTAATGCCGAAAAATTCCGGCCCATATTCCACGTTTTTCTTCCTGCGAATGCCTGCGGTATCAACCAACCGGTAGGTTTTGCCCTCATGTTCAACTACGGTATCAATGGCATCTCTAGTGGTTCCAGATATGGGACTAACGATCGCCCGGTTTTCCCCTAGAAAGGCATTGAGTAAACTGGATTTGCCCACATTGGGACGGCCGACAATGGCGATTTTGGTTTCTGTGGATTCTTCCGAGTCTTCAACGACGGGTAAGTGGGGGATGAGCGCATCGAGGAGATCCCCGGTTCCACTACCGTGAATAGAAGAAATGGCATAGGGTTCGCCTAAACCTAATTCCCAAAATTGGGCTGCTTGAATCAGTCCTTGGTCTGGAGATTCGCATTTATTCACGGCTAAAACCACGGGAATTGATTGTTGATGCAACCATTGGGCAATTTCCAGATCTCCAGGGGTGGGGCCAGTTTGACCATCGACGAGGAAAATGGCGGCGCTTGATTCCCTTAAGGCTAACAGGGCTTGTTCCCGAATCAGGGGCAAAAATTCGGTATCATCGTGGAAGAGTAATCCCCCGGTATCGACCACTTGAAAGTCGCGATCGCCCCAATAGCAGTGACGATAGGTGCGATCGCGGGTAATTCCCGGTTGATCGAAAACAATCGATTCTTGTCTTTTAGCTAACCGATTGACTAGAGTAGATTTACCGACATTGGGACGGCCAATAATGGCGACGATAGGCAGTTTCATAGCACAGTTTTTAGGGTTGAGAAATAGGTTTAGAAATTTAAGCCAAGCAGTCCATTATAGCGCTTTGGGCTGCTGTCGCGGACAGGTTCATGTCGGACTTTCGGGTTCAGTTTCAGAAGATTTTAAGGCTTTGAGTTGGGTTTCGAGTTGTTCAATGCGCTCTAGTAACTGTTGATTGGTTTCTTGTAGTTGTTTATGCTGACTGCTCAGATAGGGGTCGCTCTCCCACCAGTTAATGCCAATTTCCTTGGCTTTATCAACGGAGGAAATTAAGAGGCGAATGCGAATGTTGAGCAGTTCCGTTGAACCGACGGAAACGGAGATATCACCAGCAATGACAACCCCCTTATCTAGCACTCTTTCGAGGACATCAGCGAGGGTGGAACTTTGGCTTGAGGTTAGGGGACGGGAGTTAGCAGGCACGGGAATGGGGGATAGGTGGACGCAGGGAAGACACGGAGACACGGGGACGCGGGGACGCGGAGATCGGATTTAATGTTGAATTTTATCTTAACGATCGCCCCATGAATTACTGGGCGATATATTTGCGCTCTTCATTGAGCCGAATTTTGCCTTGTTCCATTAAATGGCGCAAAATATTTACCGTTTCTACCCGATTTAATCCGACTGCACTTTCGATATCCGAGAGTTTTGCCCCTTGACTTTGGTGTAAGAAGCTATATACTTTTTGCGCGGGTTGAGGCGGTTCGGGTGCAGATACCGCAGGAGTTGGAGGGGGTAGAGCGCTCTGAGCATTGAGACTCTGAGGATCAAATAGGGTTTGGATTACCCGGTTGGCTTTACTAAGGTCTAAGTCGGTACGCGAGAGCAGGATATCTTCGCAGACTTCCTGGAAGGCTTCTTGGTTGATGGCGATCGCAATTTCATGTTCGTGACAAATTTTAGCGATCATCAGTCCCGATCGCAAACCAATCGTTTTCTGGTTTCCCGTTTTCTGCTGAAACGCCATCACAATATCGACGATGGTTTGCGCCTCTTCCGGGGTAATGCCGATTTTTTCCACTAAAATAGCCGTCTGGGTTTCCGCTTCTGGGTCGGGCATATTTAAGGTTACCAGCCGGTCTAACAGCGCGTCCTGGGTGGCATGAACCCCACAGTATTCTTCGGGGTTACTGGTAAATATGGCCCGAAATTGGGCATGAACCCGGATATATTCGGTGCGGCTATTATTGGGGGGAAGAACGAGCAATTTTTCTTCTAAGGTCGATAACAGCACATTATTGACCTCTGGACGAGAGCGGTTAAACTCATCGTAAACCAGGGTAAATCCTTCTTTGGCTGCTAGAGTCAGTCGGGAGTCTACCCAGTTTTTCCGCAGCTCGTCTTCGAGTTTAATCACGCTGTGGATATAGTTATCGACGACTTTTTTGCGGGTATACCCAGATTGGTTGCCGATTAAATCTGAGGTTTTCAGTTCATCGTCGCCAAAAATGAGCATAATGGGACGACTGAGTAAATCGGCTAAATGTAAGGCGAGGGTGGTTTTTCCGGTTCCTGCGGGGCCGCGCAAATGCACGGAAAACCCGGACTGAAGATAGCGCAGGGCGCGGTTCGTCAGTCGCTCGATGGTGGGCGTATTGACAAAGCCCCTAGAACGGGCGTTGAGTAAGGTGGGCATGGGGAGTCAAGTTAGAGTACGGAGTACAGGCGATCGCGCTGAGTCACCATGCCTTTTTTTATCAGCGATCTCAGAGTATCTACTGCTTGCACGCGGTTAATCCCTAGGGCTTCTTCAATGACCGTTAATCGCGATGAGGGTGACTTGCGTAAGAAATTATAAACCTGCTCTTCTTCCGTGGATAGATTGTTTACATTTTTTTTATCCGCTTTTTCTGTCACCGGTTCTGGGGCTGGAGGTGGAGCCGTTGCCGCTCTGGGGGCAGGTTTGGGAACTGCGACTGCTGGTTTAGGTGCTGGGGCTGCTTTTGGGCTGGCTTTTGGGCGCTTGGACTTGAAAGCGGGTTTTGGTTTAACGGCTGGTGGGGCAACCCCCACCGGTGTATCGCCCCACACGGCTTGATAGAGGCTCTGACGATAGTCTCGCAAACTCTGGATAAAACTATCGAGTTCTAGTTGCAGAGCTTGGGCACTCTCTTGGTGTTGTTGACGAGTGCTAGAGAGAGTTTTTTTTACCTCCGTTTTGCGGCTCTGGATCTCGGCTATCCGCTCTTGGCGCTGTTGTTCTAGCTGTTGACGATAGCTGTCCATTTGCAGATGCAAATCTTCGATAAACTCGGCCAGGTCTTCCTGAAGTTCCCCGTAGCGCTGTTGACGACTTTGGCGAGCCACCCTCAAAAAGTTTTGGGTTTCTGTTTGCAGGCGCTCCATGGTTTCCTGGAGATGGGTTGCCACCTCATCGCTCATCAGAAACCGTTCTGTGGTCGAGGTTTCTAAAAAATCTTCGATCTCCTCTCGTAATTCTTGGGCGTAGGTTTGCAGATCTTCCTGTTGCTGCTGACCCCTTAAACGCCGATCTGCTTCGCCTTGGGCCAATTCTGTCCGAAACTGCCGCAGTTGGTCTTGAAGTTGGGCCGTTGCCGCTTGACGTTGGTCATTGAGGTTCTGTATCTGAGTTTGGACTTCCTCCGATCGCTCGCGTGTTTGGGTTTGGCGTTCTTCTCTTTGCGATCGCCACTCATCTTTAAGCGCCATAGTCTTTTCATCCCCTTCCCTAGAAGCTCTGTTTCTCAGACCGCAGTCCTAATATTTGATTTAACTTTCTAATCAGAGGAAATAGAAAGGAGTTCCTATTTCCTCCAAGATAGCAATACCTCATCGAAAGCCAGTTTAATCCTGAGACTAAACTGCCGGAACAGCCGCTTGAGCGGTTAATCCGACTGCTTCGGCATATTTAAGGTAAGTTTCAACTGAAGCAATGACCACACGGGCTTCAATGGCCAGTAATTCAATGCCCACTAAGGAGACCCGAACCCAAGCATCAATTACAATTCCTTTATCGAGGATGCGATCGACCACTTCTCCGAGACTCGATGAAGAGTTTACTTTTTCAACAGCCATAATAATTTTTCCCTGTTTTGATTGGGCAATTGGAGGTGCAGAAGAGCCAAGCATATACCCATCAGGTGAGGATGTTTTGGATCGATCGCCAATGTATCGATCTCTCCTTCCCTGACTTCGGCTCATAGTTCTCTATTTTATCGGACAATGGCGTGATTTTCGTCAAATTTCGCCTACACTTTACTTAAATTCATCATAATTTGAGGAGCTATCCCATGACTCTTGCGCTCAATTCTCTGGGTACTCCACCCAATGCTTGGCAGGTGAATGCCGATACTGCTGATATTACCCGTCCTGCGATTCCTCCCCAACCCCTTACCCTCACCACTGCCACCAAAACCTTACGGTTAGATTTAGCCAAGTCTGCCCTATTGGTAATTGATATGCAAAATGACTTTTGTCATCCCCAGGGTTGGTTAGCCCATATTGGGGTCGATGTGTCTCCAGCGCGATCGCCCATTGCTCCCTTAAATCAGCTTTTACCCCGCTTTCGCGCCGAGAAAGTCCCCATTATTTGGCTCAACTGGGGCAACCGTCCCGACTTACTCAATATCAGCGCTGGCTTAAGGCATGTGTATAATCCGACCGGAGAAGGCATTGGCTTAGGCGATCGCCTACCCGAAAAAGACGCACAGGTACTCACCACAGGCAGTTGGGCTGCCGCCATTGTTGACGAACTCGTACCGCAACCGGAAGATATTCACATCGCCAAATACCGTATGAGTGGCTTTTGGGATACTCCCCTCGACAGTATTCTCCGCAACCTGGGCAAAACCACCCTCTTTTTTGCCGGAGTGAATGCCGATCAATGTGTTCTCTGTACCTTACAAGATGCCAACTTTCTTGGCTACGACTGTATTTTAGTTCAAGACTGCACCGCCACTACCTCACCCCCCTATTGCTGGGATGCTACCCTTTATAATGTCAAACAATGTTTTGGCTTTGTCTGTCACAGTGAAGCGATCCTTAAGGGAATTGAACCCGATTAAAGCTCAGATTCTATTATTTATTATTCTTTACTGAAAGATTATGAATAAGCATCATTGTATGATTCCGGTGGTCAAATCTCCCACTGAATACCAAGCCTACCGCATCAGTCCTCAAGACAGCAATCGGCTGGCGATCGTCTTCGATCCTACCATGTCCGATTTTTCCTTAACCTATTGTATTGAAATTTTCGATCCAGGAGGTAAAACGCCCCCCAACCGCCATCAATTAGCCGTAGAAATGTTTTTTATCTTAAAAGGAGAAGGATTAGCCTATTGTGACGGCAAAGTAGTCACCATTCAAGCCGGAGATAGTTTAATGGTTCCCCCCACAGGAACCCATGTGATTGAAAATACAGGAAAAGGGCGCATGTACACCCTCTGTATTATGGTTCCCAATGAAGATTTTGCCGAACTGATTCGCAGTGGTACTCCCGTAGAATTAGACACAGAAGACTTTGAAGTTTTGCGCCGAGGCGATCGCACAAAAGCACTATTTCAATAATTGTTAATTGTTAATTGTTAATTGTTAATTGTTAATTGTTATAGCGCTTCAACTTCCTTCAGATTCTGGGCACGCAATTTATGGAATTGCGGATTCAGCGTCGCCGCAGTGCGCCCAGTCAATGTCCATAAAATCGACCGGCTCACATCTCTCGCAATACTGAGGGGAGATTCTCCATCATCTGAAGACGGCACTTCGATGGGGGTAAACGCAATCCCTTGACTGCCTAAAATAATAGTAGCGATCGCCTTCGATCTAGGCATATGAAAATCAGAAGTGATTAGATAAACATGGTCAATATCTTTAGCTGTCAAATCATCGACTAATGTGGAAAAATTGGTTACTGTATCTACTGCCTGATAATCCAGATGAACCTGTTCTTCCGGAATTCCCGCCGCTTGGAACGCTTCAGTCGCTTTTTTACGCCCCACTCCAGAAGAAACCCAGATGTCTAGGGGATACTCTTGCTGGGCGGCAAATTGTGCCGTAAAGGGTTCCCGTTCATGATTTCCTCCCAACATTAAAATCGCTTCGGGTTGGGGAGATTCTCGCAGCGCTAAAGTCGTTTGAATTTTTATCCAAGTCCCTAATCCAGTGACATAAATGCCCAGTAAGAGCAAGACAATACTGACAGATTTTTTAAGATTCGCTTGGGTGAAAATGGGGGGCATGGGTTTCAATTTGCCAAACTCCTAAACTTCAAGTCCACTCCTCGTAAAGACAGATCGGGGCAGAAAATGTTCCTTAGTGGGATAATTTTCGGGTGAGCTAGAAGTCGGGTTAAAGAAACCAGGCTTCTCATCCTATTTCATCAGTTTCTCTTTCTAGCTTTCCCAGAGTAATTAAGCTTTCTAAATCTTCTGCGGCACTGGGTAGGTAAACTTGAACGATCCTTCTAACTTCTTGCAGTTGGGACTCTTCCGTGCCTCCCATCATGCGACTGATATCGGCTAAATCTTGAGATCGACTCGCTGTTAACTTCATTAAAACCAGATAAGGTAAAGCAATAATGGGCAGTCCATCAGGAGCATAATTAGGATTAGCAATGGCTTCTGTTGCCCAAGATGTAGTAGATTCGATGACATCTAGAGAAGTGCCATCAGATAACTGCCACTGACTCCCAGGAATGCTTAAATTTCCGATTCGTCTACTTTTGGCTCGTTCTAAATCTTGATAAACCAATAGAGCATCTTCTGATAAAATTAAAATATCTAAATCAAGAGTGTTTCTTTCGGGCATATATAGCCGAGTAGCAATTCCTTCCACAATGACAAAAGGCGCTTGAAGAATGATGGTTTTAAGATTGGTCACTGGATAGATCCATGTTCTTTGATTTAAAAAATCCAAACTACTACCCGTACCTGGTTTAACCCGTTTCATTACTAAAGTGATAAACTGTTTTCTCTTTTGAGCGTAAGGATCGTCTTGCAGATACACGAGTGTTTTGTTGTGTCAGTGAGCTGAGTCGCAATATCAATTTTACCACGAACCTCAGAGGTCATGGGTCATGAAGACTAAAAAACTGACTCCAGTAACCGTAGCTCCCGTGCAGGAAGCGATCGCCACTCATTTCTTTCAGGTTAGCCATCAGCGAAAACTCAGGTGAGCAGCACTGATGGTGTTTTCAGTTACAGTCTAGGGGGCCATACTCATCAACAATGGAAGGTTCAATCTGATAACACCGCTGAATTCAGCTCGTGACGGTGATACCCTACCTTTATATGAAACCTCGAATTATTGTTTGTGGTCTTGGACGTACTGGATACACTATTTATTCCCTGCTCAGACAACAGGGAGCTGTGGTGATTGGCATATCGACCAAACCGGTTCCTGGCGAAAATACCAATATTGTTGTGGGTGACTTGCGTTCAGCCTCTACTCTTCTGAAGGCTGGAATCGTGAAAGCCGACACTTTGGTCATTGCTAGTAATGATGATGCGGAAAATTTGGCGATTTTGGTGCAAGCGAGGATCTTAAATCCTCAGATTCGGGTGATTAATCGCTTATTTAATACGAATTTAGGCGATCGCCTCGATCGCACTCTACCCCAACACACCACCATGAGTGTGTCTTCCCTGGCTGCACCGGTATTCATGTTTGCCGCATTTGGCAATCATGCCATTGGTCAACTGAAACTCTACAACCAAACTTGGCCCATCTACGAAGAATGTATCGATGCCAATCATCCTTGGCTGGGAACGAGCCTAACAGCTCTGTGGGAAAATCCCCATCGAATGCTGATTTACTATCTGCCCCACCATGGCAAAACCGATTTAATATCTGGGGTGATGCAAGAGCGGGAATTACAAATCGGCGATCGCCTCATTCTAGCCACTGAACCGAGTCCCAAACTCTCCTCCACCTCAATCTTGGCTAAAATTGGCAAATTCATCACCTATTTACGCCAATTTCAACAACATTTTCAATCCTCAGTTCTGGTTACCCTACTGCTGCTTCTAACCATTCTGGTGGCTACTTTCACCTATACCACCATCAACTGGGAAGTTCCTGTTGTCGATGCTCTCTATTTTTCCGTGGGCATGATTACCGGTGCAGGGGGACAAGAAGAAGTGGCTGAACAAGCCCCTGCTGCGATTAAAGTGTTCACTGCCTTGATGATGCTAATGGGGGCAGGCATTATCGGTATTGGCTACGCTCTGCTCAACGATTGGGTTTTGGGAACTCGATTCCGCAAACTTCTAGAAACTGCCCCCATTCCCCAACGCAATCACTATATTGTTTGTGGTTTAGGCGGTATCGGTATGGAAATCGTCCGTCAACTCCACGCTAAAGGCTATGAAGTGGTGGTCATTGAACCGGATGCTAAGTGTCGGTTTCTGAATGCTGCTTATGGCCTAAAAGTGCCCGTCATTCTGAGTGATGCCTGTTTAGCCACCACCTTAGAGACGGCCAATATCCAACGGGCAGAGAGCCTATTTGCCGTAACCAGCAATGATACGATTAATCTGGAAATTGCCCTCAGCAGTAAGGGTTTAGTGCCCAAATTACCGGTGATTGTCCGAAACCAAGACCCCCATTTTGCTAAATTATTCCAACAAGTCTTCGATCTCGACTCGGTTCTCAGTCCCATTGATTTAGCGGCTCCTTCCTTTGCGGCGGCTGCCCTAGGGGGGAGAATCTTGGGTAATGGGATGACGGGTAAAAGTTTGTGGGTTGCTCTGGCGGCGTTAATTACCCCCAGCCATCCCTTTTGTGGCCAACGGGTGAAAGATGCGGCTATGCAGGCGGATTTTGTGCCCCTGTATTTGGAAACGAATTATCATCAGGTCGTCCATAGTTGGGATTTATTAGAGACCTTGTTAACCCCTGGGGATGTTTTGTATTTGACCATTCCAGCGACCCAACTGGATCAGTTATGGCGGGTAAAATCTTCTTCTGGGGGGATTCGGGGGAGTCAAGGTACGTCCGAGCCAGAAATGGGGAATGGCTATCCTTTCCGGAGGGAGGGCGATCGCTATAAGCTAGAACAAGAATGATTGAGGAATGGATATGCTCCTCTCCAAAGGCTTTGAAATTGAAATGTACACGGGGACTCCCCAGGGTGAGATCGTGGGGCTTTCCGATCGCATTGTGGCCGATCTCAATGGTTTTGTGCGCGAACCCGATAGCCGCAATGTGGAATACACCACTGCTCCCCTATGTCGTTACGAGAGTTTGTTGTGCGAACTGGTTGTGCCTCGGCAACGGTTGCGCCAATATCTGAAGGGGTTAGGGAACTATACCCTGATTCCGGGCAGCACCTTATCTTTGGGTGGGGGCGATCGCTTTTATCGCTCTGACCCCAAAAATCCTTACCATGAATATATCGAAAAGACTTATGGTACAAAGGTGGTCACCGCTAGTATTCATATCAATATGGGTATCGCTGACCCCGAAGTATTAATGCGGGCATGTCGTTTGGTGCGCCTAGAAGCTCCCCTATATCTAGCGTTGAGTGCTTCATCTCCCTTTTTTAATGGCCAGGTGACGGGTTCCCATTCCACGCGCTGGCAAGTCTTTCCCCAAACCCCTGAGTTTGTGCCCTTGTTTGAAAGCCATCGCCACTATATTGATTGGACTCAGGAACAGTTGGCGAAAGGAACGATGCAAAATGTGCGCCATTTGTGGAGTTCGGTACGTCCCAATGGCGATCGCCGTCCCTATAACCTCAATCGTTTAGAATTGAGAATTTGCGATCTCGTCACCGATCCGATCGCCCTTTTAGCTATTACTGCCCTCTTAGAGGCTCGGTTATGGCAAGCGATCGCCGATCCAGGCTTAGACCCCCTCTTGCTGTGCGACGATCCTCAAGGGTTGGTCGATCTAACCGCTACCAATGAAGAAGCGGTGGCTCAGTCGAGTCTGGAGGCTCGGTTAACCCATTGGCAAGATGGACGCTCAATTTTAGCCAGGGAGTGGATAGAAGAACTCTACGATCGGGTTTGGCCCTTTGCCAAACAAAAAGGATTTAGTTGTTTTCTTTCTCCCGTGAAAAAGATTTTGCGCCAGGGCAATGAGAGCTTACGCTGGTTACAGGAATATCAACGCTATGGTAATCTGGAGCAGGTGATGCAACAGGCGATCGCTCACACTGAACAAGAAGAACAGGAAATGGCCGATCACCTCTGTCATCCCTTAGTGGCTTAATCTTTGTACAACCAATAATCGCTTCCCTTGAGGCTGGGTCAGTGTTCAGTTTGATTAAAATTCCTGATACGATAAAGGGTTATGGTTAGGGTGGTTCTGGTTCATCCCCAAATTCCTCCCAATACCGGGAATATTGCCCGAACTTGTGCGGCAACTCGTACTCCCCTACATTTAGTGGGGCCCCTAGGCTTTGAAATTAGCGATCGCTATCTGAAACGGGCCGGACTCGACTACTGGCCCTTCGTCGATCTCACCTATCATCTAGATTGGGAGACTTTCACCACTCATCAACTGGCTCAAGGAGGACGGTGCATCGGCTTTAGTGCCTCCGGAACTACCAACTACATCCATTTTGCCTTCCAAAGTAATGACTGGCTCCTCTTTGGCAGTGAAACCCAAGGCTTGCCCCCAGAAGCCTTGCACTATTGTGATTGTGTAGTCAAAATTCCGATGGATCAACCCGGAGTGCGGAGCCTGAATCTCTCAGTCAGTACCGCTTTGGGGCTATTTGAAGCCCGTCGCCAACTGGGTAAACTGGATCGACTTTAGGGGATGCCCCTGTTTGAATTCTCCGAAAAAAGGGGGGCATACCCTGATTCCTTCAGAAGAGATCTCTGACTATAATGAGGCGATCGGCATGGAGGGTCCTCAGCATCTAGGAATCCTCTGCAAACGTGACACAAGAAAGCGTTATATATAAGATTCTGGACAATTAAATAAGAAATTTCTATAAGCGCTTTCCGGATAGTCTGCCCAATTGCCGAAACCCTTAAAGAATCTAGAAAAAGAGTAAGGATGACAATTTCCCAACTCAAAGCTACAATCATTGAAACAAAACTTCATGGTTGTCAGATTAAAAAAAGCAGGGTAATCTTGCCTAAGCCTATTCATTGTCTGTGATCTTGATCGACTAACTCCAGTGTTTCAAATCACGAAAGTTAGGTTATATTAACTCAGACGCTGTTAAGCGCTCGTCTACTAGGAGGTCGTTCTTTGAAACGAGCAAATTCCCAGAAAGATAATCAATCGGTTCTGCTTCCAACCGCCGCATTGCCTGCGGAATTAGGTTCTTTGAAGCAGGTTTCACCAGATAGCAACCGCAGGGTGTGTACATCGGCAGCCATGATTGGCTTGGCTGCGATTTCCATGGGTTTTCCAAACCTATTATTCCCAGAAGGTCAGCAAGCGGCTAGAGCAGCAGAACCAGCAGCGCTTGACCCCAATCAGACTACGGATCGAGCATCCCAACCGAGTTTAATCGGTGATGGAATTGCAACGACAGTAGCTTCTCCAGGGTTCAATGCTGTTCCTGGTTCTCTGGGAAATTCGCCTGTGATTTTCGGAGATACAGGGGTGACGACAGAGGAAACCTTAAATCCAGCCTCAGCCCTGGTCACATCACAGCCTCTCGCGCCGGTAAGCTTGTTGGAGGAGACCCCGCAATCAAGGGATCTCAGCCAAAACCCAGAGGCTCTAGTGTCCTCGCCCCTAGTCCTGCCCACGGAGCCAGCAGAAGACTCAGCTCAAAACATGCCCGTGGCTCAACCGGAAGAGCAAAAGCAGGCAGCCTTAGATGAGGCAGTTAACTACTTAAAAGTATTAGAGTCAGTTAACCCAGAATCTTCCCGAACCTTAACCGTTCTTCCCTCTGGAAAAACCCCTCCCAAGGCTCAAAGCTTTTCCATAGAAGAATCTTCCGTTCCATCGGCATCTCCATCGGTATCGGTAATTCCCCAGGAAGCGACACAAGCCAAGCTGGAGACAGTGGGCGCAGTCAAGCCCTCTTGGGAAAATCGGCAGACCCAAACAATACCTGAGTCGGCCACAACCGTTGATCCCAATTGGACGGTTAACGCGGCGACTGCGCCAAAAGTACAGGTAGAAGCGGCTCCAGAGAAAGTGACTCTGGAACTCTATCAGGTTGAATCGGGAGACACAGTAGACACCATTGCTCAAACCCATGGTGTAGATTCATCAACCCTGATTCAAGCCAATCAACTGAGCAATCCGGATCAACTCGAAGTGAATCAGTCCTTAGCCCTGCCTCGCTTTGAAAGTTCATCCTCGGTTATCCCTTCAACTGAAGTGAAACCCTCCCTCACCTGGAAATCCTCTGGAGAACTGCAAACCCTACAGGAGTTTGATGGTACAGCCAAACCGTTAACTGAGTATCCATCAATTCCCTCAACTGAGACATTACCCATCCAACCTCTGACTCCTCTAACATCTGTGGCTCCAGCTTTAGAAGAAGTTGAAGCTTCCTCGAAAACGGCGGAGCCAGAAAGTGAGGTTTCGGAATTTTCTGCCCAGACTAAAGAGCAGAGCAAGGAAATCCCCTCAGTGGATGTGAGTTTAACTCAAACCGAGCCAGAGCTACCGAATTTACCGACGATTCCCTCATTAAATTCGACACCTGTAGCTTCTACATTTAATTTGAACAATTCTGGTTTTCCTCAAGCTAGACTCCATCAGGTACAGAGAGGAGAAACCTTGGATTCGATCGCCCGTCGCTATGGCGTAACGCGATCTGAGTTAATCCGAGTGAACCACATTACCAATCCCAATTTAATTCGAGTCAATCAAAACCTAAAGATTCCTAACAGCAATACTTTAGACTCGACAACTGCGACGACCCTAATTCCAGGGAACAATACTACCCAGATTAGTTCGGCTGACTTGAATCCTCGTCAACCGGTGGCTTTAATGGATTTGAATGGCTCGTCATCTGCCAAGCAATTCACCAGCTATTCTGAGGCCAATACCTCCTCCTATAGTACCTATGTGGAAGGGTTAACCACGGAAATTAATCAGCTTCGTCAACAGTATCAAAATCAACCGGCGAGCTTGAGTCTACCCCGGACTCAGCCCTCAACTTCAGTGGAAGAGCCAGTGACTCCAGTGGCTTCTCCTGCGCCTGTAGAACCGGTTAATCCTGAATTTGCTCCTTCTAGTTCTAGTGGCAATTTGGAAGCTGAGTTACGACGCTTACAGGAGCAATATCGCTCGTCTAGTCCTTCGGCTCCCCCAACTCCAACGGCTCCAACTTCTGGAGGGGTACAAAATGTAGCGGTGGCTCCCCTGGGGCCAGATGCTTACGATCCGAGTAAGTTGCCAATTGGAGAAATGGTTTCCCCAGAAGTTCCGCCGTTGGCTCCGAGTGAACGCTATCTACCTGGCGATCGCATGAATGGCTTTATTTGGCCAGCTCAAGGAGTTTTCACCTCTGGATACGGTTGGCGTTGGGGCAGAATGCACCGGGGTATTGATATTGCTGGCCCCATTGGTACGCCAATTTTTGCCGCCGCTCCTGGTGTGGTGGATTATGCTGGTTGGAATTCCGGAGGGTATGGCAATTTGGTAGATATTCGTCATCCTGATGGCAGCTTGACCCGCTATGCCCACAATAACCGTCTGTTAGTCCGTAAGGGACAGAGAGTCCGCCAAGGTCAGCAAATTGCAGAAATGGGTAGTACCGGTTATAGTACCGGCCCTCACCTGCACTTTGAAATCCATCCGGCTGGACAGAGTGCAGTTAACCCGATGGCCTATTTGCCCAACCGTTAATCTGGACGATCCGCAGATAGGGATATTTTTCCCTATCTGTCTTGCTTTTTTGGTGAAAATTGGTTTATAATGGTAAAGTTGCAATCTTGGCTCGGTAGCTCAGTTGGTTAGAGCAGGGGACTCATAAGCCCAAGGTCGGCAGTTCAAATCTGCCCCGAGCCATCAATCTATTCAATAGTCTCCGAAATCGTCTGTGTCCCCTGGATATAGGCGGTTTTTATGGGATGGAAAATTGAAATTAGGGAAAATTGGCAAAAAAAAGGAGTCATAACGACTATGAGTATGATATGATTCGTAACAATATGTAACGGAGAAAGCAGACATGACTCAATCAGAAGGATGTATCCGCGTTGGACAGGCTGCCCCTGACTTTACGGCAACCGCAGTGGTCGATCAAGAGTTTAAGACGATCAAATTATCTGACTATAAAGGTAAGTATGTGGTGATTTTCTTCTATCCCCTTGACTTCACCTTTGTATGTCCGACTGAGATTACCGCATTTAGCGATCGCTATGAAGAATTCAAGAATCTAGGAACCGAAGTCCTAGGAATTTCTGTAGATAGTGAATTTTCTCACTTAGCTTGGATTCAAACCGACCGTAAATCTGGCGGTGTTGGCGATCTGAACTACCCTCTAGTTTCTGATATCAAAAAAGAAGTTAGCGCTGCTTACAATGTCCTCGATCCCGATGCAGGCATTGCCCTCCGGGGTCTGTTTATCATCGATAAAGAAGGTGTGATTCAACATGCCACCATTAATAACTTAGCCTTTGGTCGCAATGTTGATGAAACTTTGCGCGTGCTGCAAGCGATTCAGTATGTTCAATCTCACCCCGATGAAGTTTGTCCTGCGGGTTGGAAACCGGGTGAAAAAACCATGAACCCCGATCCGGTTAAATCCAAAGTTTACTTCGCTGCTGTATAAAATATAAAAAATACACTTCAGAAGTGAATCAACCAGGTACACTAAGCGTACCTGGTTGTTTTGTATGGGGAAGAGAACAATTGACCATGCCAACTGATTCTTGCCGTTCAGGAACGGTCATTTTAGTAACGGGGCCAGCGCGATCGGGTAAAAGTGAATGGGCGGAAACCCTAGCCCAGCAGAGTCAAAAACCGGTGGTTTATGTGGCTACGGCCCAACGCGATCCCACGGATGAAGAATGGCAACAGCGTATTGCACGACATCAGCAGCGAAGACCTGGACAATGGCAAACGAGGGAGGTTCCCAGGGCGTTAAGCCAGTGTCTGGAAGAGGGGGAGTGTGGGGAATGTTTATTGGTTGATTCTTTAGGAACTTGGTTAGCTAACTGTCTGGAGCTAGAGGATGAGGCTTGGTTATCGATGGAGAAACAGTTTTTATCTCAGGTCAAACAAACGCAAGCGGATCTGATTTTAGTGGCCGAGGAAACGGGATGGGGTGTAGTTCCAGCTTATCCATTGGGGCGAACCTTCCGCGATCGCCTGGGAAACTTAATTCGTCATGTGGGAGCGATCGCAGACCCCGTATACCTAGTAACAGGTGGCTATGCCCTCAATTTAAAAGTGTTAGGGACTCCGTTAACCCCCAATCTTTAGACTTTTGTGACCTTTGATAGTTGAATTTCCCTCTTTTGATGGGGATCGGGTACGGGGAATAGAGGTTAAGATAGGGATACGTGAGCAGCTCGTGTAACCTCACTAGCAGCATCGACGATCGGTGAGCTTCCCACAAAAACAATGAATGAACCCATTATCCCAGTTGTGAAAATTCATAAGCTGTATTCAGGTTAGATTATTTATGGCATCCGCAAACGAAGTTAAAAAATATTTAGCTCATTGGCTTCAATTAGGGCGAAAAATTTACATTCATAATGGGGATCGGAGTCTATCACCTTCTCCTGTTATTGAAGGAAATCGCTACAGTAAGGCCTTTGAAGACTGTTGGCAAACCGTAGTTTCTGATGATTCTGGAGACTGTTATTTAGAAGATACGGATCAAACCATTGCCGAATTATTGACCCCAAAATGGGACATGATTCTCTGCTGTCGTTGTGTTATGCCTATTCCCATGACTGTTGGGAGTATGGAGAGCAAAACTTGTCCTTGTATTAATCTCTCAACTTGGCCGAATTTGGATTTACCGTTACCGCGATCGCCTGTGGATAATCAGGCTATCTTGAGTCGCATTGGTGAAAGGCTGACCCAAGCGAGCGAAAAACCAATTCCTGCCGAGCAAGCTATTTTAGAGCCAGGTGAAACCCCTCCCCCAGTCAGCAACCCTAACAGTGAATTATTGGATAACTTACCTAAATGTCAATGTTCTCATCAGGTGGCTTAACTGAGTAATGAGTCATGAGTAAAGTTTTGATTTGGACGATATGGTTCGTTTATGTGATTTATCTCTTGTTTTCTGACCTGCCCCCTGGCCCCTCTTTGCTGCATATTAATTCAGAATTACTGCAAGAAGTCTGGGATTTAAGCTTAAACTTTTGGTTTATTACTCCCCTGGTTTTACCGGAGTCTGCGCCAGTTTTACATCCTGCCTTAGAAGGCTTATTTAATGGGGTTGTGGCTTGGGCTTTATTATTGTGGGGCTTTTTGGTGGATGGTCGGGGTCAACGGTGGCCGATGTTTCCGTTTTTAGTGGGGATTGCCTTTCTGACCAATGTGTTTTATTTGCCTTGGTTAGGGATTAGACGCACAGATGCCCAATTGGGCGATCGCCCTTTATCGCGATTAGAACAAGTTACAGAAAGTCGCGGTTGGAGTCTATTTTTAAGTGGAATTTTCTTTCTTTCCCTCAGTTGGGCCCTGTTTGCGAGACCGGAATTTGGGGATATGGGGGAACGGTGGCAAGCCTTAATTGAGATTATTGGTCGCGATCGCCTGGCTTATTCCTTTGCGATCGATTTACTCTTCTTTTCCCTGTTTCAATCTTGGCTTGTTGGCGATGACATGAAACGCCGCCAATGGCAGAATCCAACTATACTGTGGGTTACCCGCTTGATTCCCTTTTTTGGTTTAGTTGTCTATTTCTGGCTGCGTCCTCCTCTGGCGATCGAGAAGAAAACGGCTTCACTGGAGGAAGAACCAGTTTGATGCCCCAACTGATATCAAATCCGCTTGAATACCATAATTAAAAATGTAGGGAGCAAGATGCTCCCACTCCAGTAATACCAAATAATTAAGGGAGTGCGGGCATCTTGCCCGCTAGTTTAACTCAACCCTTAAAATTTCGATAACTGTACCTCATAACATCGAAAAGCGCTGTATTAGAGCGCAATGTTTATAACACGAGGAGTTGGGAAAAAGCCGCCCTGGAAGGGCGGGACTTTAGACCCAACTTTTCTGGTCAGAACGATCGCGTGTCTACCGCTCTATCTTCTAGCTCGACAAGGTTCGCCGTTTGGTCACCATGCGATAGGTGTGGATTAGATCGCCAACTTGCCAAGTGGTGAACTTATCCACCCCGATGCCGCATTCAAAACCAGCATTCACTTCTTTTACGTCATCCCGTTCCCGACGCAGGGAATCAAGGAATCCTTCGTAAATGACGTTTTGGCCACGGAGTACCCGCAAATTACAGTTACGGATGGCTTTACCGGATAGCACATAACATCCAGCGACCGATCCTTTGCCGATGGCAAATACGGCTCGGACTTCCACCTGGCCGAGTTCTTCTTCCACCAGTTCTGGATCGAGCAGACCTTCCATTGCCCCTTCGATATCATCTAAGAGGTTATAGATAATGTCATATTCCCGTACATCTACCCCGGTTTGATCGGCGGCTGCACGAGCGCCACTGGCAAAGGTGGTATTAAAGGCAATAATGACGGCATTGGAGGCAGCCGCTAGATCCACGTCCGTTTCGGTCACTTCACCGGCTGCGGCGAGAAGGATACGCAGTTGAACTTCATTTTGAGGCAGTTGTTGCAAGGAGCCGAGAATGGCTTCTACCGATCCTTGAACATCGGCTTTCAAGACGAGGTTGAGTTCCTTGAGTTCTCCTTCTTGGACTTTGGCACTTAGGGAGCTGAGGGTAACGCGACGAGAGGCGAGTGCTTGTTGTAGACGGGTTTCCCGTTGGTCAGCCGCGCGAGAATTGGCGATCGCCCGCGCTTCTTTTTCTTCGGCCATACATTCAAACTCATCCCCGGCTGAGGGCAGTTCGCTCAGACCTAACACCTCAACTGCAAAGGAGGGGAGGGCTTCTTCGACTCGTTCGCCTCGGTCATCTACCATGGCGCGGACTTTACCCATGGTGGCTCCAGCGACTACGGCATCGCCAACCCGCAGGGTTCCGTTTTGCACCAATAAGGTGGCTACGGGGCCTCTAGATTTATCCAAATGGGCTTCAATAATAGTGCCTCGTGCCAGGCGATCGGGATTAGCAGAGAGTTCTTCTATTTCGGAGACCAGAAGCAGCATTTCCAACAAACCATCTAAGTTTTCACCCTGAATTGCGCTCACGGGAACCATAATGGTATCGCCGCCCCATTCTTCGGGAACCAAACCATGTTCCATCAACTCCTGTTTGACGCGATCGGGAGAAGCCCCTTCCTTATCAATCTTGTTAATGGCAACCACAATGGGCACTTCGGCCGCTTTAGCATGGCTAATCGCTTCAATGGTTTGAGGACGAACCCCATCATCGGCAGCTACCACTAAAATAGCAATATCAGTAACCTTGGTTCCTCTGGCCCGCATGGCGGTAAAGGCTTCATGACCCGGCGTATCTAAAAAGACGATTTGCTGGGTTTTCTCGTCATGCTCCACGTCCACATGATACGCCCCGATATGTTGGGTAATACCACCGGCTTCCGAATCGACAATCTTGGTTTTGCGAATGGCATCCAGGAGCGTAGTTTTTCCATGATCCACATGGCCCATAATCGTGACCACTGGGGGTCGGCGATGGAGATGTTCCAAGTCTCCTTCTTCGAGCATCTGGGTTTTCTTCGCTTCCGATTCGGCAGCCGGTGTTTCCACTTCTACCCCTAAATCTTCGCTCACCCAGATGGCTGTTTCCAGATCTAAGGTTTGGGTTACAGTGGCTGCAATACCTTTGTTGAATAAGCGTTTAACCACTTCGGTTTCCGCAACTGCCAATAAAGTGGCCAATTCCCGCACCATTAATTCACCTTTGAGGGTGATTTTTTCAGGTTTCTCGGCTTTCTCTGGCCCTTTATTGCCCATCCGTCGGCTTCTATTGTTATCTCGCTGTTGACTGGGCGATCGCTTCTTGGTGACTGGAGTTCCTGTGGGTTTCGGAGGGGACGTAGAGGGGCCTTTCGGTTTAGCCGGACGCGCCAGGGATAGGCTCACTTCTGTGGCGCTATCACCATCCTCGCTCTCGTCATCTAGATCGTCGTCTAAATCATCCTCAATAATATGAGGACGGCGTTTTTTGGTCACCCCTTTACCGGATTTAGCATTCAACTTTTGCCGCTCGTCATCTTCTTCTTCCTCTGACCGTTTCTTCACTTTTTTAGTGGGTCGAGGCATCGGCCGTCTTAATTCCAATTCCAGTTCTTCCTCTGGTTCTGAGTTTTCCAGAGGATCGATCTGGAGATCTTCGTCATCTGAATTTTCAGTTTTACCCTTGGTCGATTCTCCAGGTCGCACTGGACGGGGGCGCAAAGGATCGGAGGATTTCTCTTTCTGAGTATCGGGTTTCGAGGACTTTTTCGATTTCGTGCCCACGGCAACTACATCACCCGATCCTGAAGAACGTTGTCCTTTTTTAGCCCCACCGGGTTTTTCCGCTTTTCCACTTTCTTTGTCTTTGAGGATAATCGGCTTATTTCCTTGAGGTTTCTTGGTCTCAGCACTTTCGGATTTCGACCCGTTTCCAGATCGCTTCAATCGCGGCGGTTTAGGCGATTTATTCGTTTTGGCCGGCTGGGTCTCTGGCGCAGGGGATGGACTAACGGTTCCCTCAGAGACTTCTGGGGCAGTGTTCTCATCCGTTTTGGCGACCTTCGTGGGTGAAGTTGGGCGCACCGGAGGGCCAATCAGTTCTGTTTTTTGATCTTCATCAGACATGGATGGGGTTGGAGTTGTATCCCTAGATGGTGACTCGGAGGAGGGTTGGGTACTCTCTTGAGCTGGGGTTTTTTCCGGTGGACGGGGAGAAACCTCTGGTTCTTGAGGTTGCGGATCGGGGTCAACGGGAGGAGTGGGTGGAGACGATTTCAGCGCAGGTGAAGGTCGCAACGGAGGAGATTGCAGGGAAAGGGCATCGTCTGATGTGTCACGGGGTGCATCTGTTGCTGATGGAGTCCCTTTGTCTGTCTCAGAGGAATGTCTGCGAACTTCTAGGATTTGTTGTTTTTTCTTCTTAATGGGTTTTTCGCTCCCCTGAGATTTGGAGCGATGATGAGTTGGTTTTCCTGGTGAGGTTTCGCTGGGGGGATGTTTTTCAGCCCAAGCACGAATCCGCTCTGCTTCAGATTCGGATATGGTACTGCTATGACTTTTGTACGTGATATTCAATTGGTCGCAAAGATTTAAAACGTAATGATTGTCCAAATTCAATTCCTTGGATAGCTCGTATATTCTGACTTTGCCGTTGTTCATCCACACTTGCCTCTTTTGTGATATCGACTGGGTTTTACATAGTGGCCTGCCTTTCGACGACAACTACAGG
This sequence comes from Roseofilum halophilum BLCC-M91, assembly GCF_030068445.1. Classification (GTDB taxonomy): domain Bacteria; phylum Cyanobacteriota; class Cyanobacteriia; order Cyanobacteriales; family Desertifilaceae; genus Roseofilum; species Roseofilum halophilum. The sequence continues at coordinate 7,299 of NZ_JAQPOK010000032.1, read as the reverse complement.
GACGGAAGCGATCGCCACTGAGGCGATCTACGCTTCTCTATTTAATCTTGCACAAATCGTTAAACAACTGGAGAGATTGTTATGATTTTTAGAAATTTCCTATCCAGAAGATTAGCGATCGCCCTTTATGGCTCTGATTTTGGCCTCGGCTGTGAATGTGAGGGGTCATCAACTGCTTGTAAACGAGACCAGAGCCTCTCATAGACCGACGGGGGAACAGACGCTTTGAGCGATCGCCCCAATCGATTCTTTTTTTGAGCCGCTTTCAAACAATCCCCTTGGGGACACAAATAAGCCGAGCGCCCCATGCCTTCATCCAATTGGATCTCATCATCCGGATAAACTCGGACAATTCGCCAAAAGGCTTGTTTGCGATCTACTTTTCGGCAACTGACACAACGGCGTTGATTCGGCTTCATGTTCTTGCCCTCACTTCACCATAACCCCTAGGGGTTATGCGTTCTCTTCCTCTTCTTCCTCCTCCTCTTGTGCAATGACATCCTCCTCTTCTAATTCTACTAATTCTGCGACTTCTGAGGAATCTTCCTCTGGATCTAAAGAATCTTCCACCGGAGTCTCAACCGATATTCTCTCTTCTAAAGATTCCTCAGCAGATTCCTCTAAGGCTTCCTCTGATTGACCTTCGGCTTCATGGCGAGCTTCAATAATCGCCGCCATTTTCTGATGTTCGGCGGTTGCATCATAAAGCGCCCCATCTTTAATATCAATTTTCCAGCCCGTTAATCGAGCTGCTAAACGGACATTTTGCCCCTCCTTTCCAATGGCTAAACTTAACTGATCTTCGGCCACCAACACATGGGCTTGGCGCACTTCGGGGTCGATTAAATAGACCGCATCTACCCGTGCCGGACTCAAAGCATTGGCGATATAGGTCGCTGGATCGGGAGACCAACGAATCACATCTATCTTTTCTCCCCGCAGTTCATTGACCACCACCTGTATCCGCGATCCTCGCGCCCCAATACAAGCGCCCACGGGGTCTACATCCCGCTCCAACGTATCCACGGCAATTTTGGTTCGAGGCCCCACATAACGGGAGGGGGGATTGGCTTCTCTGGCTACGGCCACAATCCGCACCACCTCATCCTCAATTTCTGGGACTTCATTTTCAAACAAGTATACCACTAAACCCGCATCGGCTCTAGAAACCATCAACTGGGGGCCCCGATGGGAACCCGATCCCACTTTTTTCAGGTAGACCTTAAACGTGGCATTGGCGCGGTAATTATCATTGGGCAACTGTTCCCGTTTCGGTAACTCGGCCTCCACTTCGGGCTGTCCATAGCCACTGGTAACCGCCAGAATCACGGATTGGCGTTCAAACCGCAATACTCGCGCTTGTAGCACTTCTCCTTCGAGGTCTTGAAACTCTTCTTGAATCAACTTACGCTGTTGATCGCGTAATTTTTGGGCTAACACCTGCTTCGTTTGAATGGCTGCCATGCGCCCAAAGTCCCCTTGATCTGGGGTGACATCCAATACCACGGTTTCACCGATTTGGGCTTCATCGACCACTTCTTGCACTTCTTTGAGGGAAATTTGATGATCGAAATTATCCACTTCCTCCATAATCACCTTCGTGCAGAGAATCCGAAACCCTTCTTCATCGAGATCGAGTTCCACTTCAAAGTTATCAAAATAGTCTTCCTCAAAGGTTTTGAGGTGTTGCGCTTTGCGATAGCGTTCATAACCCTTCATCAGGGCTTCTCTCAGGGCTGCTTGCACTGCTGTTTTGGGTAAATTTCGTTCTTTGCTGATACTCTCAATTAAGTTTTTGAGTCCAGGCAAGTTAACCATTGACATTGTTAATTCTTGTCCTTTGTTCTAGGTAAATTGGGGATTGCTATCAGGGGTCAAGTTGGGAGTTAACAAAACTCAACCCAAAGAATCCGATCGCGAGGGATAGCAATATTGCGGCCTTTTTGGTTGAGATACACGCTTGTTTCATCGCGACGATTGAGCGTACCTTGCCATTGGGATTTATCCTTATAGGGGGGATCGGTCATCACGATCACGGGAAATCCCTTAAAGGCTATAAAGTCGCGGTCTGTGGTTAGGCGTTTGGAGATTCCAGGACTGGAGATTTCCAAGACATAGGATTGGGTAATCAGTTGACTCTCTTCTAGGGCTGTGTCTAGGAGGTGGCTCATTTGTTCGCACTCATCTAACCCGGTATCTCGATCGCGGTTGCGAATATCAACCCGCAATACGGGCGGATTTTGGTTGGTTTGGAAGGTCGCACCAACGACTTCCAATCCCAGTTTTTGGGCGACTGGGGTAGCCAACTCCAGAATTTGTGGAATTAAAGGATGAACCATAACACACCATGTACTGCCATAAAAAAAAGCGGGTTAGTTCCCACTCAAGCGTCTGTGATGAGGTTAGGGAAGGATCGTTATGGCGATCGCCCCTAGCCATAGACTGGAGATTACCTCACCCAATGGTGAGTCGTCTATTTTCTCTCCCTGAGATTAGGGATCGGGGTTTCAGGAGAAAGGATAGACGATCTTCAATGCCAAGCTGAATCTTGAATGCATTGATCGAACCCACTTGAGTCTGGATCGGGGAGATTCAGTCACCTTTCCCAGTCAAGCACAGTTACTCTTGATTATAATCTATTTTCTCGCTCCTACGCTAGAGCCTCTGCTTTTCTGGCCCATGGGGTTAACGTTTCTTGCCTTTTTCCAGACGTTTGGTTTCTTCTAAAATGTTCTCAATATCTTCTTCTCCTAGGCGTTGCACATAATTAATCTTAAATTCTTCTAAAAAGTCGTTCACGAGAGATTCGAGTTCTTGGGTAGTATGTTTTTGTTGCAATTCGGCATTGAGAGATTTACCAAAACTTTCTGCCAATTGATTCATTAATTCTGCCCCCACTTGGTCATTTTTAATCGCTTCATAGAGATTTTGAGAGCCGTCAGCAATTAACCGGGAGAGTTGCTCAGAAATTTGTTGGCTCAATTGATGGGGATATTGGGACAATGCCGGAATATTTTTGACGTTTTGATAGAAGGGGGTGGCTTCAGCTACTTGCTCGATATTATGGTTGATGATTTGTTGAATTTGCGGTTGCAGTGTGGGCAAGACTTGACAAATAATTACTTCGGTTAAGCGATTGGTAATGGCTTCAATTTCGTTAATATTATTGAGATCGATATATTCACGGCTTGCTCCTTCAAATAATTCTCGCGCGAGGGAACCACTGCGGACTTCATTTTGCAGTTGATTAATGACCCGAATAATAATTACTTCGGTCAGTTCCCCGGCAATTGTGGCCACAAATCCTCGACTCAGTTGGGCGCGAATGGGTTCTAAATTGATCAGTTTGGCATGATGTAGGCGGATGGTGACCGGAATAACGCGCAACCATCGAAAGAAAGGCAAAAACAGCACAATATCATACCATCTCCAGAGCATGGCATCGGTGAGGGTAATCGTATCGTATTTGCGAGAAATGTATAAACTGCGAACTAAGAACTCGACTAAGAATATAATAGTAAAGGGAAAATCTAGGGCGGCAAATAGATTGGTATATCCTCCGGTTTCATCAATGGAGCGATAGTAGTTGGTTGCCATTAACGGAGCGATTTTTGTATCAAAAAGTTCGACTGGATTTTCAGAACTGTTTAATAAGTTTTCTGGTGTCCAAAATTGGTTAAAGGCTTCTTTGGCAGACTCTACACCCATATGATCTCGCGCTCGATTTTTGATCTTTTCCAAGGTTCCGCTTTTATCGGCTCCCTGAAAAGGATTTTCATCGATCATTTGTTCGCTTAATTCTCGCAATTCAGTTAAAATGCTTTGAGATTGAGTCGATCCATACCCGGTTTTCTGAGCCTGTATTTGTAGCTCGCTGACGACTTCTAAATAGTTTTCTGTATCTCGGTTAGGTTGGATGCCTTTGATGGGATCGTACCAAGTTGTCACCGGAGAAGAATCGATGGAATCGGAGAGAATGGGGGCTTGAATAATGATGCCCACGAAAGGAATTTGAATGGTTCCTTGCAGCCAAAAGTTACGCAGTTGGATATAACTGATGTCAAAGGCAACTAGGGCTAAATTAAAGGTGGCGATCGCCGCCATAATGCGTTCATACCACAGAGCGATCGCGCCCCGTTGTTTTTTTGATAAACGTTCCAAACTGCTCATATTGCAATTATTTTACTACCGGTTAAGGCACTCAGCACGAGGGAGCTACTTCTTCCAGAATGGTAAACCGGACATGATTTAAGGCTAAATCTCCCACGGAGAGCTGTTCTCGGTCTACGGGCTTTCCATCTAAGCGAATGCGCTCGAAGGGAATGCCTTTGCCGATTTCAATATGATACCAGGCTAACCCCATAAAAAACCGGGATAAGTGATTGCCGTCTTCCATATCATCGGGATTGGATTCCATGGGAACCCAGCCGATACTGGGAATATAAAATTCGAGCCAAACATGGTTATAATCTGGCTCTAGGGGAACGCCTTTGTATTCAGGACTGGCGGGGCATTTGTAGCGGCCAATGGTACGGCAGGCAATGCCATTTAAGCGGGCGAGAGCGAGTAATACGCCTACATATTCGCCACAAGATCCTGCCCCTCTGGAGAGGACAACATCGGGGGTTTCGATTTTGGTGGTGAGTCGATAGGAGAGCCTGTCGTAAGCATAATTACGCAAGGCAATCATGCGCCGTAAAAAGTTGTTTTCTCCAGCGACTGCTTGTTGAGCGGCTTCTCGGACGACTTCTGTCTCCATGGCCAGATTATCATCATCAATGAGGTAGCGCTGTTGTAAGTCTGGTTCTAGGGCGGGAATTTTTTCCACATCGAGAGGGACAAGGCTATATTTGATGCTGTAAACTTCGATTAAGGCTTTCCAGCCAAAGATGCGTTTTTCGTAGGGTTTTAGGTGGTCAAAGTTAAAGACGGCTACCTTTTGCCCATCTTGAATTTCTTCGGTAAAGTCTACACCGATCGCCTCGATGGAGCGGACTTTTTGCCGCGCGGTTTCTGAAGGTAGAGCAATACGCCATTGCAAGTTTTTTAATTCCAGGGGATCGAGGGGAGAGAGTTCTTCCACATAGGACATTTCGATCAGATAGCCGTTGGAGAGACCATAATAGCCGTCGGCATTATAGGCATAGTAAAGCGGATGAATAAAGGTGCGATCGCGCCAGGCTAACTCCAGGGGGGGATCGGAGTTGGGATCGTCACGGATAAAGGGTTTTTCGCTGGCGTAGGAAACATAGAGCAATTCTTCTGAAGTGGTCGGATCGGTATAAAAAGATAATCCGGTGGGACTATCAAAGGGGGTTAAAAAACTAAACTTAATTTCCCCTGTGGCCCGATCCATACAATAAACGGTCTGTTCTTCCTTGTCAGCGACCCAAAGTTCTTCATTGCGGATGGCTAGACTTTCGACTCCTACTCCTGGGGGACGTAATTGGGTAATCATGCGTCCCTTATCGTTCAAGACTTGGATATAACAGCCTTCCTTACAGGAGACGTAAACGGTTGTTCCCCAAACGGCGATCCCCTCAGCGCGGAAGGGTAAAGTGGCAAATAAGCGGGGTTGGAAATCTGCTAGGGAACAGGTGTAGACGCTGTGATCGCGGGTAAACCAGAGGGTTTGTTCCCAAATGGCTAAACCGTTGGCATATTTGATTTCAGGGAGTTCATTGGGGTTGAGGATGGTTGTATTATCATTTTGGGGATCGATCTGGAGAAGATAACCGCGTATGGAGTCTAGGGAAAGTAATTTAGACTCATAAGAGGCTAATCCTCGGAGATCGTAAACTCCTATGGGTCGAATGGTGCGGTGAATCATTGTGCTGCGCTTTGGTAATCGGTAGTGTGAATCGGTTCAGAGTACCATATTAGGCATATTCTGCTTGTAATGGAAATTTATGACGAGACAAGCGCTATTTTTGATTAATACTCACTCGCGACGGGGAAAGCATTCTCGCGAGGAGGCGATCGCCTATTTGGAACATCATGGATTTGAGTTATGCGCGGTTTCTCCTTCAAATTATCAAGAACTACCACAAGTGATTCGCGAGTATGGCCCCCAGATGGATTTGGTGATTATTGGTGGGGGGGATGGGACTTTGAATGGGGCGGTGGATGCTCTGGTGGAGATCCAACGACCTTTGGGTATTTTACCGATGGGAACGGCTAACGATCTGGCACGAACGCTACAGATCCCGTTGTCAATTCCGGCGGCTTGTCGGGCGATCGCCAACGGAAAATTGCATCAAATTGATTTAGGCTGGGTGAATGGGAAGTATTTCTTTAATGTGGCGAGTTTGGGCTTGAGTGTGAAGATTACGGATGGTCTGAGTCATCAATCTAAAGGCCGTTGGGGGATTGTTGCTTATGCGCTTTCTGCTCTGAAGGTGTTGGCCCAATCTCGTTTGTTTGATGCGGAAATTCGGGAAGGCGATCGCTCCCATCGGGTGAAAACGATTCAAATTGCGATTGGTAATGGGCGCTATTATGGAGGGGGAATGGCGATCGCCCATGATGCGGCGATCGACGATCAACGCCTCGATCTCTACAGTTTAGGATTAGAGCATTGGTGGCAGATTCTGGCTATTTTTCCTGCTATTTATCACGGACGCTATCATACTCTGCCGGGGGTTTTATCCCTTAATGGTACGGAACTGCATGTTTACACTCGCCATGCTTTGCCGATCAATACGGATGGGGAACTTACGACGACGACTCCGGCTCACTTCCGGGTTATTCCTAAAGCTTTATCGATTTTTATTCCGGAATCGAAGCCTCAACCGCTTCATCAAGGCTGGGTTTAGGCGATCGCACTCTATCGCACTCTATCGCACTCTATTGCCGTGACAACCCTAAAATGGTGGGTTACGGCGGATTGATAGATTGCTCTCAGAGTCTAGGTTTTAGCCGCCTAACCCACCCTACGTTAATGCACTATTTTAGCTGTGTCAAGGCACTATTGCCGTGACAACCCTAAAATGGTGGGTTACGGCTGATTGATAGATTGCTGTCAGAGTCTAGGTTTTAGCCGCCTAACCCACCCTACGCTAATGCACATTTTTAGCTGTGTCATATCAAGTCCGGTTTCCGCAAGCGGACATGAAAATTTGTTAAGAAGCGGGCAAGATGCCCGCACTCCTCGAATTCTTTGATACAGCGTTTTTCGATGTTATGAGGTACAGTAATCGAAATGTTCCTTGAGAGTGTTGTCCCATGAAAAGCCTGAAAAATGGGGATTATAGCGTGAAAAATGGTTTTCCCATTACCAATTACCCATTACCCATTACC
>NZ_JAQPOK010000031.1 GCF_030068445.1 Roseofilum halophilum BLCC-M91 | reverse complement strand
CAATCGATTGATATTACTGGAGTGGGAGCATCTTGCTCCCTACATTTTTATAGCGCTGCGCTCTATAGTGTTTACTCCCTTAATCGATTGATATTACTGGAGTGGGAGCATCTTGCTCCCTACATTTTTATAGCGCTGCGCTCTATAGTGTTTACTCCCTCAATCGATTGATATTACTGGAGTGGGAGCATCTTGCTCCCTACATTTTTATAGCGCTGCGCTCTATAGTGTTTACTCCCTCAATCGATTGATATTACTGGAGTGGGAGCATCTTGCTCCCTACATTTTTAATTATGGTATTCAAGCGGACTTGATATGATATCATGTCTACCCCTTATTCTCCTGCCCACCCTACCCGCTACTAGACTCCACTAATCGGTAATCACCTGCTGAGTATCTAAATTAAATAAAGTATCTAAACTAACGTAAACCGTTCCTCTAGGGCTTTGTCGCTCAATTACTGCTAAACCATCATCAATGTGTATAGCCTACATCCCTTCCAGAAGCCAAAGTCACCGGCTTTTTAATCACCGTCCTGGCTGAAGCTTCAATGTTTATTCAGATCTGCGTCATGATACACGCGCTGTATCATGGATGTATTCTCAGCGTTCGCGGAGTCCTTTAACGTTTTTTTTTACGCTGTACACTTTTGCCCTTTTGCTGCACCACATGGGTTAACTCATGGGCAATTAACTCCTGACCTTGGGGACTTGATGGCTTATATTGTCCTTCATTAAAAAACACATCTTGCCCGGTGGTAAAGGCTTTCGCTTGTATCGATTGACTCAAATCATGGGATTTGGGATCGGTATGCACCTTTACCCCACTAAAATCAGCCCCCATCGCTTCTCCCATTTTCGTTTGCAGGGTTGGATCTAAGGGTTTTCCCCCTCCTTTGGCTTGTTTGAGTTCTCCTTCAAACGCTGGGGTAGCACTTCCTCCTCCTAACCCATCCCGTTGCAGTCCAACTTGCGGTTTCATCTCCACATCTTCGTCATCTCCTTCTCGCTGCACCGCAGAATCAAGGGGTTTCATCTCCACATCTTCGTCATCTCCTTCTCGCTGCACCGCAGAGTCAAGGGGTTTCATCTCTACTTCGTCCCCCTCATCCTCTGTGCGCTGAATACCCAGTTGTTCGGGTATTCCCATGCTCCCATCGTCTTCTTTTGTCTGTACCCCTTCACTCGATACGGATTCAGGTTGATTAATCTCTTGAACCACTTGACTTGCTACTGCATCCGCTTGTTGTTCGTGAACATCTCCCGGTTCGCCAATGGTGAGTTTGGCTTGTACGGGAGCGGGATGGCCATACATTTCATGGAGGCTGGTATAGTTATAGTTCGATGCGGGTTTAAAGGGCGGTAGGGTTTTTTCTTGGCTCTGCTTGCGCTGTACGGAGGGCAGAACTTTGGGCGCAAACCGAGTAGAGGACTTCTGAGGAGCAGAACTCTGTTGGGCGGTTTTTTTGCGACGGATGTAGGAGCGCATAATGGGGAAACCCAAATTCAACAGTGGAGAAATCGCGATACGGGTATGGCGATCGCCAGCACAATAGCTTTACCATTATACCCGTTGAGTTTTCTCTTCATCAATGCAGAACTTGGAATTCTCCCATCCCTATACAATAGCCCGGCGACGGCTGGTACTGACCTCATCTTCTCTCCATTCTGGGCCAACCAAATCGTCTAGAGAATCATCACTCACCCCTCCTCGTCGATTTCTCGCTTCCGCTTCTTTCAAGAAATCATAACCAATTTGCGTCCAGGCATCGGGGCCATCATATAAACCTGGCAGTTGGCGAAATTCAATCACTGCTCCGCCTCTTTGGTCTCCATCGGGGCCAGTTGATTCCATTTCGCTGACCGATTCATCACCGCGACGAACTGGCCCAACTCCCAGGTGTTCTTCAGATCGTATTGTACTGCCCGTCAGTGTGCCTGTTAAATCTTGAGAGGCAAATTTACCAATGGAAAGCTTGCCTCCTGGCATCAACTCGTTATCATCCGATAAAATACTCCCGCTTCCTGTTTTTAAGTCGCCTTTCCATCCTTTCATCGTTAATGTCTTTTCTCTTCCTGTTTTTTGGATTAAAAGCTTGAGAATTTTCTTCTTATTGGCAACGACATCATAATATTTTTTCTCAGCTTCCGTAAATCCATATTTTAGGGTAATTGTATTGGGAGTTTTCATCAAAATTGGAGTGATATTTTTCACGCTACTTCCCCCTGAGAAGGTCATCCCCCCTAACAGATGCAAGGCTAAATGGGTAATCCAACCTTTCAATCCACGCATATTCCCCATTTCGGTGAATTTAGCCTCTCTAGTTCTTTTAGGCAAAGCTTTTTTGAGTTCTGGTATAATTTCTTCTGCAATTTCCACCGATCGCGTAATATTGTGCCGAGAAGCATCATAGGCTTCTTTTTCTTCGTCGCTTAAACCAGCCGCTTCTGGATTTTCCGTGACATCAGTGGAGGAATATTTAGATTCTGCATACCAACTGGCCATATCGCTATACTCGCGTAAGTCAATTCCGACATTAACTTGCACGCTTCCTTTCCAGTTATGGGTGGGTTCTTTAGGCAGACTGGCAAATTGAGAAATATCAGGATAGTCAAAAGGCCCTAAATTAAAATTAGTACCAAATGGATTCTGGGCATGGGTAGTTAAATTATTGGTTTTTTGATTCACCGTACTGACAAACCGGGTAATTTGAGCCATGGATTGATCGAATTCGTCTTTATTATTGGCTGGAGGTTGCATGACAATTTCGATTAATGCGGAGTTATCGCTATCTCTCCAGGGGTGATTGGGGGGTTTTTTACCCGAATTGACTCTGGGATCGTGATCGACTTGAGCTACAAATTTCGAGCCAGCCGCGATCGCTGAATGAGTTTTCCCAAATTCTTCTGAGGAGTGTATGCTACTCGAATAATTACCTCTGGTATAATCCACTCGCTCGTAAACTGCCCCTTTCCTTTCGATTCCTTTGGAATCAGTTACTTCTTCACTGCCTAACTCTAAAAATGTCTTTTTATGCTCTGCGGGCATCATGCCAACCCATTTTAAACTATTTTTGAGCTTTTTATTGTGTTTTTTCTGCTCCAGGTATTCTTGCTGTTTAGGTTCTGATAGGGTCAAAAAATAGGCAACTTCTTTTGGATAATCCTCTTGGAGATCTTCTAAGGTATAGGTATCACCCACACCCCTAAATTCGGCCCTGGGATCGTCAGCTTCGGTATCTCCAAACTCTGCTGCCGTCCAATTCCGAAGTTTTTCCATGTCCGTTGTACTCATTTTATCCACCGGCACGGCAACTTCAATTTCTAATCCGATCGCCCTTTGGATCTGCTCAGAGCTAGAATTCACAGGTTTTAAATCCTGAATGACAGATAATGGAGTGGAGGTAGATGGCTCGCTTTCACGTTCAGAGGCTGATTGTTCCTGTTGTTGCAGATCTCGGTTAGCGTTTTCTTTTTTCTGTATCTCTTGACTCGGTTGGGGTTCAGATCGATTAAGATTGGTGACGACTTGATGGGCAACTGCATCTGCTTGCTGTTCGTGGGCATCCCCAGGTTTACCAATGGTAAGCTGGGTTTGCACCGGTGCTGGATAGCCATACATCTCGTGCAGGCTAGTATAGTTGTAGTCTGATGCGGGTTTAAACTGAGCTAGGGATTGTTCTTGGCTCTCCTTGCGCTGTAGGGTAGGAAGAATTTTAGGCGCAAACTGACTAGAGAAGTTCTGAGTCGCATAATTGTGCCGAGCATTTTTTGGGCGACGGATGGAGGAGCGCATAATGAATGGCCAAACCCATAGAAACAAGCTTGCTGCTATTATATCAGCTCAATTCAAGGGTAAGGGTTGCTTGCCGCCCCAATTGCATCCAACTTAAGAATATGATGGGTTGAAGTGGAGAGATAAGTTTTAAATTTTGATGGTTAGAGGTGAGTATCGAGAGCCTATGGAGTATTTGAGTCTTTGTATTGGTGAGATCCATCGTCGTCTCGATCGCCACATTAGTCAACGGCAAAATCCAGATCTAGAGTTTCCAGATACTCCCCTGATTAATCTTGATACTTCTCCCTCCGATACGGGGGAACCGCTTCCCGCTTTAGAAAAGTTATGCAAGGTGTTTGAACTTTCAGCCTTTGAGCGTAAGGTGTTGTTGCTCTGTGTAGCGCGGACGTTGCATCCGCAGGTTCCGGCGCTTTGTGCCCATGCTCAGGGAGATCCGAATTTAACCTATCCTACGTTTCAGTTGGCGATCGCCCTTTTTCCCGATCTCCATTGGGATGCCCTTCATCCCCAAAGACCACTACGATTATGGAACTTGCTCAATTTAGCTGAAAATGAAGATCTTACCCATACTAAACTTGAGGTGGATGAGAGTATTTTACATTATATATTGGGTCATGTTTATCAAGATCGAGATTTAGCCCTACTGCTCGAACCCCTTGCACCCCCGGCTTCTTCTTTATCGGTATCCCATCAAGAGATTGTGGAGTTAGGAATTTCCGGTTTATTAACGTCTCATCCGGTGCAACTGTGCGGATGGAATGTTGAGGATAAACGGGCGATCGCCCAAAATATTGGCGAGTATTTTCAACTGCCGGTACAACTGCTCTCTAGTCGCCATTTACCCAGGGATTCTAAAGAATTAAAACATCTGGTGTTTCGCTGGCGACGGGTGATGCTCTTGGCTCCAACCTTACTGTTATTGGAATACGATCCGATCGAGGGTTCAGAAGTGAGTCAACAGGCAATTTTAACAGATTTTATCCGGGACTTGAAAACGCCGGTGATTATTTCGACTTCGATCCGGTTTTCTTCTCCTAATCTTCCCCTGCTGACGTTTGATGTGCCTAAGCTTTCTTATTATGAACAGTTGCATCTATGGCAAACCCATTTAGGAGAGGCAACGGAGGAATTAAACGGCCATTTAGAGGTGATTACGTCTCAGTTTAATTTACCCTCGACGACGATTAAAGCGGCGTGTTCGACGTTAGAACTCGAACCTAAAGAAGGGGATTCGGTGGGCGATCGCCTCTGGCAGTTTTGCCGCCTACAAGCTCGCCCCCGGTTAGAGGATCTGGCAGTGCGGATTGAAACTAAGGCAACCTGGGAAGATTTGATATTACCCCAGCACCATAAACACACCCTGTATCAAATAGTAACCCATTTACGGCAGAGGGTGCGCGTCTATGAAGATTGGGGCTTTGCGGGCAATGAGCGTCGCGGGCTGGGCATTAGCGCCCTATTCTCCGGGCAAAGTGGTACGGGGAAAACCTTGGCGGCGGGGATTATCGCCCGTGAATTAAAGTTGGATTTATATCGCATCGATCTCAGTTCAGTAGTCAGTAAATATATTGGGGAAACCGAGAAAAACTTAAAACAGGTGTTTCAAGCCGCCGAAACCGGGGGCGCGATCCTGTTGTTTGATGAAGCCGATGCCTTGTTTGGTAAGCGCTCCGAAGTACAGGATAGTCGCGATCGCTACGCCAATATGGAAGTGAGTTATTTACTGCAAAGCATCGAAGCCTATCAGGGATTATGCGTACTGACGACGAACCTGAAAGGGGCGATCGATCAAGCCTTTCTGCGCCGTATCCGCTTTATTGTCCAATTTCCTTTCCCCGATCGCGACAGTCGCGAAGCCATTTGGAAGCGCATTTTCCCCACCAAAACCCCTACAGAAGGCTTAGATTCCCGCAAACTCTCTAACCTCAATGTGGCGGGAGGAAACATCCGCAATATCGCCCTAAACGCCGCATTTTTAGCCGCCGATGCAGGGGAACCGGTGAGGATGAAACATCTCTATGAGGCGACGAAAAGTGAGTATATTAAATTAGAGCGCTTGTTGACAGAAAAAGAGACTAAGGGGTGGAACAATTAAGGTAGGAAAAACTAGGTTTCTGGGTTAGGCTAATAAAATAGGATAATACTTTAATTCTTGGAGTCTTGTTCTGTTAATAATTCTGCTACAAACCGATAGAGAACAGAGGGATGTTCGCTATCTAAAACCTGTTGTTTCAGCACTCTTAAGCCTTTCGCCAAGGGTTCAGCTTGATGCTGATAATTGGTATTTGCGCTGAGTAAATCCTCAAAAACTTGCTGTTCAATTTCCTCCCGTTTCGGGGGTTCTCCACCTTTGGGAAAAGGACTTTCATATTCAGTTCCGGTTACGTCATATTTGAGCAAGAAAATCAGCGCTTGACTTTTTTGATGTAATTTTTGTCGTAATTGACGCACATTGATATCTAAGCGATTAAATCCTAATTGTCCCTCAATTCGCAATTCTACGATCGCCCCCCTCGTCTTGTCTATTTCTTTACTCACCTTTTCCACAGCCGCTTCTTCAACTTTTTCTTGCGTTTGTTGCTTATTCACCTTTAGCTTAAGTCGCACAATCGGCCGTTGATAATAGTCTCGCTTTAACTCAGCGTTAATTTCCCCATCTTCTAAAGTCACTAAATACACTCCTCTCGGATTTTGATCCTGTCCCTCGGCAATACTATTAGCTTCCGTAGAGCCAGGATTAAAAATCCATCCTTCGGCCGTATACTGTTTATGGATATGGCCCAACGCTAAATAATCCACTCCCACATCCTTGAGCGGTTGTAAATCCTCATATTTGAGCGCTCCCGAATAGCGAGCAATTTGCCCCTCCAAACCATGGTGGAATAACATGATCTGATAGGTGGGGGGAGTAGGCAACTGTTGAATCGACTCTGCCAACTGAGCGATCGCTTTCGGAGCAGATGCACCATACCAGCGAGAGCCAATCACCCTCACATCACAAGGCAGATCGATATAACCTCCGCAGCGTGTTTCTGGAGTCCACCGATCGTAGGCTTGTTCCCCATTGGGTTCAAGCAAAATCAGCAACTCATTCTCAGCAAGATAGCGCAACCAACTGGTTTTAGTCCCATAGGGAAGATTATCATGATTCCCTTCGATCGCCAACACCGGAATATTCGCCCGTTGCAGCAATTCTAAACCAATCTGGGCCTGGTTCAGAGTCGCCGGTAAAATCTGGCGATGCTCGAATAAGTCTCCCGCGATGAGGACAAAATCCACCGATTCGGCGATCGCGTATTTTTGCAGAGCATCCTGAAACGCAAAAAAGAAATCCTTCGTCCGCTCCGCATTCTCGTAGCGATCGAATCCTAAATGAACATCCGACAGGTGCAAAAAACGAGCCATACTCAAGGATAGCAATTCACATTAGCCTTTTAAGGAGGGTTTGAGCATTGATGCTTCATCAGAGATCGTGAATAATAGAGAGCATTGAATCTCTCTATTAAAAAAACAATGAAAATTTTAATGCTCTCTGTCACCTTTCCTTATCCTCCCACAGAAGGGAGAACACAGATGAGAACTTTTCATTTACTCAAATATTTAAGTCGAGATCATTCTATCACCCTGGTTACCCAACAGACCCATGAAGTCAGCGATGCAAACATTGAAGCCTTGCGCCAGCATGTCCATGAGTTAGTCATCTTTCCCTGTCCCCCAGAACCTGCTCCCGGAAAGTTCTCGAAACTCAAACGGGTTCAAGACTTCTTTCAACAAGGAACGCCTAGCGCTGTAAAGTCCATCTTTTCAGAACCCATGCAGCAGTGGGTCGATCGAGCCGTGGCTACCCAAGGCTTTGATGCGATCGCCTGCGAACATCGGGTCAATGAAATTTATGTGCGTCCAGAGTGGCGCAACCATTATGGAACCGTGGCAAATATCCATAACTCCGTGTATCGCACTCATAAAAATCAGTTACAAACCAAAACGTCCGACAATCAAGTACGAGATCAAATAAGTTTGCCGTTGCTGCGACAGTACGAAAAACGCTATACAAATAAGTTTCGCCATCTAGTGGTGATGACCACTGAAGATAAACGAACCCTGCTGGAGATGAATCCAGAAAGTCGCATTAGCGTGATTGGCAATGGTGTGGATCTCCCCTTGTTTCCTAAGCGTACCGAAGATCCCGGAGGTCATCAATTACTGTTTATGGCAGCCATGGATAATCGAGTCAATATTGATGCGGCCCGATTTTTGAGTTTAGAGGTGTTTCCCCAGCTCCAAAATCGCTATCCAGAGGCTTCCCTGAAGCTGGTTGGAGCAAGACCCGTACCCGAAGTGAGCGCCCTTGGAGAGCAGCCGGGAATCACGGTTACGGGAGAAGTCCCTTCTCTGGTGGAGTATTTGCATAGCTCGACGGTTTGTGTCATTCCCATCCGCATTGGTTTGGGGATGAAGAATAGGACTCTCGAAGCGATGGCAACGGGTATTCCGGTGGTAGCGAGCGATCGCGCTTTGGAAGGTTTGGCCGTTGATGGGCCGGAAATGCCCCAACGGGCCCTGCGAGCCAATACCATCGAAGATTATGTGGTTAACATTAGTCGTTTGTTTGAAAATCCGCCTTTAAGAAAAAAACTCTCCCGTAATGGCCGAGATTTGATAGAACAAGAGTACACTTGGGAACGGGCAGGTATGCGCTATGAGAAAGCGTTAATCGCTGCCACCCAAGGTTGATTTTTACCGGTTGTGAATGGCTGTCCGCAGCTCTGGGAATTGAAAATCTATGAATGAGGATACAGGAAGCGTATTTTCTGAAAGCGACCCTCAGCGGCCGTCTTCCCTACAGGCGATTTTTGGCCTGATCGTGTTGACCTTGGGACTCGCTAGTGTGGGTGCTGGGGTTTGGGTGGCTCTACAATTGATGGTCAATCCAGATGCGATGATTTGGGTGAATCAATATTTACCAAAAACCACCCAGCTAGGGGAAACCAATCGCCGGTCTCTGCAAACCTTAGATGAAATTGAGGAAAAGCTGATTCAATCGGGTTACACTCCCGGCTATCCCTTGCAGATGAAGGTGGGGCCCTATGAGGATATGATGCTGCCGATTTTTGCCCATCGCCAAGGGTGTCAACCGGATGCGCCAGGATCTCCGCCCTGTCAATCTATCGATCAGTTAAGAATTTATCGCCGCATTAGCGATCCAGAACCGTTTGAACGGGCGAAACCGATGTATCAGTTTATTAATCAACTGGAGATTGAGTCGCCCACAGAGGGTTTTGTTCTCAAACCGTTGGACTTAAAAACGGAAATGTCTAATGAACCCCTACCGTTGACGGGGTTAAAGTGGAGTAATGGCGCTTTGGTTAATAGTGAGTCGGGCCAGTGGGTGAATCTGACGGGGACGGTGACTAGGGAGGGTAAAGAGGTTCTCTATGGTCAGACGATTTATTACAATCCCAAGACCACTTATGTTGGGTCGTTTGCCAGTTGGACGAGTCCGGCGAATGAGTTGCCAGTGTGGTCGAAGCATCCAAAGTGGCCGCAACAGCCGTTTTTGACGGTGAATCAAACGGTGGGTTTGGAGCCACGGTTTCAGATGTACCAACTGCAACCGAGGACGTTTTTACCGGCTCCGGTGGAGTTGCAACCGGTTTCTCTGGATCGGATGCTGTTGAAAGGTTCTGAGTATGCGGAGGCGATGCAGTTGGCGAAAAGTGGGTTATGGACTCCGGCAAAGCAACGGTTGCATGGTTTATGGAATAAACCGGGATGGTCGGTGGATATTCAAGGGCAATGGGAGTTGATTAACCGTCATGCCCATTTAAGTGCCCATAATGGGAAGCAATCTTGGGCTTCTCCGAGTCAGCAGGTACTCACTCGGATGATTGATGGGCGCTGGGATGAGGCGTTGCAGATTTATAAGACGGGGGAGAACCGTGAGGAAATCGATCGCTTGTTGGCGACGGATACGGGGGTGTTATGGAGTCGGATTAAGGGGGCGATCGCCGTTGAACCGAATCAGAAGGCGGTTCTGACTTGGGGAGCATTGCTGCGACGGGCCCAGGATGGCCCGGAGGGGGCGTTAGCCTGGCTTGAAGAACAGGGAGTTGAGGAGAATTTGGTGGATTTTTGATGAAAGCATTTGTGACGGGGAGAACGGGTTTTATCGGGGCGAATTTGGTGCGATCGCTTAAAGCTGTCCGGGAATTGGGCTTACCTAAAAGTGAAATTAAGGATGCAGTAGAATGGTATGAACAATTAATAATTAATAATTAACAATGGTTACCACAGTAGAAAAACGCCAAGCTATTAGCTTAAAAGAGTTTTTGGCATCACCAGAAACCAAACCGGCTAGTGAATATTTCAACGGGGAAGTAACTCAAAAGCCTATGCCTCAAGGAAAACATAGTCGCCTGCAAAGTCGTTTAGCACGGGAAATTGACTTATTCGCAGAAGATCAAAAAGTTGCTTTAGCCCTCACTGAATTACGCTGTACCTTTGCGGGACGCTCCATTGTCCCAGATATTGCGGTGATTCGCTGGCAGAATTTGCCCAAAGATGAAGAGGGGGAAATCGCTAATCGTTTTGAGCGTCATCCCGATTGGATTATTGAAATTTTGTCACCCGATCAATCAATGACATTAGTGATGGAAAAAATTCTGTTTTGTCTCCAAAATGGTGCAGAATTGGGTTGGATTATTGACCCCAAGACTCAATCGATTACTGTTTTTCAGTCGGGCTTACCCAAAATTTATCGAGTGGCAAATGGCGATCCGGAATCCTTACCGATGCTGCCGGGTTTAGAGGCATGGCAGTTATCTGTAAACGATATTTTCGGTTGGTTGAAAGTTTGATATAAATAGCTCAATCTCGCAGGTATGATGATGATTACAGCAGTAGAAAAACGCCAAGCTATTAGCTTAGAAGAGTTTTTGGCATCACCAGAAACCAAACCGGCTAGTGAATATTTCAATGGGGAAGTAACTCAAAAGCCTATGCCTCAAGGAAAACATAGTATTTTACAAGTTGAACTTACATCTGCCATTAATCAACAGGCAAAATCTAATCAGTTAGCCTATGCTTTAACTGAATTACGCTGTACCTTTGCGGGACGCTCCATTGTCCCAGATATTGCGGTGATTCGTTGGCAGAATTTGCCCAAAGATGAAGAGGGGGAAATCGCTAATCGTTTCGATCGCCATCCCGATTGGATTATTGAAATTTTGTCACCGGATCAACCGATGACATTAGTGATGGAAAAAATTCTATTTTGTCTTCAAAATGGTGCAGAATTGGGTTGGATTATTGACCCTCAAACTCAATCGATTACTGTTTTTCAGTCGGGCTTACCCAAAATTTATCGAGTGGCAAATGGCGATCCGGAACCCTTACCGATGCTGACTGGTTTAGAGGAATGGACATTATCAGTAAACGATATTTTTGGTTGGCTAAAAGTGTAAAGTCCTTTAATCAACGGTTGGGGATTGAAGGCGATCGATCCGGCCAAAACTCATCATCTAACACTTGCTCGATCGCATAGGGACAATCTAGAGGAAACATACTCAACGGCAACTGTGTCTCATCACTCGCTTCCTGTCGTGCCCGTGAATAAGCCGTTTCTAGCACTTCTGGGAGATAATTGTTCAAGCTCGGCGAATCTTCTAAAGCGTACAGAATACGGGTACGATGCTGGGTAATGCTTCCTGCCCAACTACCGGTGCGACATTGAGGCTGAAACTCCCACTTTAAAAGATGCATCAGGACAACAGTCAGATTGCTCTTGATGCTATGGCGTTCGCTTTTTCCCATATCCTCAATTGCTTCAAGCAAATTCTGCCAGTCTACCTGGTTGTAATCGCGATCGCGCAACTGTTGTAAAGTGGTTTCAATCCACAGCAGGTAATCGATCTCGTAAAGTGTCGTTACTTTTTCTGGTGATAAAGTCATCACTCATAGCCCTTCAATTTCTTCAACCGCTTACATTTAGTCTAGCGGATGATTGAAAAGAGACCCTGTAGGGGAGAAAAATTTTTCGCCCCTACAGATGCATGTCCAGACAAGCCAACCCTAGCGCTATCTTTACTTCATCGTTGAAAGATCGAGCGCGTCAAAAGATTGCAAAAAGGTGAGCAATTTACGAGCAATTTTAGCGATACCCCCGCTAACATTCGATTCAATATTCAGGGGAATAACGGGATCGTGGAGGGATAAACGCAAGAGAAACCATCCATTTTCTTCTGGAGCAGTACAGGAAACGCGCACACCTTCGTAATTATTGGGAACCACGCTCCAGTTCGGTTGAGCGTTGGCAAAGGTAGAGAGGGCTTCAATGACTTGATTTCCATAGGGTTTAAAGTCATCTAGGGCGAGTTTAATGCGGAATTCTTGGCTTTCAACGGGTTCTTTAAGATTGGCGATTAAATCGGTGAGCGATCGCCCCGCTAATTTCCCTTTCGCCAATTCGATCGCCAGTTTACTCACTAAGTAAGCTCCGTCATCCAGAAAGTAATTTTCTTTCATTGCCGCATGACCGGAGGTTTCAATGGCCAACCAAGACTCCTGACCTTCGGCGTTCAACCGTTGGGCTTCATTGATCACATTTTTATACCCACGCTTAAACCGATGATGGACTCCTTTCAGGTCTTCAGTAATGAACTGTGCTAAACCATCGGAGGTAATGGAGTCCGTCACTACAGTCGATCCGGGATGTTCCCGCAGGACAATGGCAGAAATCAGGGCAATGAGACGGTTGCGGTTCAGTTCTTTACCCGTTGCATCTACGGCTCCGCCGCGATCGACATCCGTATCAAAAATAACACCAAAATCCGCTTGATTCTCCGTTACAGCTTGACAGATAGAATCCATAGCTTTGCTATCTTCCGGGTTGGGGACATGGTTAGGAAAGTTACCGTCAGGATCAAGAAATTGACTACCCGTGGTGTCTGCCCCCAAAGGTTTTAGGACTTGACTCACGTAAAATCCCCCCGCCCCATTGCCCGCATCAACAACAATTTTTAGACCTTTCAGGGGCTGTTCAAAGTCCGTGGGATGGTTCACCCCTGTGCGGATTTTTTGCACCAGTTGTCCCGCGTAGACGCTCATAAAGTCTTTGGGGGTAATGGTTCCGGGGGTGGGTGCGGGGGTAAAGTCGGTTTCGGAGGCAATGCTGAGAATATCACTGATATTTTGTTTTTCCAAGCCCCCTTTCGCGGTAAAAAATTTACATCCATTACGATTAGATGGCAGATGACTGGCAGTAAGCATTATTGCTCCATCGCACTCAAAGCCAGGGGTTACCGTACTCATGAATAGGGCAGGAGTCGAAGCAAGTCCGAAATCATACACCTTAGCGCCAAGGGCGATAATGCCTTCCATCATCGCACTTATCAGCTCCGGCCCGGAAATCCGGCTATCGCGTCCCAATCCTAGAGTTAATTCTGTAATCGGTTTTTCTAATGTTTGACTCAGCCAGGTGCAAAAACTTTGACCAATTTTACAGCACACTTGAGCCGTTAAATTAACCGGTTCATCGGGGACAGAAGGAAGTGCCACCCCCCGAATATCCGAGCCATTTTGCAGTTTTTTCCAATTGATGTCGTTAGTCATAGCCAGTCAGCATAGGTAAAGCTAATTTTTACATTACCTTAAGTTTTTCCCTTTTCCCCTAAGCTTAAGATAATTTACCGAAATGTAGATATGAAAGTTACAAGCTATCGGCAACCCCAATCCTCTTGTCCTTTCCAATCTGCACGTCAGAAAATAGACATATCTTATATCATTCAACGATCTGACCTTGACAAAAAAATGAAATAAATTAAACTAAGATTAAGACGCTACACCTGGTTATCATGAAACAGCTTGCTCTAGACTTGAATCAAAATCAAAGTTTTGCCTATCAAGCCTTTTTTAAGCCTGATTTTAAAGTGGAACCCTGTTTACACTCTAGTCTAGGGGTTTTGTTTGAGCAAGACTGCTTGACAATTTTGGAAAATATTGAAGATCGAGTGGCTGATGTTATTTTTGCCGATCCTCCGTTTAATTTAGGGAAAAACTACGGTCAAAAATCTGATGATTTAAGATCTGATGATGAGTATTTATCTTGGTGCTTTTCCTGGATCAAAGAATGTTGTAGAATACTTAAACTAGGAGGAAGCTTTTTTCTGTATAATTTGCCGAAGTGGAATATTATTTTAGGCAATCAGTTGATGCAAAATGGACTGGATTTCCGCCATTGGATTTCTGTAAATGTTAAATCGAGTATGCCGATTCCTGGTCGATTATATCCGAGTCATTATAGTTTGCTATATTACTCTAAAGGTAAGCCTAATGTATTTCGCAGAATCAGAACTCCCATAGAAGTATGCCGCCATTGTGGTAAGGAAATTAAAGATTATGGGGGACATCGTAAATTTATGAATCCTCTAGGAGTAAACTTAACCGATGTTTGGAATGATATTCCTCCAGTACGTCATTGGAAGTTTAAAAGTCCGAAGAGGAAGACTAATCAGTTATCGACTAAGCTGTTAGAACGAGTGATACAAATGTCTAGCTTACCGGGAAATCTCATTATCGATCCGTTTGGTGGCAGTGGTACAACCTATGCTGTTTGTGAAGTGACAGGACGCAATTGGATAGGGATGGAAATTGAAAACTGTGATGTGATTGTTGAAAGGTTGACTGACCATAGTTTATGCTATCATAAAAACACTGATTATGTAGAAAGTTAAGCTTTAGCACGTCCATCGGTTCCTTTTGGTATTCTGGGGACTTCGTGGCTGGTTTGATCGTGTTCAACTCCAAAAATGAGTAAATTGCCTTGATAACAGGCTCCACAGTTACGCCAAAAATCAAAATAGGGTTCGAGTTCTTCAAAGTTGGCAATTCGATCAGTTAAATATTGGGCTAAATTGCGACAAGGAACAATAACAAAACTAGCTAGAATATATTGCTTCTGAATCCCTAAGACCATTTTATTGATCGATCGGTGACTTGAAGAAATATTGCCGGTTTCCCATTCGACAGCTACGGTCTTTCTGGCTTCATTGAAAACGGCATCTACTTTACCGAGTTCTGGGCTAATTTCGTATTCAATCTGCCAATTCTGAGCTTTAAGGTATTCAATAAACTTCAACTTAATGGGTTTAACTCCATTGCCTTGACCTCGCTTTTTGCCACTTTCAGGATAGATGGTGAATTGACCACTATTTTCTGGCCATTCTACTTGTTGAATTGCTTCTTGAACTTGTTGTTTGCTTTGTTGATAGATAGACTGTTGTTCAATATGTGGAGAACTGAGTAGCTGTTCAGTTTTAATGATTTTCATGGTGTTTTTGTGTTATAATAATAACTACTAAAATTAAGGCAAAAGAGAGATAGGAGAGGAGGAATGAGTCAAGTTTTTCTGACGTTAGGATCGCTGTTAGCGGCGATCGCCGTTGCTGCGGGTGCTTTTGCTTCCCATGCGCTCAAAGAACAACTGAGCGATCGCTCCCTGGAAATCTTTGAAACCGCCACCAAGTACCAAATGTATCACGCCCTCGCCATCATCCTCGTTGCCCTCTGGCTCTCTTCCCTACCGGCGCAAAATCCCTGGATGGTAACCACAGGATGGGCATTTGTCGCCGGAATCCTCCTCTTTTCCGGTAGCTTATATGCCCTCAGCGTCACCGGAATCAAAATCCTCGGAGCTATTACCCCCTTTGGCGGTGTCGCTTTTTTAATCGGTTGGGGCTGTTTAGCCGTTTCGGTGTGGATGAAAACAGCCGGTTAAACACAAAATTCATTACTCAAATATTACCGACACTTCCCCCAAACCCTCATATCGCGCTCGAATCATCATCGCCTCCTTTACCGGAGTTAAAGGAGTAATCGTTCCCAACGATAACAAATCTCCTGGCTTGAGCTGAATTCCAGCAGCATTCAAATCCTCTTTCAGCCATAATACGGCTTGCAAGGGATGCCCTAATAAGGCGCTACTGCTTCCTTCCGATAACTTCTCTCCTGCACCATCTTCCATTACTACCGCAATTTCCCCCAAGCGCTTTTCCCATGCGGGAGTTGCTGCGAGTGCCACCGGTTCCCCCAACACCCCTAACCTCGCTCCGGCATTGATGGCAACTAAGGCAGGGCCATTTAAGGTTACCGTGGGATCGTACATCAAATCGGCCAGCTCAATAAACGGAATCACGGCATCTAAACTCTCTAATACTTCTCGGTGAGTCTTGGCTTGATTAATCTTCCCATCTGCCACACGCACCATTAAATCTGCTTCAAATACCCCACGAGCGCCAAACTTAACGGGAACCGTTGCCCCATTCGAGAGTAACATTTGTTGTAATAACGTTCCCCGCACGGGATGGGAAACCCCAAAGCGCTCCTGAGCCACGGGACTCGTTAAAGCAGCTTTATAGCCGACAATGGGGCCAAGTTCGGGAATGAGCGCTTGTACAAATTGTTGCTGAAATTGGGCGGCTTGTTCTAGAGTCCAATTGGGGGCGATCGCCGAAACCGGAGTACCATTAAGATAATCCCTCGCTAAACGCTCTACCACACTCGGCATCGAACGCACCTCAGCCCACACACTTCCTGTCAAGATTATGCCCCCAGAAGCGCCTATCAGTAGCGATTTCCTCGATCTCCACACCATCATCGTCTAGACTCCACGCCCTAATTATGGGTTTACTATCTCACATTTTGGCACAGGCCTATTCCCTCTTCCCTAGCACCCAGCGCTATGATGAAGATGATTTCAACAAGTGTCAATTATGGTTTACGGCGATCGCACCGCCCCTTGGCAAAAACCCTTACCCACCATGTACGATCTACCGAGTGAAGACCCGGAGGAACCCGGTTTGCCTGACGAATTCCATGACCTTCAACCCGCCCTCTTAAGCCTTACTTGTAAACCCGCCGAATACTGGCCCGATCGATGCTTCACTGCCACCGATCTAAACTTATATTATGACTCCCGCCATACCAACTGGTACAAACGTCCAGATTGGTTTTTAGTTCTTGATAATACACCCTCCACCGACCAAGAAACGCTACGCTGGAGTTACGTCATCTGGCAAGAAGGAGTCATTCCCTACCTCGTCGTCGAACTCCTCTCTCCGGGAACCGAAACAGAAGACTTAGGACTCACCCAGCGCAAAAGCGGAAAACCTCCCACCAAATGGGAAGTCTACGAACAAATTCTACATATCCCCTATTATGTCGTTTACGATCGCTATCAAAACCGGTTGCGGGCATTTCGCTTACAAGGCGCACGCTACCAAGAACAGCTACTTCCCGATCGCCGTATCTGGTTTAATGAATTAAACCTCGGTTTAGGCTTGTGGCAAGGCATCTACGATCGCAGAGACGGACTCTGGCTCCGGTGGTATGATGCTCAAGGAAACTGGATTCCCACCCCCAGCGAGCAACTCCAAGAGAGGGACGAGGAGCTAGAGCAACAGCGCCAACGCGCTCAAGACGCTGAACAAAAAGCCGAGCAACTTGCAGCCTATATCAAGTCTCTAGGACTCAACCCAGACGAAATTAAGCCTCCAGAGCAAGAAGTCTAATGATCGATCGCGATATGGCACAATAAATGGGAAGCGCAAGAAATAGGGTAGAGTTCGGGAAATGACCAAGTTCGTATTTGTCACCGGGGGTGTAGTTTCCAGTATCGGTAAAGGAATTCTCGCCGCCAGCTTAGGACGACTCCTTAAATCACGGGATTATTCCGTCTCCATTCTCAAACTTGACCCCTATATTAACGTAGACCCCGGCACGATGAGTCCCTTTCAGCATGGGGAAGTCTTCGTCACCGAAGATGGAGCCGAAACTGACCTAGACTTAGGACACTACGAGCGCTTTACTGACACCTCCATGTCTCGTCTCAATAGTGTCACCCAAGGCTCTATCTATCAAGCCGTCATTAATAAAGAGCGTCGGGGAGACTACCAAGGGGGAACCGTGCAAGTCATTCCCCATATTACCCATGAAATTAAAGAACGCATTCATCGGGTAGCCCGCAATTCTACCCCCGATGTGCTGATTACCGAAATTGGCGGAACTGTCGGTGATATTGAATCTCAACCCTTCTTAGAAGCTATTCGCCAATTCCGTAAAGATGTGGGGCGCAATCAAGTTATCTATATCCATGTTACCCTCGTGCCCTGGATTCCTTCAGCCGGAGAAATGAAAACCAAACCCACCCAGCACTCCGTGAAGGAATTGCGCTCGATTGGCATTCAACCAGATATTTTAGTCTGTCGGTGCGATCGCCCCCTACCCGACTCCCTAAAATCCAAAGTCTCCGAATTCTGCGATGTGCCCGTCGAATGCGTCATTCCTGCACAAGATGTCAGCAGTATCTACGAAGTCCCCCTAAGAATGGAAGAAGAAGGGTTAGCCAACCAAGTCATTGACTTACTGCGCTTAGAACAGCGTCCTCCCCAACTCCAAAAATGGCAAAGCCTCGTTGAGTGTCTCTCTAATTCTAATCGCTCCCTGGACGTGGCGATCGTCGGCAAATACATCCAGCTCACCGATGCCTATCTTTCCGTCATCGAAGCCCTACGCCACGCCGCCATTACCATTAACTCCCATGTTAATATTCGCTGGGTCAACTCAGAAGACTTAGAACAAGACGGATACGAAAAACATCTCCAAGGCATCCATGGCTTAATTGTTCCTGGAGGCTTTGGCATTCGTGGCGTAGACGGCAAAATTCAAGCCGTTCAATATGCCCGTTCCCATCAAATTCCCTTTCTCGGATTATGTTTAGGAATGCAATGTTCCGTAATTGAATGGGCGCGAAATGTAGCCGGATTAACCCATGCCCATAGCGCTGAGTTTGAACCCACAACCCCCAACCCCGTCATTAACTTATTGCCCGAACAAGAAGATGTCGTAGACTTAGGCGGAACCATGCGTTTAGGACTCTATCCTTGTCGAATTTTGCCCAATACCCTAGCCGCCCAACTCTATCAAGAAGAAGTGATTTATGAACGCCATCGACATCGCTATGAATTTAATAATGCCTATCGCAACCTTTTGTTAGAAACTGGGTATGTCATTAGTGGCACTTCTCCCGATGGACGGTTGGTCGAAATCGTCGAATATCCCCAACATCCGTTCTTTATTTCCTGTCAATTTCATCCTGAATTTCAATCTCGCCCTAGCCATCCCCATCCCCTGTTTCAAGGGTTTATTCAAGCTGCCCAAAACTATACAGAAGAAGCTTTGGAAGCGTCAGAAATACAGCAAGATTCTACGCTTGAAACTCCACTTCCAGCCAATTTAGTATAAGTTATGATCTGGAGGTAAATCGGTGGCATTCTGGGCTAAAATTCCATTTGAACGTCAGATTTATGTGATCGATTTAGACCGCATTGATACGTTTATCTGTGCCACGAATGGTAAAATTTCCTTTTGGTTACCGGAGAGTCAAACGCCCATTGTTCTGACTCCCCAAAGAGAATCAGAAAGTTATTCAAAAGTGCAAAAGTATATTCATCACTGTTTAGAGAGTCGTAAGGATAAGAATTGGCTGAAGTTTCACTATGAACGGAATGATTATTTTATCAATCTGCTTCAAATCAGTTTGTTTGCCTATCATCCAGGGAATAAAAAACTTACTTTTTGGTTGCCCAATAGTCAGACGGAAATTGTTCTACATCCGAAACTTAACGAGGAAGCTTATCATGAAGTGATTGAGTATATTCGAGAACAAACTCATTATTCGTTGGATGAGGAATGATGGATAGGCAGAAGGGTAATAGAAGAAATACTTAGGGTTAAATTCGAGGACTTTCTTTATGTTTTCTTAAATTTTAATCGAAGAAAACTACGTTATTATGGTATCCCAAAAACCACTTTTGTATCGATCGAGAAATTATGGCAAATTTAACCCATCATCAAATTGTAATTGTGGGCGGGGGTTCCGCAGGAATTACGGTAGCGGCTCAACTGTTAAATGCCAACTCTAGTTTGGATGTGGCGATTATTGAACCGTCAGATAAGCATTATTATCAGCCCGCTTGGACGTTAGTGGGTGGAGGAGCCTATGCTGCTGAAGATACGGAGAAACCGGAAAAAGACTGTATTCCGGAAAAGGCGACTTGGATTAAAGCTTATTGTCAGGACTTTAAACCGGATCAAAATCAAGTGATTACCCAGGATGGAGCGGTGATTTCTTATGATTATTTGGTGGTTTGTCCGGGACTGCAAATCCATTGGGATTGGGTGGAAGGATTGCCGGAAACCTTAGGCAAGAATGGAGTTTGTAGTAATTATGCTTTCGAGCAAGCGCCGAAAACTTGGGAGATGATTCGCAATTTTAAGGGCGGTACGGCGATTTTTACTTATCCTGCTACGGCGATTAAGTGCCCTGGTGCGCCCCAGAAGATTATGTATTTGGCGGATGAAACGTTCCGGAAAAATGGGGTTCGCAATCAGTCGAAGATTATGTATTGTACGGCAGGAGGAGGGATTTTTGGGGTTCCTGCCTATGCGAAACCGTTGATGGAAATTGTGAACCGCAAAGAGATTGAGATGAAGGTGAAATATAATCTGAAAGCGGTTAAAACGAATCCCAAAGAGGCGGTGTTTGAGGTGACGACAGATGAGGGGGTGGAGTCGGTGAGTATTCCTTTTGAGCTGCTCCATGTGAGTCCACCGATGAGCGCTCCGGATTTTATTAAGAATAGTCCTTTAGCGGGTACGGAAGGGGCGGCTAAAGGGTGGATTGATGTGGATAAGTTTACTCTCCAGCATAATCGCTATCCGAATGTGTTGGGTTTGGGGGATGCGTCTTCTTTGCCTACGTCGAAAACGGCTGCTGCTGTGCGCTCGGAAGCGCCAGTGGTGGTGCAGAATTTGTTGGCTCTGATGGAGTCTAAATCGTTGAATAGTCAGTATGATGGTTATGCCTGTTGTCCGTTGGTGACGGGGTATGGCAAGGTGATTTTTGCTGAGTTTGATTATGATAAGAATCCGAGTCCGACGTTTCCTCTCGATCCGATGGAGGAACGCTATAGCATGTGGTTGCTGAAGCGCTATGGGTTGCCGTTTCTGTACTGGAATCGGATGCTTAAGGGTAAGAATTTTGAGCGATCGCTCCTGAAAAAATAGGTTATATCAAATTCTTATTTGTAGGGGCGGGTTTGAAACCCGCCCCTACATGCAGAAACCCGCCCCTACATGCAGATTTTTCTATCTTCAATTACTGCGATCGGCCCAGATCATCGCTGAATTCGCATTCTCATCATAGGTCACCACCCGCTCCTGTGCTGCTGCATAGTTTTCACTCTCTTCTGGCACTTGAGCCATCAGATCTCGCGCTTGCTCCCATTGACTCGCCACCTCTTCCCACTCCGTACGGGTGCTGGCGGTTTGCGCGAGTTCAGCCGCGCTCATGGCTAGGTTAATGCCATCTCTCCAAGGGTTGGTAGATTCCGGAGCAACAGATGCGGGACTTTCAGGGACGGCTTCCGGTTCTGTAGTTTCCGGTGGCGTTTCCGTGGCGGTTTGCTCAGGGGTTGTTTCTGGGGCAGTAGCGGGGGTGATGGGGGCTGGAGTCGGACGGAGGAAAAACCACCAAACTGCGCCACCAATCAGGGCGATAAGGGGGATAGCTAATAAGGGTAGGAACTTTTTAGCCCCTGATTTTTTTGGCTCTGCCGATTCATCTGGCTCTGGATCTAAAGGTTCCGCACCATCGAGATCGTTATCGTTATAAGAGTTCATATCATCATCAGGATCGTCAAGGGCAAAGTTGGGTAAATCGTCCTCGTCGTCTTTCCCGTGCAGGAGATCAATCGTTTCACTCCAACTTGGCTTTTTCGCTCCCATTTGGCGACCGTATATTTGTAGGGTAGGGAAGGAGTCTATACCCATATTGAGGATTTCATCGTGAATGATCGCCACATAGTCTTCCTGTTCGGGTATGGTTTCCCCTTCTAGGAGGATATGTAAACAGCCTTCTTTGACCAGTGCTTTAGCGGTAACCCCTTGGGGTTGTAAGACACTGTTGAGAGCATCGGTGATCTCTGCTGGATTAGGTTGTGCCATGGCGCTGAGTACCCTGAACCGGTTGAACTTGGACAAGGAGGGGTGAGGCAGACAATGAATGACCGCTCAGGTTGGATCTTTCCCTGGCCATTCCTGCTCGCGTCAATGGTAGCAGAGTTTGAGGCTCTGTGGGAGTTTTTTCCGTCTCTATGGCGATCTAAAACCCCGTAGGGGCGGGTTTTACCTAGGTCTCGGATACCCTACCATCCATGGTGTGAACCCGCCCCCACAACACCCAAAATCTACCGAGGGTTGGGCGGGTTTACAACAGTTATGGGTGGGATTTCTCACGGGCTGAAAAAACCCGCCCCTACAACATCCCCAAAACCCGGTAGGGGCGGGTTTTACCTAGGTCTCGGATACCCCACCATCCATGGTGTGAACCCGCCCCCACAACATCCAAAACCTAATCCCCAAAACCCCGTAGGGGCGGGTTTTACCTAGGTCTCGGATACCCCACCATCCATGGTGTGAACCCGCCCCTGTCGCCGACATGAAAATTTTTAATTTTTAATTGATTGGGCAGGGTATGCTAGTGGGGATTGTTGGTAGGAGCTGGGGGGGTGAAGAAACCGGTTTTCTAAAAATTAGATGAAACAGTCCACTACGACTCTACCCGCTATATCACCATCTGCGATTAATCGGGTAAGAATCAAACTGTCTATCTGCACTGATCAGACAGATTGGTTCAGATATTGCCTGAGCAATGAGTAACCGATCGAAAGGATCGCGATGATGCTGGGGTAAGTTAGCCACAACGGTTAGATGCTCAAAAGTAACGGGTAAAATTTCTATGTTGTTGAGGGTGATTTGTTGGGGAAAAAAGCGCTTGAAATTGTCGGGTATGGTTAACTTATTTAAATTTACTTTAATGGCAATTTCCCAGAGACTGGCAATGCTCAACCAGAGTTCAACATCAGATTCTAGGAGATCGGCAATATCACGCTTCAGATTAGGACTATCATTAATAAACCAAAGAAAAACATGAGTATCTAACAGGAACTTCATTCCATATACTCCTGGAACTCTTCAAGGGGTTGGTCAAAATCTGGAGCTATGGTAATTTGTCCTTTAGCACTGCCTCGTTTGCGGGGTTTCCTATTCGAGGAAAATGGAGTTAACTTGAGGACAGGTTGATGATCGCGGGTGATAATGATTTCATCACCATTCAATGCTACCTCAAGTAGCTGACTCATTTGAGCTTGAGCCTCGACAATATCAATGTGTTGCATCACTTCTATGTTAATGAACCGATGAAGCTAGGGAACTATGCGCCTAGTATAACTCTTTCCTAGCTTCAATGGTGTGAACAATTAACAATTAACAATTAACCCTGTAGGGGCGGGTTTTACCTAGGTTTCGGATACCCTACCATCGATGGTGTGAACCCGCCCCCACAACATCCAAAATCTACCGAGGGTTGGGCGGGTTTACAACAGTTATGGGTGGGATTTCTCAGGGGCTGAAAAAACCCGCCCCTACAACATCCCTAAAACCCCGTAGGGGCGGGTTTTACCTAGGTCTCGGATACCCTACCATCCATGGTGTGAACCCGCCCCTACAACATCCAAAACCTACCGAGGGTTGGGCGGGTTTACAACAGTTATGGGTGGGATTTCTCAGGGGCTGAAAAAACCCGCCCCTACAACATCCCTAAAACCCGGTAGGGGCGGGTTTTACCTAGGTTTCGGATACCCTACCATCGATGGTGTGAACCCGCCCCCACAACACCCAAAACCTACCGAGGGTTGGGCGGGTTTACAACAGTTATGGGTGGGATTTCTCAGGGGCTGAAAAAACCCGCCCCTACAACATCCCTACAACATCCCTACAACATCCAAAACTTTGGGAAGGCTTGATATCACCCCGAATTACATAAACGGATTGATGATTTTCATTTTCTGTTCAATGATTTGATCGTGGTGTAAGTCTTCTGAATATAAGATCGTACAATCGAGAATTAAAGCTGTTGCAATAATTAGGCTATCCCAATAGGAGTATTGGTATCTAGATTTAATATCCAATGCTTGAAGAACTTTTAGAGTATCTATTTCTGCAATGGTGAAGTTGCTGACTACCTCTAATACAATTTCTTGGGCTTCATCATCTGGTACGAGTTTTTTTCGGGTCAAGACGTTAAAGAGTTCTCCCAAGATTTGGGTACTGACTAGGATAGACTCAAAATTATCTTCAATAACTTGCTTTACTTTGAGATATTTGATTTCTGGTTCTTTGGCATAGAGATAAACCCAAAGATTGGTGTCTAAAAAGATTTTATCGCTCATGGAGCTGCTCTCGGTTAAAGGGAGCGTCTTGAGATAAGGGGAAAGAATGTTTGTCTACTAATTGCAAAAAGTGTTGCTTTCTCAAGTTGAGTTCATCGGTCTCTAGAAGAACAACTTTAAAGGTTTGACCTTCCCTGATTGATTCTAGTTTTCTCTCTAAAATCAGGTTTCCATTTTGATAGGTGGCATTGAGGATTTTATACATGGTCTGTTTGGTTTCTGAGATTGATTTTAGTTTAACATCCATGGTGTGAACCCGCCCCCACAACACCCAAAATCTACCGAGGGTTGGGCGGGTTTACAACAGTTATGGGTGGGATTTCTCAGGGGCTGAAAAAACCCGCCCCTACAACATCCCCAAAACCCGGTAGGGGCGGGTTTTACCTAGGTCTCGGATACCCCACCATCCATGGTGAGAACCCGCCCCCATAACACCCAAAACCTACCGAGGGTTGGGCGGGTTTACAACAGTAGTGGCTTGGCAAGCTTAAAACTGTAGGTTGGGTTGAACGAAGTGAAACCCAACTTTCGTCAGACGGGTGTTGGGTTTCGTTCCTCAACCCAACCTACACTCTTACTACAACATCCCTAAAACCCGGTAGGGGCGGGTTTTACCTAGGTCTCGGATACCCTAC
>NZ_JAQPOK010000030.1 GCF_030068445.1 Roseofilum halophilum BLCC-M91 | reverse complement strand
GTAGGTGATACTGCCTCCGGAGGGGAGGGTAATACCGGTGTCGTTGATGGTGTTGCCTGTGCCTGTGGCATCAAAGCCACTGGCTCCTCCGGCTCCGGTTGCACTCCAGGTGACGCTTTCTAGTTCGCTGGGGATGGTGTCGTTGACTACGCCATCAGTGACATCGTGGGGGCCGTTGTTGCTGGCGACAATGGTGTAGGTGACTTGTCCTCCCGGAGCTACAGTGGTGAGGTTGTCGTCTTTGGTGATGCTCAGGTCGGCACTGGGGGTGGCAACTACAGTGGTCTCATCTATAGGACTATCGTTGCTTGGTGTGGTGTCTTCGATACCGGGAACTTCAACTTCATTTCTAATGACAGTTCCAGGTGTTGTGCCTGGATCAACGATTCCACTAGCAAGTATTGTGATTGTATCTTGCGGGCCTAGAGCGAGTTGAACTACTAAGTCATTGGTGTTACTGCCAGTTGCACCACTGACGATATTACTATCACCTGGTGTATTGTTATCGGTAATCTCTGCCTCCCAACTGATGCTGCTGGTATCAAACTGACTGGGAATGGTGTCTTGAATGATCATGCCAATGATGCGATTCGATGGCTCATCATTGGTGACTGAGATGGTGTAGGTAACGGTGCTACCTGCCGCAACGTTATTGAGATTGTCTGTTTTTTGGATGGTTAAATCGGCTTCAGATTCTAGAGTGGGTAATGTTCCAAAATCTGCGGCAGCAAAGCTTAAACCTCCCTTGTCTATAGTGGGTATCGTTCCTCCACTGACATTGGGATAATCTAGAATGACTAACCGATCGTCACTGCTGGCATAAAGTTGGCCATCATTTCCAAACCCTAAAGAACCTGTTCTAGTTAGACCTAGGCTCGCTTCTCCGATTAGTGTGGCAGTTAAAGTCCCTGCTGAAACATCGACTGTATAGAGTTCAAATGGATCGCCAGGATTACCTGCACTGCTGATAAAGAGACGATGGGAATCATTGGGATCGAAGGCTATATCTCCGCCATTTGCAGGTAGCCCCGAAACTTGCCCTAAGTCGGTTGCTACTCCTGTGTTGGGATCGATAGAAAATAATTTGTCTGAATTATTGGCCAGAGCGTATAGTGTGCCATCATCAGCCTGAGCTAGTTTGAAGAATCTAATGCCATCAGCGTCACTCCCTGCTTGTCCCAGTACAGTATTTGTACCGGTTAAAGGGTCCCAGTAGCCTACTTGAGCGTTTTCTCCATTTGCTGCATTATCAACGATTTCCACATAATAGAGACGACCAGTTACGCTTTGTCGAGCTAGGGTGAAGCTATCAACCTGAATAGTTCCTACTTTGGTCGAGGTTCCATCTTCAATGTCAACAATGTAGAGTTGTGTGAAGGGATCGCTGGCATTAATGGGTAGATCTCGACCTACTGCGTAGAAGGGGTTGGCGACGATGATTCCTAGGGTGTGGGGATAGGTGGCGATCGCCCCCTCGTCTAATGCCAATTCCGATCGCATCTCCCCGGTTCGATATCCCAGCTCCCAGGTTCCTCCTAGCCCGGCGCTACCGGTTAAGGTGGTGGAAGCGGCGATCGCCCTTTTCGTTAATTGACTGAGGCTATCCACAAACGACCGACCGATCGCATTTCCAGCGACTCGACAACCATAAAGTAATATTTCGGCGGATTGACCCAGCAGATTTGACCAGCTTTGTAGGGTTTGGCTATAGTAGGGTAGGCTTTCTTGATTGAGTTGAGTAGAACCCAGATGAATTTGTCCCCAATTTCCATGGGAAATCAAATGAATCGATTCAATGGAGTTTTCCCGATGAGTCTTTAAATGTTGGGTAATCTGCTCAATTCCATCTTGGTGTTTTTCCAAGATAACAACTTCCACATCTGACTCGATCCCCTTGAGGAGAAGGTCATAATCTTTAATTTGGGGATCGATAAACGCAATCTGTTTCGGGAAAACAGGCAAATTGAGTGAGTAAGACATGGTTATGGTAGATTTTATCTGATGATTTCGAGTCAAATGGATTGATAACTTTTTCTAGTGAAATCCACTCTATTGTTTGAGAGTAGAGGCTTTCTTTCTAAGGCAGTTAAAATTTCATACGCTTGGCTATTTTTAATTAAATGCTTTTATCGGTATATATTGCATGATGTAGAATCAACCTTGGTTGAAATTAGAAGTTAGGTTGATTTTATCTTTGGTGTAATATTAATCGGACAAAAAACAGATAAAACTCTCTTGACTCAAAAAAGTTTATTCGCACCCTAGGCAAGCATTTTTAAATTATAACTCTAAGCAAAATAATTTGGCAATTGATCGGAAGATGAATTTTAACGTATGAAGAATCAATAATTTTACGGATAATCAATCATAGAGTTAAGACAATCAATACTCAGGGACTCCAGTCTACTTAAAACTAGGTTACGATAGTGTAAACTTTTTGGGCAAGATAAGTTCTATTGCCGTTTAAAACCCTCTCAGCTAAAGGTCTGATGCGATGCGAATTCTAATTTATTCTTACAACTATGCTCCAGAACCCATTGGCATTGCCCCACTGATGACAGAATTGGCTGAAGGGCTGGCCGAGCGGGGGCATCAGGTGCGGGTGGTGACGGGAATGCCCAATTATCCAGAACGGCAGGTTTATGAGGGTTATCGCGGTAAAATTTATCTGACTGAAGTAAAAAATAAGGTTACTATTCAACGCAGCTATGTTTACATAAAGGGGCCAAAACCGGGATTATTAGACCGTCTTTTACTTGACGGGAGTTTTATTGTCAGTAGTGTGGTGCAAGCCTACCGGGGATGGCGACCAGATGTGGTTTTTGCGACTATTCCGCCCTTGCCGATTTCCGTTCCAGTGAGTCTTTTTTCAGCGTCTCGGCGCTCTCCTGTGGTACTCAATTTACAAGATATCGTCTCAGAAGCGGCGGTAAGAGTAGGCTTACTCAAACGGGAGTCTATCCTGTTCAAAATGGCAGAAAGTTTAGAGACTCTTGCCTATTCTACCTCAGTACGGATTAGCGTGATTGCGGAAGGATTTCGAGAAAAATTATTGTCCCAAGGAATTAGCGATCGCAAAATCACCTGTATTCCCAACTGGGTGGATGTCAACTTCATTCGTCCCCTACCCCAAGAACCCAATGATTTTCGGACAAAGCATCAACTCAACGGTAAATTTGTCATTCTTTATGCGGGCAATATCGCCCTCACCCAAGGACTCAGTACCGTCATTGAAGCGGCTGCCCAACTCCAACATCTCGAAGCCATTCAATTTGTGATTGTGGGAGAGAAAAAAGCCTTGGGCGCTCTACAAACTGAGTGCGATCGCCTTAAAGTCACCAATGTTAAACTCCTGCCCTTCCAACCCCGCGAAACCCTCCCCCAAATGTATGCTGCGGCCAACATCGGCTTAGTGGTGCAAAAACAGCGCGTCACAACCTTTAACCTGCCCTCCAAAATTCCCTTAATTTTATCGAGTGGGAGAGCCATTGTCGCCTCGGTTCCCGAAGATGGAACCGCAGCTAAAGCCGTTCGGAACAGTAAAGGGGGAGTGGTGGTTGCGCCAGAAAACAGCCAAGCCCTAGCCGATCGAATTAGGCAATTTTATCATAATCCCGCCGAAGTTGAACAGCTAGGCAAGCAAGGGAGAGATTATGCCCTGCAAAATTTTTCTCTCGAAGAAGCCCTCAATCGCTATGAAACCCTATTTGAGGAGGTAATGGGGAATAGGGAATAGGCAATAGGCAATAGGCAATAGGCAATAGGCAAGAAGTAATTTCTCCGCGTCTCCGTGTCCCCGCGTCCCCGCGTCTCCATGTCTCCGTGTCCCCGCGTCTCCATGTCCCCGCGTCTCCATGTCCCCGCGTCCCCCATTCCCCCACTCCCCACTCCTGGGATCTTCAGTTAAGATAAAGATTCCTAAAATAATCCCAATAGTGTCCTAATTCTTAACCTAGTTTGCATGTCCAACTTTGGCCAAACGCCTGTTTCTCCAACCTCAATTCCCTCCTCAGCGCCCTCTAGTCCCTTGCCCCTAGAGAGTAGTCAGCACATGGCCCTAACCATAGCGGAAGCAGCAGATGACCGTAAAGGGGAAGATATCCTGATCCTTAAAGTGGATGAAGTCTCCTATTTAGCCGATTTCTTTGTATTGGTAACGGGATTGTCCACCGTGCAAGTGCGGGCGATCGCCAGGTCGATCGAAGATAGCGTCGAAGAAAACTTCCAGCGCTTCCCCTTAAGAACCGAAGGAAAAGCCGAAGGAAGCTGGATTTTGCAAGACTTCGGAGAAGTGATTGTCCATATCTTTCTCCCCGAAGAGAGGCAATTTTATAACCTCGATGCCTTCTGGAGTCATGCAGAACCCGTAGAATTTAACCCGAAGGACTCATAGAGAGATTAAACCTGATGACGGAAAAACCCACCTGGCCTTGTCCCGTACCAGATGAACAGCAACCTCTCAACGAATTTCGAGCACTCAAAGAATCGGGTTTCTTTCGTTGGGGAACCCTAGAGCCTCACCAGTATTGGTTGAAGGCGATCTGGATTTGGGGATTAAGTTGGGTGATTACCGGGCCGGTTTCTGCCGCTAGTTTTCCCATGAGCAAAGACCCGATCCGATTTACCATCTGTGCTAGTGCTGGAGCCAGTTTGATCTTGACTTTGTTGCTCCTGCGCCTATACTTAGGATGGAAATATATTGGCGATCGCCTCAACAGTCCCACCGTCTCCTACGAAGAATCCGGCTGGTATGATGGTCAAATCTGGGAAAAATCCCCAGAGAGCCTCACCAAAGACCAACTGATTGTTACCTACCAAGTCAAACCCATCCTCAAACGTCTTCATTGGACATTTGCAGGACTAGGGACACTGCTCGGAACTCAAGCAATTAGTTGGGTCTGCTTTTAATGATTTGTGATCTTCTATTCATCCATTGATAAACTCATGACCAGGGGAAAACGTACCGCCACCTTACAAGTTAGTCTTCTCCGGGAAGGCATTACAGAATCCACCCACTGCACGCAAGCCGTAGTTTGTGACGATAAAGGGCGAGTCCTTTCTGCTGCTGGAGATCCAGAAACGGCCGCCTTTATTCGCTCTGCCCTTAAACCCTTTCAAGCCTCAGCCGTCACCAGCACTGGCACCCTGGAGAGGTATAATCTAAGCGATCGCGATTTAGCCATCATTTGCAGTTCCCATCAAGGCACAACGGCCCAAGCTAGACAAGTCTTTAACATTCTCTGGCGCTGCGACATTGAACCCACCGCCCTCCAATGTCCCATTCCCCCCGGCGCTCAAAGCGCCCTCCAACATAACTGTTCGGGCAAACATGCCGGTATGTTAGCCGTTTGTCAGCAGCGCCATTGGATGAAGGAAAACTATTTACGCCGCAATCATCCCGTCCAACAACTGATTTTATCCAGAGTTGCCGAACTGCTCAGACTTCCTCCTGATGAACTCATTGGTGTCCATGATGACTGTGGCGCACCTACCTACTATATGCAACTGGGACAAATGGCGACGTTGTACGCTCAGTTGGCTTCCGGGGATCATCTGGACTTAGAACGAGTGGTACGAGCGATGACCCATTACCCGGAATTTGTCGCCGGTGAAGAGAAGTTTGATACGGAATTAATGCGAGTGGCTCAAGGGAAACTGGTGAGTAAGTCTGGAGCTGAAGGCATCCAATGTATTAGCCGCATTGGGGAAGGCATGGGTTTAGCGATTAAGGTGATTGATGGCAGTAAGCGGGCTAAATATGCCGCAGCTATTCACGCCCTTAAGGAATTAGGCTGGATCAGCCCCATGGCCGCTGATACCCTCGGAGAGCAGTTCATGAGTATTGGAGACTATAAACGACTAGAGGTGAGCGGAGAGTTGTCGATTATTTAGAAATTGATTGAGAAATTTGGGAAAAAAGGTTGCAGAATTCAAATCACTGATCTATACTAGATAAAGTGACGCGGGGTAGAGCAGTCTGGTAGCTCGTCGGGCTCATAACCCGAAGGTCAGTGGTTCAAATCCGCTCCCCGCCACCAAATCGAAAAAACGTTTTCAAAAACCCTGCTAACTGGTTAGCAGGGTTTTGTTTTTGGCGATCGCACTGAACCGCACTGTCCTCACGGAACATCTGGAGTCGGGACGGCGATCTGCTTTTGCACGACTTCTTGCACTACCTGCCAGTTGTGTCCCTCAATCGCTACAGCCGCGACTGTACCGGGGGGAGGGGTTAAGGGATATAATGACCAGGCGCGATCGCTCACTTGTGCCCCAGTTTCCGTTAAGTGAATTTCGGCTTGTTCGAGTCCCGCTAATCCTTCCCCCATGGCTTTTAAGTAAGCTTCTTTGTACGTCCAATAGCGAAAAAAGGTATCGGGTTGTTCCGAAATGGGGGTTTGTTGAATGTGCTGATATTCTGAAGGTAAAAAGAAGCGCTTGGCTAAACCATCCAAGTCCATCAGGGGGCGAATCGTTTCAATATCCACGCCAATGGGCGAATTGAGAGCAAAACCATACAGAGCATAGTTTTTAGAATGGGAAACATTAAAATTTAAGTCAGATTGGGGTAGGGATAAGGCGGGTTTGCCTCGTTGAGAATAGGTAAACTCAATTGTTGAGGGATAGCATTTTAAATACTGTGCCAATAAAGAGCGGAGAAGACCCCGCGCCAGCATAAAATACTCTCGATGCTCGTCAAAATGGAAGCGCTGCGATCGCTCCTGTTCATCTGGAGATAGAAACGCCCTAAACTCGGCCAATTGAGGCATAAACGAATTTAAGTCAGCCCACCATATTTGAACGTGGCGATCGGATAACATCATCAGAAAAATTGGGTCTGAAACCCCGCCCTTCCAGGGCGGCTTTACTAACCATAGGCTACCACAATTACATCTTAGGTGCTACAATGTGAGAAACTCTTTGACTCACACATGGAAAGAGCATTTAACTACCGATTTTACCCAACTTCAGAACAAGAGTCGCTATTGCGGCGCACTTTGGGTTGTGTAAGATTAGTTTACAATAAGGCTCTCCATGAAAGAACTCAGGCTTGGTATGAACGACAAGAAAGAGTAGATTACGCTCAAACCTCTTCAATGTTGACCAACTGGAAAAAACAAGAAGAGTTAGATTTCTTAAACGAGGTAAGTTGTGTCCCCTTGCAACAGGGATTAAGACACCTCCAAACCGCATTTACCAACTTTTTTGCCAAGCGTGTCAAATATCCCAACTTCAAGAAAAAACACCAAGGAGGTAGTGCGGAATTTACTAAATCAGCATTCAAGTTCAAAGAAGGTCAAATCTATTTAGCCAAATGTAAAGAACCCTTAGCCATTCGTTGGTCTCGTCAGATCCCATCCGGATGTGTGCCCAGTTCGGTGAGTGTAAAACTCCATCCGTCAGGACGTTGGCATATTTCCATTAGATTTGATGACCCCACCATTAAACCTTTACCTGCTAACGATAAAGCGGTAGGTATTGATTTAGGAATTAGCAGCCTGTTAACTACCAGTGATGGAAACAAGGTAGCTAACCCTAAACCCTTAAAGAAACATTACCGTAAGCTTCGGAGACTTCAGAAAAACTTATCGAGAAAACAGAAAGGGTCGAACAATAGATATAAGGCCAGAGTAAAGCTGGCTAGAGTTCACAAAAAAATAACCGATACCCGAACTGACCATTTACATAAGCTTACGACTCAACTGGTGCGCGAAAACCAAACGATAGTGGTTGAGGACTTAGCAGTGAAGAACATGGTCAAAAACCGGAAGTTGGCACAAGCGATATCTGACGCAAGTTGGGGAGAGTTGACTCGACAACTGTCCTATAAATGCCGATGGTATGGCAGAAACTACATTGAGATAGATAG
>NZ_JAQPOK010000029.1 GCF_030068445.1 Roseofilum halophilum BLCC-M91 | reverse complement strand
TTAACTCTAGTCAAAGCATCATTCCACACAACGCGACAACAGCCAAACAACTGGGCAAGTTTTTGTGTCTGGCGCTGGGTTGGATAGATTCGATATTGGTATCGCGCTCTCATCTTTTGCTGACTACATCGTTGGTTTTAGTTTACCCTAGAACAGGCACAATAGGGAAGCAAGGCGGCTTTAGCCGCTCGTGTCGTCTTTCATCCCCGCAATAAATTGACGGGGATGAAAGACTCCCGTATTACTTTCGTAATTAGAATACACGATGATGTAAGCTGGGCATTTGCCTACGCACTTGTTCTAAACGGTCGGGATGGATTTCGGCGATCGCCACTGAGGGTTCTTCTCCAGCATCGGCGAGAATAATCCCCCAAGGGTCGATAATCATGGCATGGCCGTTAGTTTTGCGGCGGGCGTAATGGCAGCCGGTTTGGGCAGGAGCGATGCAATAACAGGTATTTTCTATGGCTCTTGCTTGTAATAAAACTTGCCAGTGGTCTTTGCCGGTATAAGCCGTAAAGGCCGCCGGGACAAACAAGACTTCCGCCCCTCGCTGGGACAAGGAGCGGTATAACTCCGGAAATCGGACATCATAGCAGACGGATAATCCTAAGCCACCGAAGTGTTCTGATTCGTACATGGGAGGAAGTTCGGTTCCCGCTTGTACGGTTAAGGATTCTTGGTAAGTGTTGCCATCGGGCAAGTTGACATCAAACAAATGGACTTTTTGATATCGGGCCAACTCTTCACCGTTGGAGTCTATTAACAGAGCCGTATTGTGGACTTTATCGCTGCTCACCGGGATGGGAAATCCGCCTCCTAGGAGGGTCACTTGGAACCGTTGAGCCATAGTTTTGAGAAATTTCTCAGTCTGTTCGGCGATCGCGGCCGCTTGGGCAACTTTCTCTGGCTCAATGCCCATAAAGGAGAAGTTTTCCGGCAAACTGACAAGTTCTGCTCCTTGACGTTTGGCTAAGTCAATGAGATCCTCCGCTTGGGTGAGGTTGTTCTCCAGATCTGGCTTACTGGTCATCTGGATAGCGGCTGCGAGATAGGGTTTCATGGTCTGAACTGCATGTGAGGATAAACCATCTAGGATACCCTTTGGATGGGCATTAGGGAAAGATGGTAAGTTAGTCCGTTTTTTTGGGGCGATTTTATGCAAAATCGCGGATATTGTTATATTCCTTAAAAATTGCCCCATTACCCGTAGGGGCGGGTTTTACCCAAATCTACAACACCAGCATCAGTCAGTGAAGCGTCAAGAATAACCGCTCCTTTAGGACGGTGAGTATGTCAACGAAGGAACTGGTGACTCTTCGGAGTTCACGGGTGAGGGTTCAGGGGTGACGGGGATTAAGCGGACGGCGCAGGCTTTGAGTTCCGGTTGTCCGGAGGTCGGGCAAGCTTCAGGATGGGTTAACATATTGGCTTCCGTGCGATCGCCCCACATGGCTCCCCAATGCATGGGTGCAAACACGGTTCCTTTAGTGATATTTTTAGTAATTTTTGCCGGAAACCGACACCATCCGCGCCGCGATCGCACTTCCACCATCATCCCTTCTGTAATCCCCAACTTTTCGGCATCATAGGGGTGAACCTCGATCGTTGCCTCCGGATGCATCTTCTGTATCTTATCAATCCGCCCCGTTCGCGTTAACGTATGCCAATGGCCATAGAGTCGCCCCACCGTCAGTACAAAGGGATACTCGCCATCCGGCGGTTCCGCCAAGCCCCGCGAATGGAACGCGGCAAATCGCGCCCGCCCATCGGGGGTATTAAAGCGTAAATCCGTATACATGCGCGGTTGCGGTTCTCCCCCTTCCGCACAGGGCCATTGTCGGGGCCCCTCTTTCCGTAATATTTCGTAAGTAATTCCCCGTTGCTCGCAGGGACGATGAGCCGTCAGTTGGATAAATTCATTACGCACCGCTTCCGAATCTGCAAAATCAAACTGTTGCTCAAAGCCTAATCTGCGTCCCACTTCGGCAAAAATTTCCCAATCGGCCCGGGCCGAACCCGGAGCCGGTCGAAACGCCGGACAGAGCGTCACGCGGCGCTCCGAGTTGGTCATGGTTCCCGTTTTCTCGCTCCATTGAGCCGCAGGTAGCAAAACATGGGCAAATTCGGCCGTTTCTGTGGGATAATAGGCATCTTGGTATATAGTGAAAGGCGATCGCAACAAAGCCGCCTTTGTCCGCTCCAAATCCGGCATACTCACCGCCGGATTCGTCGCCGCAATCCACAACACCCCCACCCGGTCTTGCTCCAATCCCTGAATCATCTCCCAAGCAGACAACCCCGGTTGAGGGTTAATGCTTCCCGGAGTTAACCCCCAGAATTTCTCCACTTCCCGACGATGCTGTTCATTTTTCACCAACCGATAACCCGGCAAAATATGAGCCAGTCCCCCCGCTTCCCGGCCTCCCATCGCATTCGGTTGTCCAGTCAGGGAAAACGGCCCAGCACCCGGTTTACCAATATTCCCGGTCATCAAATGTAAATTAATCAGCGTTCTATTTTTCGCCGTCCCTTCCGAAGACTGATTTAAACCCATCGACCACAGAGACAGCACCCGCTTCGACTCTCCCCACCAGCGAGCCGCCTGTTGCAAATCTTCCACCGAAATACCGCAATTTCGCGCCACCAATTCCGGGGGATAGGACTCGATAACCTGAGCATAATCAACAAACCCAGTCGTTTGTTCGTCGATAAATACAGAATCAATCAATCCCCACTGATGTAACAAATGGGCAATCCCATTCATTAAATCAATATCCGTTCCCGGCTTAATCGCCAAATGCAAATCAGCCGCTTCTGCCGTTTGCGTCTTGCGCGGGTCTACGACAATCAATTTTACATCTTTATTTTTCTTGTGATAAACCCGCAAGCGATTAAAAATAATTGGGTGACATTCAGCCGTATTCGTGCCAATTAAAAACGCACAATCCGTTAACTCCAAATCATCATAGCAACAGGGCGGGCCATCAGAACCCAAGCTTTGGATATATCCAGAAACCGCCGAAGACATGCACAGGCGCGAATTGGCATCAAAATTATTGGTTTTTAGGCAACCTTTGAGCAGTTTTTGGGCAATATAATAATCTTCCGTTTGGAACTGTCCCGACCCATACATACAAATAGAATGGGGGCCTTGGACTAAGCGCGTTGTTTTGATTTTGCCCACAATTCGCTTTAGCGCTTCATCCCAGGTTACTTGACGAAATGGCTCATCTAAAGACTCGCGCATCATGGGTGTTTTGAGGCGATTTTTATCTAGAGATTCACTAATAGTTGCGCCTTTGACACAAACTTTTCCCAGACTAGAGGGATGGGATTTATCGCCCATAACTTTCCAGATGGGCCTGCCCTCTTTGTCTCGGTTTGTTGCTTTACCGGGGACAGCAGGAGGAGAAGCTTCTAGACCGCAACCCACTCCGCAGTAGGGACATAGGGTTTTGTGTGCCATAGTGTTCAATTAAAAATTAACAATTAAAAATGGGGGAGTGGGGTGATGAGGGGATGGGGTGATGGGGTGACACAGATACCTATTGCCTATTGCCTATTGCCTATAGCAAGTCCATTTGAGTTGTGAAATAGAAAAAGCCCTCTCCCTAAATCCCTCTCCCACGGGAGAGGGACTTTTCCCCTTCTCCTGTGGGAGAAGGGGGTAGGGGGATGAGGGGCAATGATTTATAACTCATTTAGAATTGCTATATTGCCTATTCCCCATTCCCCATTCCCTATTCCCCATTCCCCATTCCCTTATTCAGCCGCAATGGGTTCCACGTGGGGAAGGGTGGTGGCT
The DNA here is from genome assembly GCF_030068445.1 of Roseofilum halophilum BLCC-M91. Lineage (GTDB taxonomy): Bacteria > Cyanobacteriota > Cyanobacteriia > Cyanobacteriales > Desertifilaceae > Roseofilum > Roseofilum halophilum. The sequence continues at coordinate 6,460 of NZ_JAQPOK010000029.1, read as the reverse complement.
TCTATTTCTCCTTCGTGGTGGTCTGCGAATGAGCCTTTGGGTTCTTTGAGGAAGAAGGCGCAGAGGAAGGTGACGATGAGACTGGCGACTCCGAGGACTTCAAAGAAGACTCGGTTACCCACATCTCCAGAGGGGAGCAAGCTAAAGAGGGTGAGGTAGGCAACGGCTCCGACGTTACCGTAGGCTCCGACATTACCGGCAATTTGTCCGGTGACGCGGCGTTTGACGAGGGGAACCATGGCGAAGGTAGAGCCTTCTCCGGCTTGGACAAAGAAGGAACAGAGCATGGTGAGCATGACAGCGAGGGGTAAAAACCAACCGCCGGTAACGCGACCCATGGTTAGATAGGCGATACCCATACAGCCGGTCAATACTGCCATAGTCATTTTACGACTTCCGAGGCGATCGGAGATTAAGCCACCGCCAGGACGGGACATTAGGTTCATGAAGGCATAACTAGCAGCAATCATACCGGCTGCTTGTTTGCTCAGACCAAAGGTTCCTTCAAAGAAGGCGGGAAGCATGGAGACAACGGCAAGTTCTGAACCGAAGTTGACGATATAGGTGAGTTCTAGGAGGGCAACTTGGGAGAATTCATAGCGGTCTTCGGCAGGATAGCGTTTTTTGCCGAGCATGAGTTCTTTGTTCACATCCCAGCAGTTATAGGCTTGGAAGAGATAGAGACCGAGTAAACAAGTCCAAACGATATAGAGTTGGGACGTATTGAGAAAGCCGACTTTACTCAAGCGCCAAGCGAGAACGGCGAGAATACCGGAGAGGGGAACATTCATGAGCATCAGGAACCAAAAGTCTTTTTTGGTGGTGACTTCTAGACCTCTTGCTTTTTTGGGCTTTTGATAGACTTTGCCAGGGGGGGTATCTTGGACGCTGAAGAAGTAGAGGACTCCGTAGAGTGCCGCGATAATGCCGGTTCCGGCAATGGCGAGCCGCCAGTTGATGATACTACCCGCTCCGAAGGTGAGAATGGCGGCAATGGTGGGTAGGGTGAAGGCGGAAGCGGCGGAACCAAAGTTTCCCCATCCTCCATAGATGCCTTCTGCGAGACCAATTTCTTTGGGGGGGAACCATTCGGCAACCATGCGAATGCCAATCACAAATCCTGCACCGACGATACTGAGGGCGAGTCGGCTAATGACCAGTTGGCTAAAGTTTTGGGCGCTGGCGAAGGCGATACAGGGAATGGCTGCATAGATAAGCATGACAGAATAGGTGATTCTGGGCCCATATTTATCTAGGAGCATCCCGATGATAATCCGGGCGGGTACGGTTAGGGCGACGTTACAAATGGCAAGGGTGCGAATTTGACCGACTTCTAAACCGAAGTCTTCTTGCAGAGCGGTGGCTAGGGGGGCGAGGTTGAACCAAACCACGAAGGAGAGGAAGAAGGCGAACCAGGTCATGTGCAGAATTTTGTATCTGCCCTGGAATGACCACATTTCTTTGAGCATGGTTGTATGGGTAATGGGTAATGGGTAATGGGTAATGGGTAATGGGTAGAGAGTGGGCAGTGGGGAGTTGGGAATTGGAAGTCAAGGGAATCTCCGTGTCTCCGTGTCTCCGTGTCTCCCTCTCCCAATGTCTCTGCGTCTCCGCGTCCCTATTTCCCTGTCCAGGGGCTGACTTCGAGGACTCCACTTGGAGCCATGACGACGAGGAAGGGAGCGGAACTTGATGGCTCTTTGGCTTGCCGTAAGGTTTCGAGGGGGGTTTCGCTGAGGTGGTGGGAGGCGAGGGAGTTTAAGGGGGTGTATTTGGCGATCGCCCCTTCTTCGTTCACTTCCACCTGATACACTAAACTCTCGGAGAAGGTGGGCGCAGTTTGCCAACGGCTATCGAGTTGCTCATAGAGTTCAGAGCGCAACTGGCGGACTGTCGCTTCATCCATCATGGCCACCGGTTCAACTTCTGGCTCAACCTCTACGGTTTCGGTCATTACTACAGGAGCGGGTGCAGAGGGACTGGCACTAGCCACAATTACTTCTTCGGGTTCAGGTGCTACTGTTTCGGCGACTTCAGTTTCGGCGGAAGCGGCTTGTACTAACAAATGATGCCAACGACCGGCCATCAATCCAGTAAATATTACCACACCCACTAAGCTTAAGCTTTTTAACAATACAGACTCGACTGGGGAAAGACGGTTGTGATGTTCAGACATTTTTGCGATACTCCAAAATAAGACTAAAATTTGTGGGCTGGGGCAACTCCCCAGTTTTTTTATGGCTTCTAAAGGCTAGAAACCGGTTGAGAGTGGCTAGATTGGCCGCCATTTCCGTTCACTTCTGAGGGAGAGGCAGGACGATATCCTGGTTTGGGCCCAGCCCCAAATTGCTCCATGAGCAGGTTGCGTAAGACGGTTTTCAGGTCTTCACAGGGGATAGCTTTCATCACTTTTTCGCCGAGCTGCGCGTCTTTGCCGACTTTCCCCCCCATGAAGATATCGACGGCTTCTACGGTTTTCCCGTCTTTGCGGGTTTTGGTTCCCATTAAGCCAATATCGGCCACTTGGGGTTGTCCGCAGGAGTTGGGGCATCCCGTCCAATGGATGCGAACGGGTTTTTCTAGGGTTAATTCCTGACTCAGTTCTGCAATCATGGCATTGGCTCGATTTTTGGTTTCAATCAAGGCAAATTTGCAGAATTGGGAACCGGTACAGGAGACCAGGGCGCGGGAAAGGGGGTCGGGGTTGATGCTGAATTTCTCTAGGAGGGGTTCAGCTAACAAGGCTTCTAGACGGGAGTCGGGAATGTTGGCAAGAATGGCATTTTGTTCGACGGTGAGCCGAATTTCTCCATCGCCGTAAACTTGGGCTAGGCGGGCGAGTTCAAACATATCGGGGGCATATAGGCGACCGACGGGGATGTGCAGCCCGACGTAGTTGAGGCCGGCTTGTTTTTGCTGATAAACTCCGATGTGGTCCCGTTTATCCCAGTCGAATTCGTCTTTGGGGGCGGCTTCGGGGAGCCGTTGGCCGAGTTGTTTTTCTACGCTGGCTCGGAATAGCTCGACTCCCCATTCGTCAATGAGCCACATGAGTCTGGATTTTTGCCGGTTGGCCCGGAGTCCATGGTCTCGGTAGACTTCGAGAATGGCGCGACTGAGAGACACGCAGTCATTGGGTTCTATCCAAGCGTCTAGGGGAATGGCGGCTTCGCACCGTTTGCCGGAGAAGAAGCCACCGACGAGGACGTTGAAGCCCAAAATACTGTCTTTGTAGGCGGGGACGTAGGCGATGTCGTTGATTTCGGCGTGAACGGAGTTGTCTCGACTACCGGCGATCGCAATGTTGAATTTTCGCGGTAAGTTAGTAAATTCGGGGTTCCCTTGACCGGAGTTGGTAATCATGTCTTGGGTGGCCTGCACCAGGGGGCGCGTATCAATCAGTTCCGCCCCATCTATGCCAGCAACGGGGGAACCGGTAATATTCCGCACGTTGTCCATCCCCGATTGGATGGAGGTTAAGCCCACTTGCTGGAATCGCTGGAAGATTTGGGGTATGTCTTCTAGGCGAATGCCTCGCAGTTGTAGGTTTTGCCTTGTGGTAATATCAGCATTACCCTCTTCTCCATATTTTTGGGTGACTTCTGCTAAAGTTCGCATTTGCTGGCTGGTGAGGATACCGTTGGGCATCCGCATCCGCAGCATGAATTTCCCTGGAGTGACGGGGCGGAAGAAAATTCCTAGCCATTTGAGCCGTTGGTCGCGGTCAGTTTCGTCTATAGATTCCCAGCCGATTTGAGCAAATTCTTCGAGTTGCCCAATGACTGCTAATCCGTCTTTTTCGGCCTTAAATCGTTCAAATTTATTCAGCTTTTCGGTGGAGGGAACGGTGGTCATAAAAAAGAACCTCTTTTAGTTCGGTTTTGAGTTCGGTAAGAATTGATCTCGGTCTGCTCCGCCGTGAATTAGCTAGTATGTTATGGAGATCGATTAGAAGGTTTAGTATTTCAAATTACAAAATCTTTCTTTTTATGAATTTCTTGTATGATAAAAGTGTAAAAATCGCATGAGTAACGTAAGCGTGAAGGTCTGAGACCCCCATTGGATCGGGGTTAAGAGTGAAAAATGACCGAAAACGCGCTTGATAGAGAGTGGCAAAGAATCTGTAGACAACATTAAATGCGGTAAGGATAGGATCGATGGCAGAGGATCTAAACAAACCACAAACAGAAGAGGCGATTGAAGATGATCCTTTAACACAATTGCGAAATCTGCTGATTCCTCCGGAGTCTTCTGAGTTGCAAAACAAACAAAAAGAATTGCAAGAACTGAAGCAAGAATTGGCCAGCTTACAGAAGCAACGGCCGGATTTGGAGGATTTAAAGCGGGTGTTAGTGCCGTTGGTGGGGGAGGAGGTGAAGCAGTATTTGATGCGATCGCCGACGACTCTGATGCAATGGCTCCATCCAGCCCTGACACGCACCATTAAGGACAACAAGCAGGAAATCGCCGAAACCATGATTCCCCTACTGCCGAAATCCAAGGAGGGGATGCTGTCTTCAGGGGCTTGGGATCGGCTGCTGGATGGACTACTGCGGGAAGTGGACGATCGCATTGAAGCTTCCCTCCAAGAGTCGGATGAGCGCACCCGTAAGCAGTTCGAGCGCTGGCTACGGACGGATTTGATGGAGTATATTCAAGCTCACGCCGAGGATGTGGTGCAGGTGATTTTACCGGAGTTAGTGCCGCCCTTACAAAAACAACTCAAACGCGCTCTCAAACCCTATTTAGAACAACAACAGGAACTTCTAGAAACTCAATTACAACAGCAGTTGATGGACTGGATGACGCAAAGACTGCAAGAGTCGCGGGAAGAGTTGGTAACGTTGCTTGCACCCAAGGAACAGCCCGCACTGCCTTCGGTGGAGGAGTTGCAACCGGCGATCGCCGCTCAGGTGAATAGTCAATTGTCTGAGAAGTTATCGGAATATGTGCAAAGTCAAAATTTACCCGATTCTTCCGAACTGGTGAAAAGTTTACAGCCCACTTTAGATAGCTTAATTGGACAACGGGTGGAGCAGGTTCAAGGGGAATTATTGGGACAGATCAAACTGCCCGAAAATCCGGATATGCAACAGCTTGAATCTATACTCTTGAGTCGATTAGAAGGGTTAGTGCAAGCAAAAATTGACAGTCGCGTAGAAGCGTTGGTTCAAGAAAAGATAGAAACTGCCTTAGCCCAATTACCTCCAGCAACTGAAACTCCGGAGCAACGCACACCAGAGGAGTTAATGGAAGTCCTCACTCCCCAAATTGAGGCGTTAATTGAGGCGAAAGGGGGGACTGGAGACGGAGCAAAAGCGCCCCATGTGCCTGCTACCTTGGTATTTAAGGAAAAAGTGGAAAACCTGCGCTCTGGCGGTATTTCTAAGGTGTGGCTGGCAGTTATTGCCGGGATAGTGGCGATCGCCTTTTTGCCATTAGGCTGGTTTGCCTATCGCTCCGTTCGGGAAACCGGGTTAAGTCGCCAACTGACTCAAGTTTTAGCCAATTCACCCAAGTTATCCCCCTATCGCCTAGACGCACAAGTGAGAGGGGATGAGGTGACTTTAACCGGACAATTGCCCGATCCGAGTTTACACGAAACCGTAGAACAGGTGATGGCAGAAAATGCGCCAGATTTGGAGGTAGAGAATCAGGTAGAAATTATTGCCCCTCCTCCCACTCCAGAAGAAATTCAAGCGGAAGTCACCAGGGTAGAGGCAACCTTGGATCAGTTAGATGGTATTTCTATTTCGGCTGAGTATGACAATGGGGAAGTTACGGTGAAAGGAACCATCATTCAAGCGGCCGATGCTACTCGTATTACCCAAGCATTTACGGAAGTTCCGGGAGTCCAAGCGGTAACGAATACGGTGGAAGTGCAACCGCCGGAAATTCCTATTCGTATTTATTTTACTGTCAATTCCGCCCAGTTACCGACGGCGGATATCCGGGTAAAAATTATTCCGTTGGTAACGCTGTTGAAACGCTATCCAGAGTTAAACCTGAAAATTGCTGGCCATATCAGTCCCGATCAGGAGGAGGAAAACGGGCAAACCTTGAGCCGTCAACGGGCGGAAGCGGTGCAAAAAGTGCTGATTCAGCAGGGAATTGATGGGAAGCGACTTCAGGTAGAGGCGATCGCCTATCCTCCAGCCGATGTTAATCCCCAGCAACCTGATTGGCTCAAGCGAGCCGTTGTATTTTATCCCCAGTAGGGAGAGGAAGATTTTACAGGGAATCGGGATCGATATTCAGTTGTCGCAGTTTGTCCCGTAGTTGTTGTAACTCTGACTCGGCTTGCTGCGCTCGCTCACTCGGTGTGGGAATCCAGTTCCCATCTGGATCGTAAAAGCGCAACCATAGTCCTTCTACTCCTTCATACTCTCCTTGCCATAGCGCCAAACCTAAGCCTAATTCTTCTAACCAAACCTTCTTTTCCGATAACTCCAGGGGTTCG
>NZ_JAQPOK010000028.1 GCF_030068445.1 Roseofilum halophilum BLCC-M91 | reverse complement strand
TCTAAAGAGACGGCGGCTCACTGCCTCATTAATTTAGGTATGCTGACCCGGTTAAGTGCTTCGCGCACTACGTTATCGGCAAGCGTTAAAGTTCTTACCTTGGAATGCCTCGCCAGTTCTGAGCTTCTAAAACTCAATTGTGAAAATAGCTACGTCAGCACACAGGACAGCCGGGAAGTGTGATCTTCACCACTGTTCTTGTGGAAAGAAAAGTGTAAGAATTAATAAAACTTTACGAAAAGTAGGTAGAACACGATGATTCCGACCGTCATTGAACAATCTGGACGTGGTGAACGAGCCTTTGATATCTATTCCCGACTGTTGCGGGAAAGAATAGTATTTCTCGGACAGGCGATCGATGCAGATGTCGCTAACTTGGTGGTAGCCCAGCTCTTGTTTTTGGATGCCGAAGATCCAGAGAAAGATATCTATCTCTACATTAACTCACCGGGTGGATCGGTCACGGCAGGAATGGGAATTTTTGACACCATGAACCAAATCCGGCCCGATGTCTCTACCATTTGCGTAGGCTTGGCCGCCAGCATGGGTGCTTTTCTCCTCAGTGCAGGGATGAAAGGCAAGCGCATGAGCTTACCCCATTCTCGGATTATGATTCACCAACCCCTCGGAGGAGCGCAAGGTCAAGCAGCCGACATTGAAATCCAAGCCAAGGAAATTCTCTACCATAAACAACGGTTGAATGAGTTATTGGCCAATCATACCGGTCAACCTTTAGAACGCATTCAGGAAGACACGGAGCGCGATTTCTTTATGTCAGCCCAGGAGTCTGTGGACTACGGATTAATCGATCAAGTGATCGATCGCCGTCCCTCCGCGAGTCAACCCATCAGCGTGGTTAATTAATTGGGTAATGGGTGATGGGTAATGGGTGATGGGTAATGGGTAATCGGTAATCGGTAATCGGTAATCGGTAATCGGTAATCGGTAATCGGCGATCCCCCCATCTCCCCATCTCCCCATTCCCCCATCCCCCCATCCCCCACCATCTCTAAAAGAACTCGTCACCAGAAGGAGGCGTTTGTTGCAGGTGCTGGAGAAATTCTTTGATTTGACTACAGTTAAGCATTAAGCGGGAACCCTGACTTTCTGGATATTTGCTCTTCAGATAGTCTTTTCCCTTTTGATCGCTCCAACCGAGGTTTTTCATTTCTACGCTAGTTTGGGCGTAGGTTTGCAAATATTCTAGAAACTCCTTCATTTCTTGGTCGCTCAAAACCAGGCGTTTGTTTTTGCCATAGATGCGTTTGAGATAGTCACTTTCCCGTTTACTGTTCCATCCAATCAGACCAAGTTCCGTGTCGATCTTGAGGCTAATGTCAGAAAAATCAAATTCTTCTTCCGGTTCCGGTAAAGGTTCAGCTTTAGGAGCCGGTGGAGGGGGTAGGGATTCATCGGCAGAATCTTCTGGATCGTCTTCTATGGGGGGGAGAGATGACCAAGTTTCGGGTTCGGGTGCTGGCGCTTTGGCTTCGGGTTGGGGAGGTGCAGGTTTGGGGGGACTCGGTTGAGGAAGTGGAGTCGGTTGTACAGGAGTGGGTTCAACTGGGGGTTCAACTGGGGTGGGTTGCACAGACACAGGTGCAGGACTCGGTTGGGGAGAAGGGAGTTGTAACAGGGCGATCGCCCGTTCTCTGGCTCGATCTTCAGCTTTTTCGATGTGGCGATCGGCTGATAGTCCAGTCGCTAGGACTAAGTTACCGCATTCGATCTGCACCCGGACAACATACTGTTGCTCGTGAATCTGAAGTAGCTCAGAAATCAGGCTCGCAGTCGGATAAGCAGCCCGAAATTGAGTCCACAAAGATGAAGATGAAGTTGGATCAAGCATGAGTCGTTAATTCTGTGCAAAATAGACGAATATCTGGTATAATTATAACTTACCATTTTCATCAGGCATCACCAATTAGCCTCTACAAAAATGTTCTCAAAGGTGCAGTAGGGTGGGCATTGCCCACCCTACTACAAGACGACTACAACTTACCTTACCTCATCAAGCCTTAGCTATTCTTAGCAAAACTCGGTGTCGAACCAGGGAGAGATGAAGGCATCTTAGATTCACCCAGAGATGAAGGCATCTTAGATTCACCATTCTGGTAAAACTCATAGTCAATTTCCACCGCAGTGGGAATCGCCACACTAATCCCTTCTTGCTTGAGCCGTTCCTGAATCATGATTAAGGTCTCTTCCCAAACCGTCCAGTAATCTTCCTTGGTTACCCAGCAAACGGCACCAATGGGAATATGATCTTCTTGATACCAATAGATATACGTCCCAATATATTTATCTTGCACGACCTTGGGATGGGATTTCATGACTTCAGTCAACAGCTCTTTGACACGACGGAGATCCTCATTCACATTCAAGCGGATAGTGTGCTTAATTTTGCGGTAAGTATCATGGGTGAGGTTATGGATTTCGCTATTCCAAACCGTATTGTTGGGTACACTCACCAGTTCGCCATTAAAGCTTTTGAAGGTGGTGTTTGCCAAGCTAATGGAGTCTACCGAAACCCACATGCCAGCCACCTTAACTTCATCACCCACATCAAAGGGTTTATAGAACATCAGCATCAAGCCACTGGCTAGGTTACCCAGGTTGCTTTGTAGGGCGAAGGCGAGGACGAAACTTGCACCCCCAATAAGAGCCAGGAGAGGCCCGAGGCTTACTCCTAGGGCAGTTAATCCGAGCAGAACTCCCATGACTATAGTTCCTCGGCGGAAGGTCTTGACGAGAAAGCCCTCCATTAACTCAGACGCAAATGAAGTTTTCAGGAACAATGAATCGAGGGCATTTCCACCAAACCAAGACACTATCGCAGAAGCAGAGACAATACCGACAAAGATCCCCATGTTGATCGCCCAGCGCAAACCCCCTTCTTCAGACCGTGCCCAAGCTAGGAGCCGAACCATTAACCCCTGAGTATCTGTCACATCAACTTCGATACTACTAACAGCAGTGATATATTGACGATAGGATTCTGTATCACCGCCACGCAGATCGATAGCATCTAGAATCACCTTAAATCGTTCTGCTAGAGCCGTTTGCTCAGTTTGCAGCTCAGTAACTGTAATCAGCAACTCCTGCTTCACATCCGTTTCTGCTTCTGCTGATTCTTCCAGTCGAGCTTCTACTTGCTCAAGGTTCCCAATCTTCTCGTCTTTCTCAGCAATGCCATCACCCGTTGCAGCAGTCTCCTCAGTATCCGTTTCTCCTTCTCCTACAGGAGCGCCAGTGACTTCATCAATTTCTGCTCCATCTTGGGGTTCTCCTGCGACTTCGCCTTCGAGTAAAGAAGCGGCTTCTTCAAAATCTGCTTGTACCGCTTCTGCCTCTTCAGCATTGAGGTCATTTTCGAGCAGAGGATCGGGTTCTTCTTCTGCCTCTGGATCGCCGTCCAAACTGGATTCAACCGTCGATTTTAATTCCTCATCCTCTTCAATCTCCCTCTCTGCTTGAGATGCGGCATCTACAGACTCCTGAGCCTGTCTCAAGGATTCTTCAGCCGCTTCTGTTTTCTCAATGACGGCGGTAGAGCCAGCCCCTTCTTCAATTTCCGCTTGTTTGGCTTCCTCTAGGGTTTTCTCTGCTTCTTCGAGTTTTCGTACCGCTTGTTCTGTTTCTTGAATCTTGCGGTTCTTGCGCTTAATGGCAATTTCTTGATTGGAGATTTGCCGCACTTTGGCTTGCAGCAAACCCTGCCAAGCTTGAGCTTCTACTTCTAACTCAGCTAGGGTTAGGGGTTTAACTAAGAGCTTGAGTTCATCCACCGGAATCTCTGGATTTTTGGTGGTTCTGGTTTCTGGGGCAGAAGCCGTTTCCGTGGCTGCTTCTTGGGCAACGGCGGCAGAACGCAGAGGCCTGGGGACAACATCACCCCAACTGGCCAGGGTGCAAACCATGGCAGCTAGGACGAGCTGCCGTAGGCGACGCTTGGGCTTGGACATAGTTCTAATCTCCTTCTCCTAGGTCTTGAAAGTATATGAAGACTTTAAGGCTGTAGAGATAGTTTAGACGACAAATTTCGATTTGTCAGGATGGATAGGTTAAGTCACGTCACTCTTCCCAAAATATCCAGTCCCACACTCACGTTCTTGTTAGCTAATTTGAATTTTAAGTGGCGGAAGAAAAAAAACGGGAGAGCAAATATTAAGATTTCATTACATTTCGTAACCAAACACATTGGGGTCAACTTCTCCCAAGGTAAGATCGCCTAGTCCGTACTCTTGCCAGCGCTGGTTAACTTTAGCAGCTACTTCTGGATCGGATTCCAGAACTGCCCCCCATTCATGGGTGGTTTCAGGGTATATTTTAGTAGTGGCATCAACCCCCATTCTGCCCCCTAAACCGATTTTTTCACTGGCAAAATCCAGGGTATCAAAGGGGGTTTCGGGAAGAATAAATACATCTCGCGAGGGGTCTACTTTGGAGGAAATTGCCCAAACCACTTGCCGAGGGTCGCGAATATTAATGTCTTTATCGACAACAATGACGAATTTGGTGTAGGTAAATTGGGGGAGGGCACTCCAAAAGGCGAGGGCTGCGCGTTTGGCTTGGCCGGGATAGGCTTTGTCGATGGAAATAATGGCGGCTTTGTAACTTAAGGCTTCCATGGGGAGGAAGAAATCGACGATTTCCGAGACTTGTTGCCGCAGGATGGGGGTGTAAATGCGGTTAAGGGCGATCGCCATCATCGCTTCTTCCTTGGGGGGACGGCCGCTAAACGTGGTTAAATATACGGGATCTTTCCGATGGGTGATACATTGGAAGCGAATCAGGGGGGAGTCTTCCACGCCGCCATAATAGCCCATATGGTCGCCAAAGGGGCCATCTGGCAGGACTTCACCGGGGGTAATGGTTCCTTCAAGGACAAATTCTGAGTCTGCGGGAACTTCCAGGTCTACGGTTTTACATTTAGCTAGGGCAACGCCAGAACCTCCGTAAAGTCCGGCAAATAACCATTCGGAAAGGTCTACGGGGATGGGGGTGGCAGCCGCCATGATGATGAGGGGATCAACGCCGAGGGCGATCGCCACTTCCAGCTTTTTACCCTGTTCTGCTGCTTTTCGCAGATGACGCGCTCCTCCCCGCACCGACAACCAATGCACGGTCATGGTTTTAGCCGATTGCAGTTGTAAACGATAGACTCCTACATTAGGAATTCCCGTTTCACAATCCTTAGTAATGACCAATCCCAAGGTAATGATTTTTCCCGCATCTCCGGAATAGGGACGAATCAAAGGCAGGGTATTTAAGTCTAAGTCCTCTTCTGGAATCGTCACCTGTTGACAACTGGGAAAAAAATCGCGTCCTGGTTTAGCTTTGACCACATCAAACAAAACTTTACCAAAATCAATCGCTTGCGAAATCTTTTTCGGCGGCTTGGGTTGTTGCAACATGCCCAACTTTTTCCCTAGGGCTTCTAATTCTAAGGGATTGTCCATATTCATCGCCCAACAAATGCGCTCAACAGTTCCCATTAAATTAATAGCAATGGGAAAGGGCGATCCTTGAACATTTTCAAACAGTAACCCAGGGCCTCCCGCTTGTAGCATTCGGTTGGAAATTTCGGCAATTTCTAAATCGGGATCGACAGAGGCTTTGATTCGTCGCAGTTGTCCGCGCTCTTCGAGTAGGTTGATAAATCCGCGTAAGTCTCTAGCCATGGGTTGAGTCAAATAGTTACCTCTTTATTATGTAGGGAAATGGGGTCATGAAGTCCAGAAATCGCGATCGCGGCCCTATCCTAAAGTTAATTCATGCCTATCATAGAGGCAGACTCGAAAGCCTAGAACCATCAGTGATTTGAACCGTAAAAGGATTGTATTGAACCATGAAGCTTCTACCTTGTGGTGCGGCGATCGCCTCTGCTGCTGTTATCCTTGCCTTAACAGGAATTTGCGATCGGGCCGTACAAGCTCGCTTTGAAGAACAACGGTATCGCCAAGTTCTCGATCAACTCAGCACCATTCGCGCCACCCTAGAAGGAGCGATCAATCAGCGTCTATCCGTAGCCGAAGGATTAGCAGCCTATGCTTCCACGCACCCAAATTTAACCCAAGCCGATTTTACAGCGATCGCCAGAGTCCTCGTCTCTCAAAAAGAGGGCATTCATACCGTCGCCTTCAGTAAAGGCACAATTGTCAGTTATTACTATCCCCTAGAAGGCAATGAATCCGTCATTGGAACAGATCTAATGACCATTCCAGAACAACGAGCCATGGTGAAAAAGGCGATCGAAACTCGCCAAACCTTGGTAGCCGGCCCGGTTAACCTAGTACAAGGAGGCGTTGCCTTTATCAGTCGCACACCCGTTTTCCTCACTCCCACCGATGGGGAACCCAATAGTGGTGAATTTTTAGGTCTCACCTTTGTCGTTATCGGCGAACAACGCTTATTAGAAGACGCTGGACTCTTAGAGCCTTCCCCCTTGCACTATGCCTTACGCGGAAAAGATGGTCTCGGTGCAACCGGAGAAGTCTTTTTCGGTAACCCAGACCTATTTGAGCAGGAACCCGTAACCTTAAACGTCACCTTACCCAACGGCTCCTGGCAACTGGCAGCCATTCCCCAACAAGGATGGCAACAACCCTTTCCCTTGCGCCCCTGGTTTCACGTAGCCAGTTTAGCGGTAGCTGCATTGACCGGCAGTTTCGCCTTTGTCCTCGTCTGTGAACCCGCTCGCCTGCGAGCAGAAATTAACGAACGCATCAAAATCGAAAACGCCTTACGCCAATCAGAAAAGAACTTACAAACAGCAAAAGAATCCGCCGATAAGGCCAACCAAGCCAAAAGCGAATTTCTGGCCAACATGAGTCATGAACTGCGTACTCCCCTCAATGGCATCCTAGGTTATGCCCAAATTCTGCAACGTATGGACGACCTCAAGCCCCAACATTATCAGGGAATTACAGTGATTCAAGAAGCCGGTTCTCACCTCTTAACTCTGATTAATGATATCCTCGACCTGGCCAAAATTGAAGCTCGCAAAATGGAATTGCTCCCTACAGAAATCCATTTACCTTCCTTGATCGGTGGGGTGGTTAAAGTCATTCGCATCAAAGCAGAACAAAAAGAACTCGCATTAACATACATCACTGACCCTAATGTACCGGATAGTGTCTATGTGGATGATAAACGGTTACGTCAAGTCTTACTGAATCTTTTAGGAAATGCCACTAAGTTTACAGATGAAGGAGAAGTGAAATTTTCAGTCACTCACTGTCCCTTAACAGATAGAACCGAAGGCTCTATAACACGGATTCGCTTTGACATTTGCGATACCGGAATTGGCATGAGTGCAGAACAACTAGAGAAAATTTTCTTACCCTTTGAACAAGTAGGACTCCACTCGTACAAGCATCAAGGAACCGGGTTGGGACTAGCCATTACTCACAAGATTGTGGAGATGATGGGCAGTCAAATTGAAGTCACCAGTCAGCTTGGTATGGGCAGTCAATTTAGCTTTGTTGTCGATCTGCCTATTGTCCAAAATTTGACTTTCTCAGCCCCAGAAACCCTAAGCGGGAAAATTATTGGTTATCGAGAAACCCAGAAAAAAATATTAGTTGTTGATGATAAAGTCGTCAATCGAAAGATTATTGTTGAAGTCTTATCACAACTCGGATTTCAGTTAGCAGAAGCAGAAAATGGCAAGTTGGGACTTGAGCAATATCACCAGTTTCAACCGGATCTGATTGTTACTGATTTAGTGATGCCAGAGATGGATGGGTTTGAGTTGACGCGACAAATTCGTAACTTTCCCGATCCCGATGTGGTCATTCTTGCTTCTTCTGCCAGTGTTTTAGCACAGGATCAAGACCAGAGCTTGATGGCTGGGTGTAATGATTTTTTACCTAAACCTATAGATGTAGAAATTTTATTAGATAACGTTAGAAAATATCTCCATTTAACTTGGATTTATCAAGAAGTTATCCATAGAGAAAACACCGAAACTCAAGAGTTAATTTATCCTAAAAGCTCGGAATTAAAACAGTTAATTGATTCAGCTCGGATCGGCGATTTTGAAACTATTGAAGCCGAAGTTAATCTGCTCAGACAACTCAATAGCAACTATCAAGCGTTTTGCGATCGCATCCTGGATCTAGCTGACGAGTTTGACGATCGCGGCATCTTAAATTTAATCGAAGAACATTAGCGTTTCTAGCTTATTACTCATTATGACTAAAATTGTTTCTGCACAAGACATTACCCTAGGCACTCTCAAACAAACCCTGGGATTGCAAGTTGCTAAAAATCGCAACTTTTTTACCGAATGGTCAGAAAAATTGCCTTCCTTAACCGATACAGCGTTTTTCGATGTTATGAGGTACAGTAATCGAAATGTTCCTTGAGAGTGTTGTCCCATGAAAAGCCTGAAGAATGGGCACGCATAGCGTAAAAAATGGTTTTCCCTTCTGCCCATTACCCATTACCCATTACCCAT
>NZ_JAQPOK010000027.1 GCF_030068445.1 Roseofilum halophilum BLCC-M91 | reverse complement strand
CTATACAGCGCTTTTCGATGTTATGAGGTACAGTTATCGAAATTTTAAGGGTTGAGTGCCTTCCCATGAAAAGCCTGAAAAATGGGGATTATAGCGTGAAAAATGGTTTTCCCATTACCAATTACCCATTACCCTTCTGCCGCGCGAAGCGCTGTATCCCTCTCCCGTGGGAGAGGGACTTTCCCCCTTCTCCCTTCGACTTCGCTCCCTTCGGCTACGCTCAGGGCAAGCAGGGCAGCGCCTGTGGGAGAAGGGGGTAGGGGGATGAGGGGCAATCGTTAAATCACTCATTTAGGTTTGCTATAGATGGATCAAAGCATTGAC
Organism: Roseofilum halophilum BLCC-M91; assembly: GCF_030068445.1. Classification (GTDB taxonomy): domain Bacteria; phylum Cyanobacteriota; class Cyanobacteriia; order Cyanobacteriales; family Desertifilaceae; genus Roseofilum; species Roseofilum halophilum. The sequence continues at coordinate 55,497 of NZ_JAQPOK010000027.1, read as the reverse complement.
AATGGCTGCCGCCACGGGCGAGCCGCCCTTGCGCCCCTTAACGATAATTTGGGGAACTGCCAACTGCGCCAAACGGGATTTGGATTCCACCACTGACACAAACCCCACCGGAGCGCCAATAACTAGGGTAGGCTGCACCCTCCCCTGTTCGATCTCCTCACACAGGGCTAACAGAGCCGTGGGTGCGTTTCCGATCGCAAAAATGCCTTTTGGAAACTGACGGGCTAATTGGAGCATTCCCGTCTCTGTGCGGGTTTTTCCCGGTTCTGCTTCGGGGACTGCTTCGACTGCCACCCAGAGAGGGTTATTAAAGGTTTGAGTGACTAAATTGCGAATTCCCATGTGTACCATGGAGACATCGGTAATGATGGGATATTGTTGGTGCAGGGCATTGATACCCGACTCAATGGCGGTTGGACTAAACCAGAGCAAGTCCTTAAACTCGAAGTCGGCGGTGCTATGGATAATGCGACGGGCGATCGCATATTCCTGGGCATTTAGAGTATGGGGGCCGATTTCGCGATCGATCATAGCAAAACTTTCCAGGGCGATCGGATGTTCAAATTTCTTCATCGCTGCTTCAAAACCACCAAAGTAATATCATCAAACACCTTATGGTCGCCAATAAATTCTCGCACATCCTCAACCACCTGTTCCCGAATCTCATGGGCTAATTTTTGCCGATGTTCCTGCACCACCCGACACAAACGCTCTAATCCATATTGCTCCTGTTCCCTATTTTCCGCTTCTGTAATCCCATCCGTATACAATACCATCACATCTTCAGCATTTAAATCAATAGAGTGTTGACTAATAAAATCTGCAATTTGGTCATCTAACCCAATCGGAAAACCCAAATCAATTGTATCAATTAACTCTATTTCCCCATGAGAACGAACCACAATCGCCTCCTCATGCTGACCGCTTAGTTTCACCCTCCCCTGATGATAATCCAAAATTGCCAACGTCATATTTTTATCACTGCTCATCCGTTGCAAATTGTCATACAAGGTCTGATTGAGGATATCTAAAAACCGCACCGGATCGGTTTCATTCACCTTCTGTAGGGTGCGAATTGCCGTTTGAGCCATCAGCATCAACACCCCACTTTCTAACCCATGTCCCGTCACATCTCCAATCCCAATTTTCAGCCGCTCTCCATCCTTGAGAACATCATAATAGTCTCCCCCTACCTCATCGGCCGGTTGCATATATCCAGCAATGTCTAAACCGGCAATATCCTCTAACTCTTCAGCATTGGGTAGCACCATTTCCTGAAGTTTTTTGGCTACATCTAACTCTGAACTTAACCGTCTATTATCTGCCTTGAGTTTCTCATTTAAGATGCCAATTTCCTGATTCGCTAATGCCAGTTCTGCGGTACGTTGTTGTACTTTTTGTTCTAAGTTTTGGTAGAGATACGCATTTTCCAGGGCGATCGCCGCTTGTCCCGATAACAACTTAATCATCTCTACTCGATTCTCCGTAAACGCCCCCACCGTCAGATTATTTTCTAGATAGACAATACTAATTAACTTTCCTTGACTAATCAGAGGAACACACAGAATTGATTTCGGTTGACATTGTTTAATATAAGGATCGTTGATAAAGTTACCCTGATTCGTCGCATCATTAAGCACCACACTCTCCTGCGTCCGACGGACATAATTAATCAGACTCTGAGCTATTTGAGCATGGTCTTCTACAGGAATTTCTTGTAATACCTGAATCTCATCACAATCTAGAGTCTGGGAGGCTTCAATCGTTAACCGATCTCGATCTGCCATCAGTAAATATCCACTCTGCGCTCCGGCATTTTGCATAATAATCTTCATCAGAGCAATTAACAGCTTTTCTAAGACAATTTCCCCAGAAATCGCTTGATTTGCTTTGAGGACAGTCGATAAATCCAAGGACACACTAGAATTGTTACTGGTAGAAATTCTAGTAATAGAAACACTACTCTTTTGTGAATTAACCGATAAACCTAACAACTCTGGATAAAGTTTCTCCAACTGCTCCGTTTTAGCCATTGCTCCCCAAACTCTATATCCATAATAAGCCTGTTGTATATAAATTTGAGCAAATTTCGGCTTCTTGAATTTCAAGTAAAACTCAGCAGCCAGTTCATTAGCTAAACTTTCTTCCTGAACATAATCATTTTCATGGGCTGCTGCAATCGCACGATCATATAAATCCATGGCTTCTAAAGTATTTCCTAAAACCTGAGCTACTTCCGCCTCAACTAATAAATATTTATGCAAAAAGTTTTCGGAGCAATTATCCACCCATTTTTTCATCCTCACTTGATTTTTTCGGACTTTTTCTATGGATTGTTTTTGACTTTCCAGATCGGCATCAGGATACAAACGCAAGAGAGTTAAAGACGAATAGAAGTTGTGTTGGGCAACTGGAATGCTAATGGAGATAAAAGGGAGTAATTTTTCCGCTTCTGACAAACAATCCAGGGCTTCATCCAGTTTACAATACAGATAATAGGCTTTAGATTTGATGATGTAATAATAACAAAGTACCATGAAATTCTTACATTCTATCCAATTATTTAGAGTAACGCCTTCTGCTTTTTCTCCATCATCAAATGAATCAATATCTGAAGTTAAACCTCTTAAGTTCAGAATTACCAAATGAGCTGCCCATAACAAATCCTTTGCTAATTGATGACTGCTCTGCTCTGTATACAAGAGATATTTTTTGATTTGCTCTGTCATCTCGTCAAGCGGTTTACCTTGATAAAACAAGTTATAGCAACCCACCATTATCGTATATCCAGCATAGTGGATATCGCCAGACTCTAAAGCTAATGCAAACGCTTCATCATTGAGGGGATCGGCATATTTTAAGTGTTTATTCCACCCATTAATATAAGTGGCAAATACATGAAGAACTTGACATTTTGTTCCCCCATGATTAAATCGTTCAGTGAGATCGATCGCTAAGGTTCCAAATTCATAAGAAAGGGCATACTCTTCTTCATTTGCCAAAAACATGCCATAGGCAGAAAATCCAAAAATTGAGTCAATGACCAACCCATACTTCAAGGACATTTGAACCAACTTTGTGCTAACAATCCACCACATAGTTGGATTGGTCAAAAACATCGATGATGTTCCACAGTGCAGCAATTTCATTGCCATTTGTTTTTCTGGATCGGTACATTCTTCAGACTCTTCTAGCTCGGATATTTTGCGATATCTCAAATGAGTTTTAATATTTTTTATTTCCACATCAAGACAAGCTTGTAGTTCAATTGTATCTGCCGTTGAACTGGGAAAATAAATCCCCAATAAGTCCAAAGCAGTCGTTACATTAACAATCGCTTCTTCATACTTAGTTGATAGAGTATTTTGCACGCATAGAAGCCTATAAATTTCACATTTATCTAACGTTGATTGAGCTTTTTGTAATGTGATATCCGCCCATTTTTCAGCTTCATCATAATTGTAATTCAAGTATTCAACTTCACAACGCTCCTTATGAAATTCAAAGGTTAACTTATAATGCTTTTCCCAACTGTCATCACTCAATTGATGCATACCAGCTTTCAGGTATTCTAATGAACCCATATAGGCGGCTGATGATTTGGCCTTTTTACTTGCTTCAAGATTTAACTGAGTAATTTTATTTTTTTCTTCAGCATTAGTGAGTCTATCAAAACCAATATTCAAATGACCGACAATATCAAATATTTTTTCTAATTGCTCTTCTTCAGAGCTACTTTTGAGCAACAGTTGTCCAATTTTTAGGTGAATTAATGGCTTCTCTTCTTCAGGAATTAAAGCATAAGCAGCTTGTTGTACTCGGTCATGTACAAACCTGTAATCTTGAATCAAAAGTTCTTGATCTAATTCCGATAAAGATAAAACTAACCCCGATTGAATTGCAGGAATTATGCAATTAAATACGTCAGGCGCAGGATTTTCTGAGACAAGAGATAAGGTGGTTAAATCAAAATTAGCGCCAATACAGGCTGCTAGCTTTAAAACTTCCTGGGTACTCAAGGGCAGTTTCCTTAACTTCCCAATCATCAATTCAACCACATTATCTGTGATATTTTGAGACTTTATTTTGTACAAATCCCATTCCCATACTTGGTTTTGATAATTAAACTCAATCAAGTTTTCAGAGTATAAGTTGCTTAAAAATTGATTGACAAAGAATGGGTTTCCTTGTGTTTTTTTAAAAATCATCTTGGACAGTTCTTGAACCTTCTCATTCTCTTGCATCACTGTGTCTTCGATCAGATGTCTAACGTCATTTATAGCTAAATTTTCCAAGGTCAATTCATGAATACCAATTTGATTATCTTTGAGCTTATTCACCAAAATTATAAAAGGATGGTTTACATTTACTTCATTGTCTCGATAAGCTCCAATCAATAATAAGTTTTTTAGGTCTTGATCCATCACGATCAGTTCGATTAACTTTAAAGTTGCTCTATCTGTCCATTGGAGATCGTCCAGAAAGATCGCTAGGGGATGTTTCGGACTACAACAGGAGCGAATAAAGTTTTGAAAGACTAAGTTAAACCGGTTTTGTGATTCGGCTGGCCCTAATTCATCTATGGGAAGTTGGGGGCCAATAATCAGTTCAATTTCTGGAATCACATCAACGATTACTTGTCCATTAACACCCAGAGCATCTAAAAATTTACTTTTCCATTTTTCCAAGCTTTCTGGACTTTCCGTGAGCAGTTGCTGTACAAATGCTTTGAAGGCAGCCACAATTGCCGAATAAGGGACATTGCGCTGGAATTGATCGAATTTACCGGCGATAAAGTATCCCTTTCTTTGGGTAATGGGTTTGTATATTTCTTGGACTAGGGCTGATTTACCGATGCCTGAGTAACCGGCTACTAGCATCATCTGACTGTGCTGGTCTACTTGTTCAAAGGTGTTTAAGAGTTGCTCGATTTCTTTTTGTCTGCCGTAGAGTTTTTGGGGAATTTGAAATTTGTCTGATAGGTCTTGGCTTCCTAGAGGGAAGGGGTCAATTTTGCCCTCTTGTTCCAGTTGAGTCAGGCAGGTTTCTAGGTCGGCTTTTAATCCCCAGGCGCTTTGATATCGGTCTTCGGCGTTTTTCGACATCAGTTTGCTGATGATGTCCGACAGAATGGGAGGGATTTGGGGATTAATTTCGGTGGCTAATGGGGGTTCTTTGGCAATATGACAGTGGACTAATTCTAGGTCATCTTGGGTGGTGAAGGGCAGTTGATTGGTGAGCCGTTCAAAAAAGGTTACACCAAGAGAATAAAAGTCGGTGCGATAGTCTAGGGAACGGTTCATTCTCCCGGTTTGTTCTGGGGAGATGTAGGGAAGGGTTCCTTCGAGGGTGGTGGGGTTTTTGAGGGTGGGGTTTTCTTTGCTCAGTTCAGTAGAAATGCCGAGGTCAATAATTTTGAGTTCTTGGGTTTCGGTGTTGAAGACGAGGTTGGCGGGATTAATGTCTTTGTGGATAATATTTTCGGCGTGGAGTTGTCCAAGACAGTCGGCTATTTTGATGAATAGGGATAGCTCGTGATGGAGGTTCAATTCTGACTGGTTTGCTTTCCAAGTTTTTAAAGATTCTCCGCCGAAGTCTTCTAGGATAATGACTAGGGTATTTTTATAGGGTTGCAAGTCGTAGGCTTTTACCACTCCTGTTAGGTTGATTGAGTGGGTGAGTTCATATTCTTGTTTGTAGCGTCTGAGTTCTGAGGGGGTGGGATAGTTTTGTTTCAGGAGTTTGAGAATTACGGGTTGCCCGTCAGTTGCTCGGATAGCGCGATAAACTTCTGAGTTGGTGCTTTCGTAGAGTAAGTTGAGGGTTTGATAACCGGATACAGAGATCATGGGTTGGAGTTTTCAGGAATTTTAGGCTATTTTATCACTCTTATTCTGAGAGTTAAAAAGATAGAGCGATCGCCCCTTAGTGGCGGGTAGGGTATGGTTTTCCACACTTGCTCCCCTATACCACCCGTTTAATGGCCCATCATCATAAAATCGTTAAACTCTGCAATCCCTGATTCAACTGGGAATGCAGAGCGATCGCTGCTCCCCATTATTGAGCCGATCGCTCACAGTTTCGTAATATTCGTTAATATAAGATTAATAATCACGAACAAAAGCCGTCTTAATACCCGAAAACACAACAGGAGGATCAAACAGGCGTGAACAAACGGTGGAGAAATGCGGGACTATATGCTTTGCTGGCGATCGTCGTCATTGCTCTGGGAACTGCGTTGTTTGACCAACAACCCCAACCCACCCAAACCTGGCCCTACAGTCAACTGATTGACGAAGTAGAAACGGGACAGGTCGAGCGGGTAAACCTCAGTGCTGACCGTACCAGAGCGCTAGTGACCGCAGAAAATGGTGAAAAAATTCTGGTCAACCTTCCCAATGATCCAGACTTACTCAACATTCTCACTCAAAACAATGTTGATATCTCAGTTTTACCCCCCAGTGATGATGGGGCTTGGGTGCGGGCCTTAAGCAGTCTGTTCATCCCTATTTTGCTGGTTGTCGGGGTGTTTTTCCTCCTCAGACGGGCCCAAAGTGGCCCCGGATCTCAGGCCATGAACTTTGGCAAGTCTAAGGCTAGAGTACAAATGGAACCCCAAACTCAGGTTACCTTTGGCGACGTAGCCGGGATTGAGCAAGCCAAATTAGAGTTAACTGAGGTCGTAGACTTCCTGAAAAACGCCGATCGCTTCACGGCAGTCGGCGCTAAAATCCCTAAAGGTGTCCTCTTAGTTGGCCCTCCCGGAACGGGTAAAACCCTACTGGCTAAAGCCGTAGCCGGTGAAGCAGGCGTTCCCTTTTTCTCCATCTCTGGGTCTGAGTTTGTAGAAATGTTTGTTGGGGTAGGTGCTTCCCGCGTCCGAGATTTGTTTGAACAAGCCAAAGCCAATGCTCCCTGTATCGTCTTTATTGATGAAATTGATGCCGTTGGTCGTCAACGGGGTGCAGGTCTCGGTGGTGGCAATGATGAGCGGGAACAAACCCTGAACCAATTGCTGACGGAAATGGATGGGTTTGAAGGCAATACAGGCATTATCATTATTGCTGCCACTAACCGTCCTGATGTGCTGGATGCGGCTTTGATGCGTCCGGGTCGCTTTGACCGTCAAGTGGTGGTAGACCGTCCGGACTATGCTGGACGCTTGGAAATTCTTAAGGTTCACTCTCAGGGGAAAACCTTATCGCCCGATGTGGATCTCGATAAGATTGCTCGTCGTTCTCCTGGGTTTACGGGTGCAGACCTGTCTAATCTTTTGAATGAAGCGGCGATTTTGGCGGCTCGTCGCAATTTAACTGAGATTTCCATGGATGAAATCAATGATGCTATTGACCGGGTTCTGGCTGGGCCGGAGAAGAAAGACCGGGTGATGAGCGAAAAACGGAAGGAGTTGGTGGCTTATCATGAAGCGGGCCATGCTTTGGTGGGCGCTCTGATGCCGGATTATGACCCGGTGCAGAAGATTAGTATTATTCCGCGCGGCCGTGCGGGAGGGTTGACTTGGTTTACGCCGAGTGAAGACCGCATGGACTCTGGATTATACAGCCGTTGTTATTTGCAAAATCAGATGGCGGTTGCTCTGGGTGGCCGACTGGCTGAAGAGATTGTCTTTGGTGATGAGGAGGTGACCACGGGTGCGTCGAATGACTTGCAACAGGTGGCACGGGTGGCTCGGCAAATGGTGACTCGCTTTGGAATGAGCGATCGCCTGGGCCCTGTGGCATTGGGTCGTCAGCAAGGGAATATGTTCCTGGGTCGCGATATTGCGGCCGAGCGGGATTTCTCGGAAGAAACGGCAGCCGCTATTGATGATGAGGTGCGGAACCTGGTCGAACAGGCCTATCGCCGCGCTAAGGCTGTGTTAGTCAATAACCGGGCTGTTCTTGACCAGTTGGCTCAAATGCTGGTGGAACGGGAAACTGTGGATGCGGAAGAACTGCAAGAGTTATTGACCCATCATGAAGTGAAAATGGCGGCGATCGCTTAATTTCACCGATTGCTATTTTCCATGATTGATTAAGGGGTAGGGGTGTTCACCACTCCTACCTTTTTCGCTCCAAAGTTCACGCGATCGCCTATTCTTCTGGCTCTGGTTCTGGAGTAAATTGCGCTAATAGCTCTTCACGAGAGCGTTGTAGCAGCAGAGGGGTGAATTCTTGTGAAGGCAGAGCGGCGATCGCCTCTATAATTGCGGCCAACTCCTCATCCACTTCTCCAAACCGAGCTTGAAGAAGATTATCAATTAACTCGAGGGTGGCTTCTTCACGTCCTTCTTCACGTCCTTCTTCACGCAGTTGGGCGATCGCTTCTTCATAGAGTTGAGTTAAAGTCACGATTAGCTCCCGATCATCTGGATCTGGTTCTTGGTTTTGCCGCGTGGCTAAAATGGTTAAAAGTTCGTAGACTAATTTTATCACATTCGCTCGCCAACGATTCCCTGAAGGCAAGGCTTCGAGTTCTCTGATGGCTTGTTGTTGCGGCGATATCTTGGCTGGTTTCTACAGTTCCGAAACACGAGAGCAGTTCACTGAGATATTGTTTGGCAAATTGGTCATGGATAAATCGGGTCACGGTGGTCAATTGTGCAACTCTGATGAGATCATTGTATCAGGAGGGGCGATCGCCAGGCTAGATCGAGTCTTGACCTTTACAATGGAGTCAGAGGGTTGTTTGAATCGTATCTATGATTCTGATATATGGCTTCACACTATAAAAGGCTGGGGAAAATTGGATTAATTACCCTTGGATTACTGTTGAGTATTCCTGGGGGAATTTATCTAATTTTATTACTCTCCCGTCCGGCTCGTATCCCCCAGGTACAGGAACTGTTTCCGGGAGTCATTTATACCCGTTTGGTGCTATCAAACCCGCGTCCTTTGGTGATTCATCAAGTCAAAATTGATTTAAATACGGCTTCAATGCAACCCTTGGTGACTCCGGGCGATCCGCAGCCCGATGGTATGGAAATTAGCGCTCGCACAACCTCGGAGTTTGTGCGGGAATTTGGGGTGAAGTTGGCGATCAATGGTAGCTTTTTCTATCCCTTTGAGGTCAAGTCCCCTTGGCAAGTTTACCCCGAAGGGGGCGATCGCGTGGGAATTTCTGGCCAGGCGATCGCCAATGGGATCGAATATTCCCCAGTCAATGGGGGTTGGCCGGTTCTGTGTTTCCTCTCTTCTCCTCGCGCAGTCATTCCCGGTAGCGATGCTTGTCCCCCAGATACGCAACAGGGAATTGCTGGAGGTACTATTTTAATTTGGGATGGGGAAGCGGTTCCCTTAAGTTCGGGGTCATTTTATGATGGTGCTTATCCTCGGACGGCGATCGCATTGGATGCATCGGGAACTCAAATATTTATTCTGGTCGTAGATGGCCGTCAACGGTTTTATAGTGAGGGCATGTCTTTACCGGAATTACAAGCATTATTGGTGGAATTGGGGGTAGATACGGCCTTAAATTTAGATGGCGGTGGATCGAGTACCCTAGTGGTTGCCGATCCTCATCTTAGGGTTCTCAATGCACCCATTCACACCCGCGTTCCCCTGCGTCAGCGTGCTGTGGGCAATCATTTGGGGTTTAAAGACTGAGTAATGAGAGGTCAAAGATAGCGCTCAATAAACTGAATTACGTCTGCTAGTCCAGTATTATTTTTAAGGTTGGTAAAGATAAAGGGTTTATCGCCGCGCATTTTTTTAGCATCCCGTTCCATGACGTTGAGATCTGCACCGACTAGGGGCGCGAGGTCGATTTTATTAATCACTAATAAATCCGATTTGGTAATTCCGGGGCCGCCTTTGCGGGGTATTTTATCACCAGCAGCGACATCAATAACATAAAGGGTAATATCGACTAATTCTGGACTAAAGGTCGCGGCTAAATTATCGCCGCCACTTTCGACAAAGAGCAGATCTAAATGATTAAAGTGTTGCTCTAGTTGCTCGATCGCCACTAAATTAATCGAAGCGTCCTCTCGAATTGCTGTATGGGGACAGCCTCCGGTTTCTACCCCAACGATGCGATCGCCGGATAACGCTCCCGATCTCACCAAAAATTGGGCATCTTCTTGGGTATAGATATCATTGGTCACTACGGCAATTTGATACTGGTCTCGCAAGGTTTGACACAGTAAATTCACTAATGCAGTTTTCCCCGATCCAACGGGGCCAGCTACTCCCACGCGCAATTGAGTCATAAGCAAACCAGAGCCATTGTTTTAGCTTCTAAAGAGTCGAGTATATTGGGTTTCATGGGCCATGCAGGAGAGGGCAAAACCCCAGTTACAACTATAAAGGTTATCATCTTCTAAAGCTAGAATTTTGTCGGCGATCGCCCGAATATGGGGATGAAGCTCAAAGAGCAGTTTTTGACCGGTGGTTTGCCCCAGGGGAATCAGCTTAACTCCCGCAGCGATCAGGTTAGAAACCCAAGTTTGCAGATAAGCTAAAAGCGCATCTGCGGGGGAAATCTGCCAATGATGAGCGGCGATCGCAAAAACTAGGGGATAACTCCATTCTGGCCCCAAGTCCTGTACAACGGGTGCAAGATCCGGTTCCAAGGTTTGCAGCAGCAAGGAGAGCGATCGCCCCATTTGCACCGTTTGTTGTCGTAATTCCTCCGTTTCTCTCGTCGCTAAAAGCCAACGATTCCAATACCTTAACCTCTGGTTATCTTGTTGTTCCATCGCTTCCCATCCCCGGATTAACACTGCACCATCGAGCCGGATAGAACCTAATCGCAAGCTATCCCTTAACCAACCCCCCAAAGAAGTTTCATCGGTAATTTTTCCCTGTTCCACCCAGGTTTCTAAGCCTTCGGAATAGCTATACGCCCCTACAGGTAAAGTGGAGCTGGCTAATTGCAAAAAGGATAATAAAACAGAATCATGCATAATTTACAGCCCTTTCCTTGCGTCGCGGACATGAAACGCGCGGCAGAAGGATAATTGGAATAATGCACTATTTTAGATGAAACAGTCCACTACACTCTGTCGAATTCCTCAAATTTTACTCTTTCCCTTGACTCTCCAGCCCACTGGAGATTTTAAACTCTAGAGAACAGATGAGAGGATAAAGGTGATGCAACAACAAACGCTACAGCTAGAGGGAATGTCATGTGCCGGTTGTGCCCAACGGATTGAAAGCGTCATTCAAGGAGTATCCGGAGTAACTAAATGTTCCGTTAATTTTGCTCTTTGCGAAGCAACGGTTCAGTATAATCCCAGTTCCGTGTCTCTGGATAAGATTCAGCAAGCCGTAGAAAATGCGGGATATCAAGCCAATGTGCCCGTACAGGAAGAGGAGGAAGACGAATCAGACCCAGCGCTCGAAAAGTTACAACGCAAGCTCTGGTTGGGAGGAGCCGCTTCGGTTCTGTTGGTGGTGGGGTCTTTGCCGATGATGATGGGAATTTCGATACCGGGTTGGCCCCATTGGCTGCATAACCCTTGGCTGCAATGGGTAGTGTCCACTCCGGTGATGGTTTGGTGCGGTCGTCCGTTTTTTGTGGGCGCTTGGAAAGCCCTGGAACACAAAGGGGCGGATATGAATAGTTTGGTGGCTTTGGGGACGGGTTCGGCCTATTTTTATTCTTTGTTTCCGACCCTGTTTCCTGGGTTTTTTGAGGCTCAGGGACTGAGTGCCGATGTGTATTATGAGGCGGCGGTGGTGATCGTTACCCTGATTTTGTGGGGGAGAATGCTGGAACATCAAGCAAGATCCAAAACTTCATCAGCTATTCGCGCTCTAATTGGCTTGCAACCGAAAACAGCACGGGTAATTCGAGACGGGGAAGAGCAGGATATTCCCTTAACTGAGGTGCAAGTGGGCGATCGCCTCTTGGTGCGTCCTGGAGAAAAAATTCCCGTCGATGGTAAAGTCGTTAAAGGCTCCTCAACCATTGATGAATCCATGGTTACCGGGGAAAGTGTGGCAGTCGATAAACAACCGGGTGATGAGGTGATTGGTGCAACGATCAATCAAACGGGGAGTTTTCAGATGGAAGCTATGCGGGTGGGCAAAGATACGGTTTTAGCCCAGATTATCCAGTTGGTGAAAGATGCCCAAAGTTCTAAAGCGCCCATTCAAAAATTAGCCGATCGCGTCACATCCTGGTTTGTGCCTGCGGTTTTAGCCATAGCAGTCATCACATTTTTAACCTGGATTGTTCTCACGGGCAATCTTACCCTAGCCATGGTAACCACTGTGAGCGTGTTGGTGATTGCTTGTCCCTGCGCTTTGGGGTTAGCGACTCCCACTTCGGTGATGGTGGGAACCGGGAAAGGGGCACAACAGGGAATTTTAATCAAAGGAGCGGAAAGTTTGCAACTTGCCCATCAGATCCAAACCATTGTCTTAGATAAAACCGGAACTCTGACGGAAGGCAAACCCACGGTTACGGACTATATCACCACATTGGGAACTGCCCATGGCAATGAATTGAAACTGTTAGAGCTTGCAGCCAGTCTAGAAAAATCTTCTGAGCATCCCCTAGGAAAGGCTGTAGTAGACTATAGCAAGCGTCAGGGGGTGAAAAAACCTTTCAGCGATCCAGAGCAGTTTAAGACCATTCCTGGCTGTGGAGTGCAGGGTTATAGTTCTGACTACCTCATCCAATTGGGAACGCGGCGATGGATGGAGGAGTTGGGGGTGAATCTGGAGGTGAAAACCTCTCAGGATGTGCTATTGAGCGAGTATCAGGATCGGTGGGAGAGTGCGGGAAAAACGGTGATTTGGATGGCAGTAGATGGAGAAGTGGAGGCAATTTTGGCGATCGCCGATGCTCTGAAACCCTCTTCGGAAGCCGTGGTTAAGCGACTTCAGCGCATGGGGTTAGAGGTGGTGATGCTCACGGGAGATAATCAGCATACCGCAGAGGCGATCGCCTCTCAAGTGGGAATTACCCAGATTTTCGCCCAAGTGCGTCCCGAAAACAAAGCCGATAAGGTGCGGGAATTGCAACAAAAGGGTAAATTAGTCGCCATGGTGGGTGATGGTATCAATGATGCCCCCGCTTTAGCCCAGGCAGATGTAGGGATAGCCATTGGTACAGGAACCGATGTGGCGATCGCCGCCAGCGACATCACCTTAATTTCTGGCGACTTACAAGGCATCATCACCGCCATTCAACTCAGTCATGCCACCCTAAATAATATCCGCCAAAACCTCTTTTTCGCCTTCGTTTATAACACCGCCTCCATCCCCATTGCCGCCGGAATTTTATATCCGATTTTCGGTTGGTTACTCAATCCCATGATTGCCGGTGGAGCGATGGCATTAAGTTCGGTTTCCGTCGTCACCAACGCCTTAAGATTACAAAACTTTAAACCCCATTGATATCCCCGTAGGGGCGGGTTCTACCCAATATCTAGAAAACCCACCTACCAATGTTGTAAACCCGCCCTCACCCATTCCCCGTAGGGGCGGGTTCTACCCAAATCTACAATACCAACCCATCAATGTTGTAAACCCGCCCTCACCCATTCCCCGTAGGGGCGGGTTACACCCAAATCTACAATACCAACCCATCAATTTTGTAAACCCGCCCTCACCACGAGCCAGTGCTTAATATTGCTCCCATCCTGATATACTCATGGGTGGGGTTTATGGCGATCGTGACGGTAACATCCGGTCATCCCCCACTCAATCTTACATCCCCTTGGAGAACACTATGGAAGAGGTAGAGACTCGTTTTGAGGTGCGTTTGATCCAACTCGCGGAACAGGTGGATCGGTTAACTCAAGAACAGGAAGCGCTTAAAGTGCAGCTTGCAGAGATGAAAGGTTCTGGTTTATCCGATACGATACAAGCACGACCAGTTCCTCCTGCTAACGCTGAACCCTTACAGTCAGCAAGTCAACCCGATGCACCCTCAGATGACATCCCCTTACAATCTTCTTCTGGACAAAGTTATGCCCGATTAAAATATCTTCTCAAATGTGGACGTTGGCAAGAAGCAGATGAGGAAACAGCCTTTCAATTACAGACTGTCACTGGATATACAAGTTGTGAGCATATTACTCAACAAGACATAGAAAGAACTCCTGCTGAAGATTTACAAATTATGGATTACCTTTGGAACAAACATAGCTATGGTAAATTTGGTTTTAGTATTCAAAGTCAAATTTATCGAGACATGGGAGGAACTGAAAAATCTAGAGAAATCGTTTTAAACGACTTTGGTAAAATTCTAGGTTGGTACAGGGATGATGAGGGTTGGATTACTGATGGTGATTTAATTGTTGATCTTGAGCAAGCACCCATAGGTCACCTTCCGGGTGTACCTGAACTGAATCTAAATGTCTATAAAATTCTCCTGTCTCGTGAAGAATGGTCGGAATTTCCACCCGATCCAGAAATTGAAGCACACATGGAACAGGTTGCACAACAAGAACGGATCAGATCCTCTAACTTGTACCAAGAAGAACTCGCTAGGGAACGGGAAGAAGAGCGAGCTACTCTCATCGATGCCTTTTTACAGGAGAAATTTACTGAAATTGATGAAGAACTCTTAGCCCTCAAACCCAAAATGCTCGCCCTTCCCAAAGACAAATTTGCCGACGCACTACTCAAACTCGGACAATGGTCTCGCGAACAACTGCTAGAACACTGGCAAGCTGACTAGAAAACCGGTTTCTGGTTGAAGACCTGAGTGCCTATGATGATGGAAGCTGTGCTAACTTGTTGATTACTGATCAACTTCTGTTAACCAAATAGTAGTTCAATGAAACCCCTACAGGATTAGCTCGGAGTGGGAGAGGGATTTTCCTGCGGACATGAAAGGGAGAGGGCATTGTCTGTTGCACAACTGATTTAGACTAGCTATATTACCAATTCTCTGATTCTGAGTCGGACTCTTCTAACCAATCATCTGGCTCAGGGAAATTGGGGGGGAGGGGTTCGGGCACTTTCATGACAGAGACGGGAGGAGTCCAAGGGGGGGGATAGTTGTTGTCTTCTGATTCTTCTGATTCACTTTGGGTGAGGGGATGGACGACGCGCTCGATCGCATCTTGAATGAAGGCTTTGACAAATTCATCCCGTTTATTCAGTTTGAATTGACGCTGCACCACTTCCGTAATTCCTCCGTCTCCCCAGTCTTGATCGTGGCGGAAATATTCGATAAAGCTTTTCCCGGCAATGCGGGTTAAATAGGCGGCTGTGACTCCTTGAATGGCTTTACCGATGATGAAGGTGGCCACATTAAGTTGTAGGGCGGTGGTGACTAATTTTAATGCTCCTTCCACGATGCCCAAACTGGTGAGGGTTTTGGCTAATGAGAGGGCTAATTCTCGCCCCCGTTCCATGTTTAATTCGCAGCCGTAGATGCGCCCTAATTCGACGACCATTTGAGCGTTGACGGCTGCTGTGGCGAGTAAATCGACGACGGGTATGGGGGTAACGGCGATCGCCCCTGCGCCGATCCATTGGAACTGTTCCACCGTCCGATCGGCTTGGCGCTTGCGTTGGGTATCCAAAATCCGCCGCGCATCGTCCCCTAGGGCACTGGCTTGCATCAAAATGTTGTCGGCAACCAAATCTTCGCCTTCAGCTCTGAGAACGGCGGCTAGGCGGCGGATTAGGGGTAAAATTTCGGGGTCTGGAACCACTAAATCGCCGGAGGGTAGAACGGCGGCTTGGGGATTGGCGGCGATCGCCAACACATCACCACTGCTCATCAGTCCCTGTACCCGGTGTCGCAACTGAGTTAAGATCCGCTCCCGGTCTTCGTCCGTATACAAATCGGTCTTATTAAACACCAACAAAGAGCGTTTACCAATTTGGGCTAAGGCTTGCAGGGGTTCATATTCGGACTGCCGTAGATCGTTATCGACCACAAATAGCAGTAAATCGGCTTGAGTTGCCAAGTGGCGAGCCATTTGGCCGCGATCGCTTCCCACTTCCCCAATTTCTAGGATACCAGGGGTATCGGTAATCAAGATTTCCCGGTTTAATCCCTTCAGGGGTAAATGATAGGTTTGTCCCTCTTGCGTCGTACCGATGGTGGGTTCCACTTGACCCACCATTTGCCCCAACAAGCCATTAATCACCGAAGTTTTACCCGATGAGCCTGTCCCAAAGACAACCACGCGCACATTACGACCATGGAGACTCGATTCAATTTGCCGCGATCGCTCCAACAAGGCTTCCCGCGCCACCCGATCCTGAATCTTATCCATCTGCTGCCTAACCGCTTTCAGGGTTTCGGCTGCCGCTTCCTTTTTCTCCGTCGGAACCTTCACCACCCTTTGACTGCGGCTTTTCCCTGTTGTTCCCCCTCGGAACATCCAGGCATAATAGACAACACCCGCCAACAATACCCCCAAAAGGGCAACAATTAAAAGTAAAACCACCGTTCCCAAGAGCGGGGACGTATAGGAAATTTGCAGGTAAAACCAGCGCAGGGCATCAATGAACCACAGCATCAGCCCTAAGACCAGTGTAATACCGACAATCAGAATCAGGAGGCGAGGCAGGGGCATGGAGGAACTTTCAAGGAAATGATTTTAAAATTTGGGTAGGAAGGACACGGAGACAGGGAGACGCGGGGACACGGGGAATGGTTTTGCGCCCTATTCCTTGGTAGGGTAGGGGAATACGTCTAGGGTAGCAAGTTTAGGAGGAAAGAATTATGGGATGGTTGAATCAGGTTGTTGGTGCAGTCAGCGAGCAGGGCGGTTTAGGGCAGCTCGGCGGGCTGGTGAATACGGTGCAGCAATTATCCAATGATACTGGGGCAGATGAAGGGCAAATGCGATCGCTCCTTTCCGTCGTTGCCAACTTTTCCCAGTCAGCCTTGAAAGAACAAGAGCCAGATCAAGCCCAGAATCTCGTCAATCAGTATAGCGGACTAGCGGCCAATCCCCAAGCAGTACAAGCCCTCTTTAGTTTGCCCCAACTGCAAAGTTTAATCCAGGTAGCCGCCGACAAAACCGGTTTACCAGCCAGTACCATTGAATCAGTTTTACCCACTGCTGTGCCCTTGGTGCTAAAAGTGGTGGAAATGGGAGCCAGTCAAGCAGAAAAGAACCCAGTTTTAAGCCGCTTACTCGATGCCGATGGGGATGGAGATATTGATATTGCCGATTTAATGCAGTTGGCAAGCCGGTATTTATAGCGCTTCGCCCTAGGGAGTGAGACTTTAGGTTTTTGGGAGTGCGAGCGTCTCGCTCGCTAGGGTAGATAACAGCGAGCAAGATGCTCGCACTCCTTGGTTTTCTCCGCTCCCTAGGGTAGATAACAGCGAGCAAGATGCTCGCACTCCTTGGTTTTCTCCGCTCCCTAGGGTAGATAACAGCGAGCAAGATGCTCGCACTCCTTGGTTTGCAGTCACGCCCTCGTTACCGAATAGAATAAACCTTATAAATGAGGACTTTTAAGAGAACCCATTACCGCGCAAAGCGCTGTACAAAACTATGACTGCATTGATTTTGCACAATCCAGAAACCGCCTCCATTACCGATGAGCAATTCTATCAACTTTGTGTGGCTAATCGTGACTTGCGGCTAGAACGAACGGCTAAAGGAGACTTAATCATTATGCCACCCACTGGAGGAACAACGGGCAACCGCAATTTAAAAATTGCTCAACAACTAGCTAATTGGGCGGATATTGACGGCACTGGAATAGGGTTTGACTCTTCCACCTGCTTTAAACTGCCTAAAGGAGCTAATTTTTCCCCGGATGCCTCTTGGATACCCTTAGCCAAATGGGAAGCATTGAGTGCAGAACAGCAAGAAAAATTCCCGCCCATTTGTCCCGATTTTCTCATTGAATTGCGCTCTGCCAGCGACTCCTTAAAACCCCTCCAAGAAAAAATGCAGGAATATATAGATAATGGTTGTCAGTTAGGTTGGCTCATTAACCCCCAAAACCATCAAGTCGAAATTTATCGTCAGGGACAAGAGAAACAAACTTTAGATAATCCTACCAGCTTATCGGGAGAAGAGGTTTTACCGGGATTCGTGTTAAATCTTGCCTTCATTTGGTAAACCCCCATTTTCAAGGATCGAAAGGAAAGCGAACCATGACAGCATTGATTTTAAGCAATCCAGAAACCGCCTCCATTACCGATGAGCAATTCTATCAACTGTGTGTGGCTAATCGTGACTTGCGACTAGAGCGAACGGCTAAAGGAGATTTAATCATTATGCCACCCACCGGAGGGGGAACAGGAAAGCGGAACTCAGAGATTAATCTAGATTTAGGGTTATGGAATCGACAAACTCAATTAGGAGTTGTCTTTGATTCTTCCACCTGCTTTAAACTGCCTAAAGGGGCTACTTTTTCCCCCGATGCCTCTTGGATACCCTTAGCCAAATGGGAAGCATTGAGTGCAGAACAGCAAGAGAAATTCCCGCCCATCTGTCCCGATTTTCTCATCGAATTACGCTCTGCCAGCGACTCCCTAAAACCCCTGCAAGAAAAAATGCAGGAATATATAGATAATGGTTGTCAGTTAGGTTGGCTCATCAATCCCCAAAACCATCAAGTCGAAATTTATCGTCAGGGACAAGAGAAACAAATTTTAGATAATCCTGCCAGCTTATCGGGAGAAGAGGTTTTACCCGGATTTGTCTTAAATCTTGCCTTGATTTGGTAATATCAATCATCAATAATTCCCAATTCTTGTAGGGGGTAGGTTTAACCCTCTAAAATAGCTATTAACTCTACAGGAGAAATAATTTTCATATCAGCATCAGAAAAATCGTCAAGATTACGAGTAACAATCATGTTTACATTCTGCTCTAATGCACAAACCAACTGAATGGCATCTTCAAAATCTTTATAATTCAGCGTCATTGCTCTCTCTAAAGTATCCTTATTGACAGGACAAACTTGCATAGCGGTCAAGATTCGCTCTATAGCAAACCTAAATGAGTTATGTAACGATCGCCCCTATGGATTCCAGCGCACCCGCAGGGAAACCAGAAACCCGGTTTTTCGGTATCTTCTGGTTCCTGTTTGTGGGTTAGGCAAAGGCGGCTAGTTGTGCCTGCCAAATTGACCAATCATGACCTCCATCCCAAATTTCGAGATGATGGGGAATGCCATTGCGATTAAAAATATCGCACAAGCGCAGATAATCCGACAGACAGTGGTCATGTTGAGCGGTGAGCAGTTTCAGGTCAGTATTAGCTCCTCCTAATTCTAACCAGCGATCGCGGCTCATATTAGCCATATACGCAACTGGATTAATAAAATGTAACTCCTTGGCGCTTTCCTCCCCATCCAACTCCACAATTCCCGGCAACGTCGTTAAATCATAAGTTCCCGACATCGAAATACACCGGCGAACAATATTCGGATAGCGCAGCGCCAAATTTAACGCATGGGTTCCCCCCAAAGAACAGCCAGCAGCCACCAAAAAATCATTTTGGGCCTCATCACAAGCATAGGGCATAAACTCCTTATACCAATGTTTCTCCAGCAATAACCAGCGCTGACGGCGTTCCTGAATCGTTAATCCTGGAGCTAACAGGGTTTCCCAGTCCAAGGTATCCAAACAAAACACCTGAGTCCAGCCCATATCCAAATGTCGCCCCAAAGCAGCAATCAAACCCCGGTCTTCAGGGTCAAAGAACCGTCCATTGCTCGACGGAAACAACAACATGGGATAGCCAGAATCCCCAAAATGCAGAACCTCCATGTCCCGTTGTAGAATCTGGGAATAGAACCGGAAATACCGACGACAATAAGCCATAAAGTTTAAACTGAAAGCGTGAGTCAGAATTGAGCGATCGAGGACGGATACAGAATTGAAAGTCTAGAACATGGGTTTTGAACAACATACTCCGGTAACTTAAAACAATAGGGTAACCGTTGTCCAATCCTGAACCGTTTCTCAAACATCATACAGAACCGTAACCCATGAATGTGATTTTTTTTGGTACACCTGCCTTTGCCGTCCCCACCCTAGAGCGCTTGTTATCTCATCCTCAAATACAAGTGCTGGGGGTTGTCACCCAACCGGATAAGCGTCGAGGTCGAGGGGGGAACGCCATTCCCTCTGCCGTGAAAACCGTTGCCCTCCGGGAAAATTTACCCGTATGGCAACCGCAACGCATCAAGAAAGACTCCTCAACTTTAGAGCAGTTAGAGCAAATGCAGGCTGATGTGTTTGTAGTGGTCGCCTATGGGCAAATTCTCTCCTCCAGGATTCTGAAAATGCCCAGGCTCGGATGTGTCAACGTCCATGGCTCAATCCTACCCCAATATCGGGGAGCCGCTCCCATCCAGTGGTCTCTCTATCATGGAGAAACCGAAACCGGTATTACCACCATACTCATGGATAAGGGTATGGATACCGGAGATATGCTCCTCAAGTCCGTCACTCCCATCAGTTTATGGGACAATGCCCACACCCTAGCCGAGCGGTTAGCCCAGATGGGCGCAGATTTATTAATCGACACTGTGTTAAAACTCAATCAACAGCAGGTTAAACCCATCCCCCAGGATAATGATTTGGCCTCCTATGCACCTTTGATTGATAAACCCGATTATCAGTTGAATTGGCAACGTAGCGCCCTAGAGTTACATAACCAAGTGCGAGCATTTTTCCCCTCTTGCCTCACCCCGTTTCGGGAGCAGGGGTTAAAGGTGATGGAAACCGCTCCCTTGCTCGCGGCTGAGGATTTAGAATTGCCGGAAGAGTTCATCAAGGTCGAGCAAAATTTGCAGAATATAGCCTTAGAGGATGCCCAAGTGGGAGAAGTGGTTTTCCTTGCCAAAGGATTGGGGCCAGTGGTCAAAGCGGGCAAAGGATGTTTAGTCTTGCGAAGAGTGCAATTAGCCGGAAAACGGGCCCAATTGGGAGGTGATTTTATGAATGGCTCTCGCGTGCAAGTGGGAGAGGTTTTGAACTAAAGCCCTCCCTCCTCATTTGCCGTAACATTTCGTAATCTATGCCTACAATAAAAGCAAAGCTCAACGTCCAATCATCCTTATGTATCTCACCTATCTCGATAGCAACTCTTGGTTACTCGAACTCGGAGGACAAAAGATTCTCATTGACCCTTGGTTAGTCGGCCCCCTAGTCTTTGGTAACCTGCCCTGGTTATTTAAGGGATATCGCCCCCAAGACCGAGCCATTCCAGAAGGAGTCGATTTAGTCGTTCTCTCCCAGGGATTAGAAGATCATGCCCATCCCCAGACCCTGAAAGAGTTAAACAAAAACTTACCCATCGTTGGCTCCCCCAATGCAGCCAAAGTCGTTGCCGAGTTCGGCTATACTCACATTCATGGCCTAGACCACGGCCAAACCTATCGCCTCAATGAGCAGGTCGAGATTCAAGCCGTTCCCGGTTCTCCCATTGGCCCGACTCTGGTGGAAAATGGCTATATCTTTAAGGAACTCTCTAGCGGCAAAACCGTTTATTATGAACCCCACGGTTATCATTCCCCTACACTAAAGGACAAGGGACAAATTGATGTGGTTATTACGCCCATAATCGATCTGGGTTTACCCCTAGTCGGGCCCATTATCAAGGGAAGCGAGAGCGCTCTCCAAGTGGCACAATGGGTCAAGCCTCAAGTGATGTTACCCACAGCAGCCGGTGGTGATGTGAAGTTTGAGGGTTTGTTGATTTCCTTACTCAGAGCTGAGGGCACGGTAGAAGAATTTCAGCAAAAATTATCGGCTCAGGGCTTAAGCACCCAAGCCCTTTCCCCCACTCCTGGAGAGCGTGTGGAAGTCCCACTACATTAACCTTGGGATGGAGAGGATGGGAACTGTTGCCTATTCCCTATTCCCCATTCCCTGTTCCTTGTATGATGAACAATGGAGTAATACTGTTGTTTTAAGATTAACTATGGACATTCTCTCTTTAGGTTGGGTTTCCTTACTGGTGATTTTCACCTTTTCTATCTCTATGGTCGTTTGGGCAAGAAACGGCTTCTAAGTACCATCTGAGGGAACGCTCATGGAATCTCCACTTTTCACCAGTCTCGTCTGGGCAGCTTTTGCCCTATTGGTCTTGGTAACAGGCGGAGTAGTTTATCTTACTTTAGTAGACTGGAACGATCGCCGCAGGCGACAAAAGGAAGAGCGCGAAAATCGCTCTTAATCTTCGTAATGGGGTTAATGGTGGTATTGGGTAATGGGGTGAGTCTCCTGAACCCAATGCCCTATTCCCTATCATAGGTTCCCTAAATCTAAACAGCAATGAAAGACTCAGATACGATTATCTTAAAAGCCTTCTTATTTGCCATTACCGAGTGTGCAGAAGAGTTGCCCTTAAGCCTAAATTTTGGGATTCATAAAGTGGTCAACGATTGGGATAACGGAGACACAAAAGCTCTAGTTTCCCTAGAAGAACTCCTCTATAACTATGACGAAATTTTGACCTTCTATCAAAAAGCCTGTGTAACGCTTCAGCAAAAACGGGTTAAACCAGACGTGGAAGAAGTGGCATCAGTAATAGAGGATGAAGCGGAAGAGATAGTGGAAGAAAAGAAAACGGCTTCTCCTCCTCTCCCCTTACCGAACTTAAAAACCGTTGGGTTTACGATTTTGCGTGCTGAAGATCCCCAAAGTGCAGCTCAACGGAAATTAGAAGAGTATGATGCCTCTCCAGGGTGGTATTTGCAGTTGACACTTGATGATTTATAGCGCTAATGATTAATTATTAATTGTTAACGCGGCTTGCATTTGCGAAAACCAGTTAATTAACTGATCGAGTTGTTGATTGGGTTTGAATACGCCTAAGCCGCGCACGGTGACTTTTTTGGGTGTATAGACAAAGCGAGCATGGAAACGACGATCTAGTTTTTCTTTTAATAGGTTCCAAGCGGGTTCTTCCATGGGCGTTTCTAAAACAACGTGCTGTTTTCCGTCGGGTTTAATGCGGGAAAAGCCGAGGGATTTGGCGAGTTGTTTGAGTTCCATGACGCGGATGAGTTGTTGCGCGGGTTGGGGGATGGTTCCGTAGCGATCGCCCCATTCCAGCTCAATTAAGCGTAATTCATCACCACAACTTGCTGCTGCTACGGAGCGATAGGCGCGCATTTTTTGATCCAGATCGGGGATATAATCGGCAGGAATAAAGGCGGTAATCGGCAGATCGATGCTGGTATCATCGACTTGGGGAATCTCTTGCCCTTGGATTTCCTGAATCGACTCCTGTAACATTTCCATGTATAAATCAAAGCCGATCGCCGTCATCTGTCCGGACTGTTCTGCCCCCAACAGGTTACCGACTCCGCGAATTTCCATATCCCGCATTGCCAACTGATACCCAGATCCCAACTGAGTAAATTCCTGGATCGCCCGCAGACGCTTTTGAGCTGCTTCTGGTAAGACGCGGCGATGGGGGTAAAAGAGCCAGGCATGGGCTTGAATTCCCGCCCGACCCACGCGCCCCCGTAACTGATACAATTGGGACAAGCCGAACTTCTGGGCATCCTCAATTAAGATCGTATTGACGCGGGGAATATCCAACCCCGACTCAATGATGGTGGTACAAACCAGCACATCGGCTTCCCCATTACTAAAACTGAGCATTGTCGCTTCTAGCTCCGTTTCCGCCATCTGTCCATGGGCGATCGCCAATCGCACCCCTGGCACATTTTCCCGAATTCGGGTACTAATCTCCTCAATTCCCTCAACCCTGGGAACCACATAAAACACCTGTCCCCCCCGATCCAACTCCTGACGGATCGCCGTGCGGACTGCCTCCAAATTATACGCCGCCAAATGGGTTTTAATCGGGCGACGGGACGGGGGTGGGGTGGTAATTAAACTCATCTCTCGCACCCCCGACAGAGACATATAGAGGGTGCGCGGAATTGGTGTCGCACTCAGGGTTAACACATCCACCTGGGTTTTCAGCGCCTTAATTTTCTCCTTCTGATTCACCCCAAACCGTTGCTCCTCATCCACCACCAATAAGCCTAAATCTCGGTATTTTACCTCCTTACTCAACAGTGCTTGAGTACCAACCACCACATCTAATTCCCCTGTGGCTAACCGTTGTTGAATCTCCTTCCGTTCTGTGGGGGTGCGGAAGCGGTTTAATAATCCCACTTCAATCGGATAGGGGGCAAATCGTTCTTTGAGGGTATGATAATGTTGCTGGGTTAAAATCGTCGTCGGAGCCAAAAATGCCACCTGTTTACCCGCCGTGACTGCCTTAAAAATGGCGCGAATTCCTACTTCGGTTTTCCCAAAGCCCACATCACCACAAACTAAGCGATCCATGGGGCGCGGGGATTCCATATCCCGTTTAATATCCTGGGTTGCTTTCAGTTGATCGGGGGTGGCTTGGTAGGGAAAGGATTCTTCTAGTTCTTCTTGCCAAGGGGAATCGGGGGGAAAGGCAAACCCTTCTTGTTGCGCTCTAGCTGCATAGAGTTTGAGCAAGTCCACTGCTAACTTTTTAATACTTTTGCGGACTTTATTTTTAGTTTTCTCCCAGGTTTTTCCAGCCAATTTATGTAGGGCGGGGCGCTTGCCATCGGTGGAGCGAAAGCGAGATAACGATCCGACTTGATCGGCGGCGACGCGGAGTAAGCCATCTTCGTATTTAATGACTAAATATTCTCTGGTTTCGTCATTGACTGTCAGCTTTTCTAACTTGATGAAACGTCCAACTCCATGGCTTTTGTGAACTACATAATCTCCCGGTTTGAGGGTATTGGGATCGACTTGTTTGGAGGCAGCGCGGCGACGTTTGCGGATGTAGCTGGGAGTAGCGAGGCTATGTTGCCCATAAAATTCGCGATCGCTCACTACCATTATTTTGAAGGTTGGCAGCACAAAGCCTTCTAGCTCGGCAACTCCGGAATATTTGAGGGCGATCGGGGTATAGTGAACTTGCAGAGAATCGATCGCCTGGTAATCCTTGGGATTGGGGATAAATTTAGCCCCACAATCATGTTCTTGCAGCAAGGAAACCGATCGCGAGGGTTGGGCAGAAATCACGAAAATCAGCGTCCGTTTTTTACTCTCCTCCCGCAGGGTTTCCGCAAGTTTGGCAAACTGATGGGGGAGAACGGGAACCGGGCGACTAGCAAGGTTAAGCGCTCCGGAATTACTTTCCGCTAATTCCGATAAGTGCAGACAGGGATAATTTTGCCCTTGCATTAAAGACTGGGCAAACGGGCGATGAATGGGAGGCACTTTACCCACTCCTTCAATACTTCGACTCCGCTCAGTAACCGCTTCCTCCAGGGTTTCATATTGCTCTTGGATATGTTGCACCCAATTGTCGCTATGGCTCTCACATTGGGCGGGTTCATCGATCGCCACCAGGGTATTTTCCGGTAAATAATCCAACAGGGAGCCGGGCGCGTCGAAGCCTAACCCCAAATAGGCTGGGGAAATTTCCGGTAGGTTATCCAAACCCAGATCCGCGAGTGCTTCCTCAAGAATGGGCGTAAACCCAGTCGGGGTTAAAATGACTTCAGGGATGGGATCGAGCGATCGCCCCGTGGCTGGATCGAGTTCCTTAATCTTCTCCAGAGCATCCCCATCCCCCTCGGTTGCCCACCATTCCAGGCGCACCGGCAACTCCGAAGCCACTGGGAAAATATCCACAATGTCTCCTCGGCGACTCCATTGCCCCTCGGTTTCCACGGAATTCACCCGCTCATAGCCCAATTGACTTAACTTGAGATCCAGTGCCTTACTCTCCCAGATATCCCCCTTTTGCAACCGCAGAGCATAAGGTTTAAAGGCTTCCAGGGGGGGGAGATGGGGTTGTAGTGCCCGTTCCGTACAAACAATCGCTCGTTGACGTTCTGGATCGCCCAACACCAACTCCGCCAACACCTGCATCTGTCCCCAAACCATTTCCGGTTCTGGAGGGCTGGATTCATAGGGGGAGGCTTCCGTGGTGGGATAAAATAGCACCGCATCCCAATCCATGGCTTCCAATTGCGCCGTCCATCGGTTTGCCTCTTCCATGGTTGCTGTCACTACCAACAATGAGCGAGATTCCGCTTGTGAGAGCGCAGAAGCCACTAAACCCTTGGGAAACCGGGGAATTCCCTGAAGCGTTAAGGAGCGGTTGTCGCCCAGTTTAGTCAGTAGCTCTTGCGTTAGAGGCGATCGCCGCAAGGTTCGCAAGATGGAGGAAAAGGCCATAAATCCAAGTGTTATCGAATGTGAGTCCAATCTATTAGTTTAAACCGGGAATGGGCGATTGGCGATCGGTCATAATGATAGCTTAAATCCATTGCCGTACCTCTAGCAACCAATATTCATGGTTCGATTATAAGAGCTAATCATAACTAATGGGTTAAGTTGATATGTTTTTAAGTATGATTAGCGATCAATTGACGAACCGTAGGAGAACGATACCCTAAAACAATTTTATCTTTAGGAATACCCATCTCAATTAATTCTTGGGCAATACCGGATTCCGTAAAATCTCGTTGAATCCAAATTTTGTCCTCTTGAATCTCTACATGAATCGGACAGCCATAAATGCGCTTTTCATCTTCCCAACCTACATGCAGCAGTAAATAACGTTGGCGCTCCTCATCAAACACGATTTTAGCCTCTACAGTTTGATCCTGCTGTCGATATTGCCAATGTTCAAGAATAATTTTTTGGATGGCTTCTGCATAATTTAGATTTTCCATTGGATAATCATCTCCTGCTTGATATCAAATATTATCAAATTCAAGTCATACCTGCTGATTGATTTTTGAATAAAAGGATCAACAAAAAAATCTTCGTAAGCTGGCATCAGTGAGGATGAATTGTTTCATAGCTATTATATACTAAAGTGGCGGCAGTAAGGCGATCGCTATTTTGACTTAACTTTCAGATTGCATTGGGAGAAAATATAAAAAAGTCTAATGTGAGATCGACGATAGAAAGGCTTCACTATGCGAATATTTCACATTTTGGCCAGGATATTGTTCATATTGGAGATATTAAGGTATGCGGTAATGGTTCTCCTGTTCCTAAGTCTTCCAAAAAGGAAAGGGAACCACCGCAAATTGATTGGGGACTTGCGCCAGAAGTTGCTTGTTTTTATAGACGTAGAGAAGAACTGGAAACGCTGGAAAGTTGGGTGAGTTGCTCTCGTTTAATTTTGCTGTTGGGACTTCCGGGAATTGGTAAAACGTCTCTGGCGCTGAAATTGATCGATCGCATCCAAACTCAGTTCGATCGCCTCCTCTACTACAGTCTCCAGTTCTCTCCCCCCTTAACGGCGACGCTTACCCATCTGTTACAGGTTCTCACCGACTCTGAAGAGGTTCCCCACGAACTCGAAGCGCAACGTGCGCCAATTCCTAGAACAAGATATCCTGTTAATTGACTCCATCCAAGACCAATATCAGCGCCGTTTTAACCGCTTATCCGACTTAGAACAACAGCTCCTGCAAGATATGGCGCAATTTTCCGCACCCGTTGGCTTAGGAGACCTGTTGAAAGGGCGATCGTTATTCACCCAGGGTTGCTAAAACGCGATCGGCGACTTTATCGGGCACTTCTTGCAAGTGATCGTACTTCCAATCAAAGAAGCCGACTCCCATAGTCAAAGAGCGCAACTCAACAATAAAGTTTTGCATTTCTGCTTGGGGAAGATAGGCAGAGGTTTGATCCCATCCTTTCCAAGAAGTCAGGGGTTCATAGCCGAGGATTTGACCGCGACGACCACTGAGCAGTTGCAAGACTTTGGAGGTAAATTCTGTGGGTGCAGAAATGGTAATGGCGCAGATGGGTTCGAGTAAGATGGGTTTACCTTGGCTCATGCCGGTGGTCATGGCGAGTCGAGCAGCTTGTTTAAAGGCTTGTTCGGAACTGTCTACACTGTGGTAACTGCCGTTGGTGAGGGTAACGCTCACATCAACCACAGGGAAGCCCAGCGGCCCTTGGCTCAGGTATTCTCGTACTCCGGTTTCTACCCCAGGAATGTATTGTTTGGGCACTACACCACCGACGATGGTTTCATTGAAGATAAAGCCTTCTCCCCGCTCTAAGGGACGGATATCTAAATAGACATCGCCAAATTGACCATGACCGCCACTTTGGTGTTTATAGCGTCCGTGAATGCTCTCAACGGGTTTGCGGATGGTTTCTTTGTAAGCCACCTTGGGTAAATGGGTGGCCATGGGCAGGTTGTACTTACGTTTGAGGCGCTCTAGGCTGACTTTGAGATGAATTTCTCCTTGTCCCCAGAGGATGACTTCGTGGGTGTCTCCATGTTGCTCCCAATAGAGGGAGGGGTCTTCTTCTAGGAGTTTGTTGAGGGCTGGGGTGAGTTTTACTTCGTCTTTGCGATTTTCAGGGGCGATCGCCATGGAATAGACGGGTTGGACAATATTGGCCTTGGGTAGGGCTTCCACCTCTTTGGTGGGCGATAGGGTATCACCGGTGTATACCCCATCCATCCGCGCTAGGGCGACGATTTCCCCAATGCCAGCTTTGGATACAGATTCCTGTTGTTGTCCGAACAGGCGATAAATTCCGCCAGGTCGCACGCCATTGAGAACTAAACCTTCGGTAATTTCGCCTTGCCAAACGCGAACCAGAGACATTTTTCCCCCTTGGGGGGTGTAATAGGTTTTTAAGACTTGGGCAATGGGGGCATCGCTTTCTAGGTCAACTCCCCGCCGCTCTGAGGTGAGGTTGGGGGCGGGCGCTTCCCGTTTCAGGGCATCGAGGAGGGGACGCACGCCATAGCCTTCGGAAGCGACACCGAGGAATACGGGCACGATCAAATCGGCTCCTAATTCCATTTTCAGGTCTTTGACGATTTCTTCTTGGGAGGGCTGGATGTCTTCGAGGAGTTCTTCCAAGAGGTGGTCGTCAAAGTCGGCTAGGGTTTCGAGCATCTGGGTTCTAGCCTGGGTTTCTGCGTCTTTGAGGGACTCTGGAAGGGGGACGGGATCGGCGGGTGCGTCGGGGTGGTAGTGATAGGCTTGTTCGCTTACGAGGTCAATATAGCCGATTATTTTGTCTTCAGCAGCGATGGGGAATTGGTGGGGAATAATGGGGCGCGAAGATACGGATTTTAGAGCGGTAAGCAGGGCAGAAAAACTGGTTAGACAGCGTTCTTCGTCGGTGCAGACGCGATCCATTTTGTTTATGAAGACGAGATGGGGAATTTTCCAGTCGTCTAGGAATTTGAAGAGGGGGGCAAGGGTGAGGATGCGATCGGGTTCGGGTTCGCAGACGATAATGGCTGCACCTACGCCGATGAGGGCGTTGTAGGTTTCTTGGGCAAATTCGATGGAACCGGGACAGTCGAGGAAGGTGAAGTGAATGTCTTGGTAGTCTGTGGAGGCGACGTTGATTTCGACGCTCATTTGTTGCGATCGCGCTTCGGGCGATCCGTCGCCGATGGTGGTTCCGTCTTTTATCGAGCCTTTGCGCGAGATTGCGCCGCTCACATATTCTAAGCTTTCGAGCAGCGTGGTTTTACCACCCATGTAAGGGCCGACAATGGCCACATTACGGCTGCACAATACTCCTGTTTCGTTCATAAGGTTCTCCTCAATTTTTTTAGGTAAAGGAGGGTAAGATGGGCGCTCATCTTCATGGGATGATGCACCATCGATTCAATACTTTAGAGGTTACCTCTTCTGGAGGGAGATTGAACAAATTGCAATCTCTTTTAAAGCAATTCGGGTATTTTTTTGAAGTAACGTGAATGAGTGTTATTTTTGATGAATTTTTATCAATTTTTTTATCGTTGCCCGTCTAACGGTTTTATCTCTCTCCCTGGGGGGCTTGAAAGTGTGCTATACCAGGAAAAATTCAGTACCCTCCAATGAAGTGAAAATTGATGATGATGGGCTTTGGTAATCGGTGGTGGCTTGGTTTCTGCTACGCAACGGCGATCGCTGCGGTGTTCTCTGGGAGTGCAGTACGGGGACTCGATCCTCTCAAGTTGGCTCAGGTTGAAGTTCCGACTCAGGCGGTCGAGTCTTTGCATCAAGGCTTGCAATTGATTCAAGCGGGAGAGGTGGAACAGGCGATCGCCGCTTTTCGGGAGTCGGCGCGGTTGGGGCCAAATTTGGCTCCGGCTCAGTATAATTTAGGTCTAGCTCTCCGACAGACGGGGGATCTTCAAGGGGCGGCAAGTGCTTTTCACCAAGCGATTCAGATCGATCCGAATTTTGCCATGGCCTACGCAAATTTAGGGGCAGCCCTGTTAGAAGGGAGTAATTTAGAACAGGCTCAGGATTATTTACAGATGGCGATCGAACTCGATCCGAAGTTGGGAGTCGGACATTACAATTTGGGATTGCTACAAAAATTACAGGGAAAACGGACAGAGGCGATCGCCTCATTTAAGCAGGCCATGGTGTTTTCGCCAACCGCTCCGGAACCCTATTATTATTTGGGTCTGATTTATCAGGAACAGGGGGATTTAGCCCCAGCTCTGGAGGCTTTGCGCCAAGCAGTAAACAAAAATCCAGCTTATGCCGAAGCCTATTATGCGATCGGCTCCATTTTATTACAACAAGGTCAACTGGATCGGGCCCTCAATGCCTTCCGAGAGGCTGCCGCAGCCAATCCCAATTATGGCAATGCCTATTATGGAGCGGGGTTAGTGTTTCTAGAGCAACAAGAATATCAAGAAGCCCAACGGGTATTAGCCTTTGCCCAACAACTCTATGAAACCGACGGCAATCAACAGTGGGCCACGGCAGCCGCCCAATTGTTACAACGGGCACGAGATTTAGAGCGCTTCTAATATCAAATCCGGTGAATTGAAAAGAGAAGCGGGCAAGATGCCCGCACTCCTCGAATTCTTTGATCTGACTGGAGTGGGAGCATCTTGCTCCCTGAATTTTTAATGGGGGTATTTTAAGTGGACATAACCCTTCTTAGCCATTCCCACCCGGTTCGGAAATTCCTCTGCCACTTCGGGTAAGCGATCCGGTACATTAGAAAACAAACGATCCTGTAATCTCTGAGGAATGGAATCCCTATGTACTTGCTTGCCAGCACCCTAGCAACTTTTTGTCAAATCTACTTTGTCCTCCTGATTATTCGGGTTTTATTGAGTTGGTTTCCCAGTATCAACTGGTTTGACCCCCCATTTTCCCTCCTGAGTCAGCTCACCGATCCCTATCTGAATATTTTCCGGTCGATCATTCCGCCCCTGGGGGGACTCGACTTTTCTCCCATTTTGGCAATCTTCTTGCTCCAGTTTTTGAGCGGTGTGTTCAACACTCTTCAGGTCTCCTTTGCCCAGGGGTCATTGGGCTTTTAGCGCCGAACTCGACCACTAAAACCCGCAGCCTTGAATTGCTCTAGGATCAAAGGAGTGGGTTGATTGGCAGCCACGGAGATTCTCAGTTCAAAGTCACTGACTCCCGGTGGTACTTTCTCAATTAGCCCCAAACGAGTCCGATTTTGCATGACAGGGTTGCGGTTGGCATCGTAGACGCGACCAAAAATATCAGCATCATAAACGGTTTTTCCCGTCGGGTTAGTGGCTTGTCCATGGATGAGGAAGCAGTTGGCCGGTTGAGACAATCCCCCACTGGTGACTGCTCCTTCACCGATTTCTGGAGGACACATTTCGTAGGAGAGATCGGATATTTTGATTTGAGTCAGTGCTAAGGCATCGGGAGCCATACTCCAAGAGGTCAGCACCAGCAGAAGAGAAAGGCAAGTCAGTTGTATACAACGGAGTAGAGAAGGCGATCGCATCGGCTTTGACTTCCATAAATTTATCAGTTCAATCTTTTAGCTTACCCTGGATTGACAATTAGACCAAACGGCCAAACCCGTATCCATATTGACTTAAGTTAAACAGTTATTTTGTAAAATAGACCCATATCATGACGTGAATGGGGTTTTAAGTTATAGTCAAGATCGATCAAAAACAATCTTATTTCGATCCATCTCCCAAAAATTTAAGTGTTACCTAGAGATCGTCAATCTATGACTTGGGGAGGTCATCTTTTGGAATTGAAGAAAAGCTCTGCTCAGGGATACATGAAGAACAAGGATCGTGGGGGAATGCAACCAATCCATCTAGAAATCCAAGACGCTCAATTCCGTTTGATGATGGAAACCACAACGGATGGGGTTTGGATCTGGGATATAGAACCGGACAAGGTGATATGGAATGACCAACTCTATGAGCTTCTGGGTCTTAACCCCCAGGAAATAGAAGCAAATTTTGAGAGTGTTCTCTGCTTGATTCATCCAGAGGATCGACACAAGCATCAAGAAATGATGCATTTGGTCTTAGAAACAGGAAACAGTTATGAATTAGAGTTTCGGCTGCGTCGTCATGATGGACACTATATTTGGGTACTCGATCGGGGAATGGTATTTAAAAATAATGAGAATCATGCCTATCGGATGATGGGAACTGTTACCGAAATTAGCGATCGCAAATACAAGGAACTGTGGCTAGATGGACAAAAACAGGTGCTAGAGGCGATCGCCAAAAATGCTCCCCTCTCAGAAACCCTGAGTTTACTCATTCATGCTTTAGAAAGTCAAGCCCCAGAACTGCTCGGCTCAATCCTGCTCACCGATCCCCACAGCAACTGTTTAAGGTTGGGTGCAGCGCCCCAATTGCACCCCGATTATAACCGGGTAATGGATGGTTTAGAGATCTGCGAAGCCTGCGGATCTTGTGGTACAGCCGCCTATCGCAAGGAACCGGTAATCGTAGAAAATATTGCCACCGATCCCCTCTGGAGCCAATATAAAGATTTAGCCTTAGCCTATGGCTTGCAAGCAGCCTGGTCAATTCCGATCCTCTCTTTACAAAATCAGGTGTTGGGCACATTGTGCTTTTATGCTCGATTTCCAAGCGTCCCCACAGAGCAACATCAAAAACTGATGGAGTCTGCGACTCGGTTGGCTGGAATTGCCATTGAACGATGTCAAGGTGAAGCCATCTTAAGGGAAAGCGAGCAACGATTTCGGCGCTTATTTGAAGAAGTGCCTTTAATTCCGGTACAGGGATTTGATAAAGATCTGAATGTGTTTTTCTGGAATAAAGCGAGTGAGAATTTATACGGATACAAGGCGGAAGAGGCGATCGGCAAAAACCTAGAAGAGTTGATCCTTTCTCCCGAAACAGCCCAAAGTCTACGCCAAGACTATCACAATTGGATTGCCCAAGGAATTTCTATCCCTCCAGAAGAATTAATTATCAAAAATAAGCATCAAAACTCGATCGCTATTTTTTGCAGCAATGTTCTCCTTTACAATGGGAAAGGAAAACCCGAAATATACTGTATTGATTTAGATTTAACAGAACGTTACCAGCAAGCCGAAAAACTCTCTGAATTTAGTACCCGGCTTACCTATCTCCACCGCTTGAGTACCGGCAATTATCATGATTTTGAAGAACTGTTTTCCGCCTACTTACAAGCAGGATGCCAATTGTTTGGACTGACTACGGGATTTATTGCTAATGTCAATCAACAGATTATTTGCTTAGAATTTGTAGAAAGTGATTTTCCCCAATTAAAACCAGGAACTTGTTTTAACTTATCAGACCCCTACTGTTCAGAAATTATTTATCATCAACAAACTCTGAGTTGTGGCTGTATTGCCGAACATCCCCAACTGCGAGAATGTCCTCCCTATAAGAATTTAAATCTGGAATCCTACTTAGGCACTCCAATTATTGTAGAAGATAAAATTTATGGTGTTCTCAGTTTCTTGTCTTCAGAAGTGCGGGAACAACCGTTTACCGAAGCCGATCGTGAGATGATTGAGTTAATGGCTAAGGATATTTCTCGCTTTATTACAGCCCATCACCAAGAACTCAAACGTCAAGAGGCAGAATGTGCCCTACGGGAAAGTGAGTTAAAATATCGAAGCATATTTGAAAATATTAGTCAAGGAATTTTTCAGAGTACCCCAGATGGCCGTTATTTAAGTGCAAATCGGTTTTTAGCCCATTTATATGGATATGATAGTCCAGAAGCCTTAATTGAGGGTTTGACCAATATCGATCGGCAACTTTATGTTGACCCTAATCGCCGTCAACAACTCAAAAAACTAACCCAACAACAGGGCATTGTTTATGATTTTGAGTCTCAAATTTATCGTCGAGATGGGGAAATCATTTGGATTTCAGAAACGCAAAGAGCAGTTGCTGATGAAGAAGGAAATGTAGTGTATTATGAGGGAACTGTAGAAGACATTACCGCTCGTCGTCAGGCCGAGGAACAACTGCACTATGATGCTTACCATGATAAATTAACTGGTTTAAGAAATCGGGCTTGGTTTATTGACCATCTGGAGCAGGTCATTCATGCTTATCAAGTTCAGCAAACTGGACTCTATGGGATTCTCTTTATTGATTTAGACCGGTTTAAGATTATTAATGATAGTTTGGGGCATTTAGTGGGAGATGATTTATTAAAACAGGTGGCTCAGAGATTACAAGGTTGTCTGAGTGGGATGACTTTAGACCCCTGTTTTAGTATCGATCCCGACAGTCCGAAAGATCGATTGGCAAGGTTTGGAGGCGATGAATTTGCGGTTTTATTGACTTCCCTAACCAATCCACAACAGGCGATCGCCACCGCAGAAGAGTTAGTCTCCTTAATGCGTACTCCCTTCCGGATGGGAGATTATGAGTTTTCCTTGGGTGCAAGTATTGGCATTACGTTTGGTCATCAAGATTATCAGTCCCCCGAAGAACTCTTGCGCGATGCAGATTTGGCTATGTATCAGGCGAAAGCCCAAGGGGGAGGCAGGTTTGTCTGCTTTGAAAAACTCATGCATCCCCGTGCTTTAGCTCGGTTGCAGCTAGAACACGATCTCACTCGTGCCCTAGAATTAGAAGAGTTATCCCTATGCTATCAACCGGTCGTGTGTTTAAGGACGGGGGGATTAAAAGGATTTGAGGTCTTGTTGAGATGGCAACATTCTAAGAAAGGATGGATTTCACCGGGGGAATTTATTCCCGTTGCAGAGGAAATTGGCTTAATTAGTACCTTGGGCTGGTGGGTATTAGAGCAAAGTTGCAGCCAATTGCAGCAATGGCGAGCGGAGATCCCCCAAGGTTTGAATATTGTGTTGAATGTGAACTTGTCGTTATTGCAACTGAAACAGGTTAATTTGGTGGGGCAAATTGAAAAATTATTGCGATCGCACCAAATTCCCGGTCATTGCTTAAACTTAGAGATTACTGAAACCAGCTTTCTGGAAAGCTCCCAACTTGATGCGTCTATCTTACATCAGCTCAAAGCATTAGGGGTGCAACTGTCGATTGACGATTTTGGCACAGGGTACTCCTCCCTCAGTCGCTTGCACCAACTGCCTCTAGACCAGATTAAAATTGACCGGGAATTTGTCGATGGGATTGAAACCGATGGGAGTAAAGAGGCGATCGCCCAAACTATCATCACCCTCGCCCATAACCTGGGGGCGCAACTCGTCTGTGAAGGCATCGAAACCCCAGCTCAATGCTCCAAACTGCAACAGCTCGGCTGTGAATACGGACAAGGTTATCTCTTTTCCCGACCCCTGATCCCCCCATCAGCCACCGCCTTACTCCAACATCCCCATTTTCAACAAGCCATCAATTGGTCATCTTACGGTTGCTCTGTGCGCTACGCACTAGGGAATAGGGAATAAACGGGAATAGGTTAGAGTATATTAAAAACAACTCCATGACCTATTACCTATTACCTATTACCCATTACCTATTACCCATTACCCATGAGCCATTCTGCTCAACTCACCCTTGATTCCTGCTTACTTGACTTAAATCTCCAAGATTTTCAAGTCAGTCCGACAACCTTAACCCAAGTTGTCTTAACTCAATTCGATCAACGGCCAGACCTAGCAGGGGTAATTATCGCCACACCCGGTCGCCTGTTAGGAATGATTTCCCGGCGTTTATTTTATGAACACTTGAGTGAAAGCTACGGTACACAAAAAGTCTTAAAAACTCCGATTCAATACTTCTTAAATAATATGAAAACCAAAGGAAAATGTTTACAACTTTCCTATACTGAAAAAATTGGTACAGCCGTCAATATCGTCTTATCCCGCGATCCTAACGTGATTTATGAACCGATAGTCGTGGTTTTTCAAGAACCGAGTGTTCCCGGAATTTCGGCTTATTTTTTATTGGAATTTCAAACTCTAATTCTCGCTCAATCTCAAATTCTATCTGACTTAAATCGGGAAATTGAAAACAAACAAATTGAAGCCCAAAGAAATACCATTAAACTAGAACGAGAACATCAAAAAGTTGAAGCTTACTCTCGACTGCTTGAAGATCAACTGGCCGTCATCCATGAACGCAATCAACTGTTGGAAGTACAGCAACAGGAATTGGTTCGCAAGAATGAAGAAGTGGCAGATTTGAATCATCGATTTATTCAAATTGGCAAAATTTTATCCCAATCCGGTAAACGGGCTTTTCGTGCTACGTCTTCTGGAGTCGGTGTTATTTGTAATCAAATGGATAAAATTGTGAAAACAGGGGACTTATTAGAAGAAGAACTGCAAACAATTGATGATACTTCAAAACTGATTGAAAGAGTGAGTCAACAGGTGCGCCATCTAGCGGTTCAATTGGCCATAATTGCCAATCAAATGAGTTCAGAAATGAGAGGATTTAGTAGTGTCAGCTCAGAAATTAGTCAACTGGTGACCCAAACCTTTGAAGCGGGGCAACAAATGAAACGGGTTGCTAATCGCTTTCGCCAAAGAATTCAGGAATTTACTGAATTTGCCCAAACCGGAAGTCAAGTAGCAACTTCTCTGGTGGACAAAGTGGAAAAAGCAGAAAAAGCCCTCAAAGATTTAGAGTTATTAGTCCAGTTTCAAGCCAATAAAAAAAGATCTATTCCTAGCCCTGTCCCTCTTAAATCTCTCCCTTCAGAAGAGAGGGAGGAGCCGATGGATTCTGAAGAGAAAAATCAAAAAAATGGATCGGATGTCCCTAAAAATGATAAACTGTAGAGCAGTGTCCTACAGTTTATTACACATGCTCAAAACAGGAATTGAAATAGTTTTAGGGTTATCCTTCTTTTTCTCTATGGGAATGACGGCGGTGAGTCAAACGCCTCCCGCAAGTACCTATCAGGAAGGTTTTTGGCAACCGATCGCCCGTGTTGATAATCCCCAATTTCCGATGACGGTTGAGTTGGTGAACAAGACCGGTCTGACCCTAGATTACGGTTTGACCACAGACTCGCCCATGCAAGCGCCAGAGTCCTTAGATCCAGGAGAAACAGAGCGTTTAGTTCTGAGCGATCCAGAGCCTAATATTTCCATTGGTTATTTTCCCTTAGATGAGCGCAATGCAGAGATTAGCTTTGAATACAACATTACCATACATTCGGGTTCATCGATTACGTTTGAAGTTCTTCGCACGGACAAACCCGATCGCGTCGGTGATGGTGTGGGTCGGGTGATTGATATTCAAAGTACGGGCGGTATCTTTATTTACTAATCACAAAATATTCGTCCACCCATCCATCTCAAATATAAAAAAATGGCAGCCGATCATCACTTTATTCTAGATTTAACGATTGTTTTGAGCGCTTCTGCCCTGGGAGGTTATGCGGCCACTCGGTTGCGACAACCGGTACTTTTAGGATATCTGGTTAGTGGGTTTGTGGTGGGGCCTTTTGGGTTGCAATTGCTGGCAGAAACGGAACAAATTAAGCCTTTAGCGGAGATTGGAGTTGCTTTTTTGTTGTTTGCTTTGGGGGTTGAGTTTTCCCTGGCAGAATTAAAGCGGGTGAAACAAATTGCCATTCAAGGCAGTTTATTACAAATTGGCTTAACCATCAGTTTAGTGGCGATCGCCTCTTTCCTCCTCGGTTGGGTGAGTGGTTGGACTCAGGGGATTTTCCTGGGGTCAATTTTATCGCTCTCATCGACGGCTGTGGTACTGAAAACTCTCACGGAGCGGGGAGAGGTCAATACCCTTCATGGACAGGTGATGCTGGCGATTTTAATTGCCCAGGATTTAGCCCTAGGGTTAATGTTAGCCATTTTACCCGCTCTCGATGCCCCGGAAAACCTCTGGCCCACATTAGGAGCCGCCTTACTGAAAGTTACCATCTTTTTAGCGTTGGCGATCGCCCTCGGACGATGGGTTGTTCCTCCCCTGATCAAAACCATCGCCCGTACCGAAAGCAGCGAACTCTTCCTCCTAACTACCATTGCCCTCTGTTTAGGCGTTGCCCTAGTAACCGCCCATTTGGGATTATCCATTGAAATGGGAGCCTTTGTCGCCGGTTTAATGATTGCCGAAATTGACTACGCCGATCAAGCCTTGGCCAAAGTTCTCCCCCTGCGCGATACCTTCGCCAGCCTCTTTTTTGCCTCCATCGGCATGTTAATCGATCCGCAAATTTTGCTCGATAACTTTGGCATCATTTTAGGCTTAGTCATGATGGTGATGTTCGGCAAAGCCCTAATTATTTTCCCCATCGTCCTCAAATTCGGCTATTCCTTCAAAACCGCCGCGATCGCCGCCTTGGGCTTAAATCAAATTGGTGAATTCTCCTTTGTCCTCGCCCTAGAAGGACTCGATCTGGGACTGTTAACCAACGAAAAATACCTACTCATTTTAGGCACAACTGCCATTACCCTCATTATCACCCCGATTAGTATTCGCTTGGCTCCCCAGTTAGCCGAATCAATTGAAAAAATTCCTGGACTCAATCAACTGCTAAGTCAACAAGAAGTTAAATCTATTTCCTTACCGGAAACCTTAAAAAATCATGTCATCGTTGCCGGATATGGGCGCGTGGGGCAAGCCATTATTAGAATCTTGCACAATCAAGGCTATCCCCTCCTGGTGATCGAAAATAGTGAAGCCGCCATTCAACGGTTAAGACATCAAAATATTCCCTATATTTTCGGCGATGCGGACTCCGAATTGGTCTTAGAAAAAGCCCATTTAGAAACTGCTAAAGCAATGGCCATCGCCCTGCCCGATCCCGCTAGTACCCGACTGCTCCTCAAACGGGCCCTCGAATTTGCCCCGGAATTGGATGTGGTTGCTCGCTCCCATAATAATAGTGAAATTGATGTCCTTACCCAATTAGGGGCCCAAGAAGTCGTACAACCGGAATTTGAAGCTGCCCTAGAAATGGGGGCCCATTTACTCTCCACTTTGGGCGAATCTCAATGGGCGATTCAATCGGTGATTCAAGCGATCCACCGGGATCATTATCAAAGTGTGCGCCCGGAAAACTTGGTGGGACTAGAACAGAAATGGATTAATGATGCCACTGAATCTCTGCACCATGAATGGGTGAAACTTTCGGAAACTTCATCCTTAGATTGGATGACCCTAAGCGGAACCGATATCCGTCATTTAACCGGAGTCACGGTGATGGCGATTCAGCAAGGAGACGATCTGATCTATTATCCCAAAAATAGAATGACCTTGCGATCGGGCGATCGATTATTAGTGGTGGGTAAACCCGAAGAAATCGTTGCTTTTCGCGATTTAGTGGAGGGCCGTAGCGCCCTATTAGAGGGGATCAGCCATTGGTTAACCCTTTCTGATACTTCTGATTTGATTCAACTGACTCCCCGTGGGATTTGGGAAAAATATCAGGTGGTTATTCAAGCTGTCCGTCGCCATGGGAAACTGTATAATCCGGTGGATGCAGCCATGCAATTAGAAGCTGATGATTGTTTATTATTGCGAGGAGAGAGCGATCGCATTCAAGATGTGATTGCAGAAGATATCATAGTGAACCCAAACGAGTTAAACTAATTCGCCGTAAGTCCCCCACTGATTACTGAAATTGTATATAATACTAATCAAAACTTTTTTCAAGGTAGAGCAAAATATCCAAGATTCAAATCAAAACCATTACTGATTACCGATTACTTATGTCTCTTGATTATCTGCAATTTGTCTCCTCTAGCCAACCTCCCCAGGGGTTAGTGATTTTCCTCCATGGTTGGGGGGCAAATGCACCCGATTTATACCCGTTAGCTGAAGCCTTGAATTTACCGGACTATCAGTTTATCTTTCCTAATGCACCTTTTCCCCATCCCCAAGTTCCGGGAGGGTTAATGTGGTACGATTTAAACTTTCCGAACCCTCAACAACTGCAAGCGTCCTATCAGCAGCTTAAAGAATGTTTAGAAGGTTTATCAAAAGAAACGGGAGTTCCCCTAAAAAGAATGGTTTTAGCCGGATTTTCCCAAGGGGGAGGAATGACCCTGAATGTGGGGTTTTCTTTACCGTTGGCGGGGTTGATTTGCATGAGTGGTTATTTACATGCAGAAGTGGAATTTGCTTATCAACCTCGAGTGTTTATTTTTCATGGTCGTTTCGATCCGGTGGTTCCCCTGGAGAAGGGAAAAAATGCCTGTGAGGAGTTACAAAACCGAGGAATTGCGGTAACCTATGAGGAGTTTGATATGGCTCATCAAATTATTCCAGAAGAGTTGGAGCGGGTGCGCCAAGTGTTGGTTGATTTGTTGGCATAGTTGATGAAGATTAAGGGGAAGTTACAGATGGTGAATGTAAGACAAAGAATTTGCAGTTGGGGGGCGATCGCCACTTTAGCGATCGCCGCTACCGCTTGTGGTTCTTCTCCAGAGCAGAGCAGCTCCTCTCCTGCTCCCGTTGATCCCGTGACCCTGACTCCGGAAGAAGTGCAAAATTATGCCAAAGTAATCCTCGAAATTGAACCCATGCGCCAAGTCGCCCTCGGCCAGGTGCAAACCTTAGTTGATAGTGGTGTAGCGCCGATTGTTATCTGTAACGATCCCCAGAGTCTTTCCGGTTTATCTTCAGATGTGATGGAAGTCGTGGTTAACTTCTGTACTCAAGCCAAGGAGATTAATGCGGCATATGGTTTTACCCCCACGCGCTTTAATGAGATTACCCGTAATTTAGGGACAGATGCAGAACTGAAAGCACAAATTGATGGAGCGCTGTTAGCGCAAGTTAACAACCCAGGGACGACAGCACCGGCAACCCCAGCACCAGAAAACCCAGATTTGGGACTGTAAGGTTAAGCTTGGAACTGTTCCATTAACCAAGCGGTGGTTGCAGACTGATTTTCTTGACGCGATCGCGCTAAGGCTTGCTCTAGGATTTCTAGGCGCAATCCTGGTAACACTTGTGACTCGCGGATGCGTCGAGAACTGCGATCGGGGGCGATCGCAAAGGCAATTATTTCCTGCTCTTGTACATTCACAATCCAATATTCCTCAATCCCTAACTCCTCATATTGCAATCGTTTCGCGCCCAAATCGTCCCCTAGAGACGTATCCGAGATTTCGATCGCCAAACTCGGTAAGGGATAACTCTCTAAATCAATCACCCGAGTTCCCCAAGGAATAACATCCGCATTTTCACCAATATAATAGGACGCATCCGGTTGAAATTCAGATACTCCAGTTCGGCGATAGGAACAATTATCATGGCCATTAATCGGGATACCTTGCAGGGTGGCAAATAAGCCAACGCTGAGAATAAGAGTAGTATGGTCTTTAGAATGATCGGAGCCAGTAGACATGGGTTCAAATCGCATCCTTCCCTGATAGTAATAGCCTTTGAGCCGATCTGATTCTGGAGCGTCAGCCTGTTGTATAAAGGCTTCCCAGGGAGCAGATAGCCAAGTATTTAAGGGGATTTCTGTAGTTAATTGCAATAGAGTCGTCATATCAATTAAAAATTTTCATGTCGGCAACAGCCGAAAAAATTAAACATGGGTAAATCGCCTTCAGAACTGTTCCATTAACCAAGCGGTGGTTGCAGACTGATTTTCTTGACGCGATCGCGCTAAGGCTTGCTCTAGGATTTCTAGGCGCAATCCTGGTAACACTTGTGACTCACGGATGCGTCGAGAACTGCGATCGGGGGCGATCGCAAAGGCAATTATTTCCTGCTCTTGTACATTCACAATCCAATATTCCTCAATCCCTAACTCCTCATATTGCAATCGTTTCGCGCCCAAATCGTCCCCTAGAGACCTATCCGAGATTTCGATCGCCAAACTCGGTAAGGGATAACTCTCTAAATCAATCACCCGAGTTCCCCAAGGAATAACATCCGCATTTTCACCAATATAATAGGACGCATCCGGTTGAAATTCCGTCACTCCAGCTCGGCGATAAGAACAATTATCTTTTGCTGTCATCGGTATGCGCTGATTAGCCGCAAAAAAGGAAAGGGCAAACAGAATTAAAGCATGGTCATTAGAATGATCGGAGCCAGTAGACATGGGTTCAAATCGCATCCTTCCCTGATAGTAATAGCCTTTGAGCCGATCTGATTCTGGAGCGTCAGCCTGTTGGACAAAGGCTTCCCAGGGAGCAGATAGCCAAGTATTTAAGGGGATTTCTGTAGTTAATTGCAATAGAGTTGCCACGTCAGTAGCCATAGCCAGTTGACTGCTTTATACAGTATAGCGCCATATCCGGTTGGTAAGATTAAGTTCCGCTAATTTGCTAAGATTAGTGCATAACCTTTAAAGATAATCGAGGTTCTCAATTGTAATTGAAAATTCCCATATTCTTCCTGAGAATCTGGGCAGTTGCTGGAGCCAATAATACCCCATTACGATAATGACCAGTAGCAAGCCATACCTGCTCGTAACCCGGAAGTTGACGAATAATGGGAGCGGGTTGGTTGTGGGGACGGGGACGTAAACCTGACCATTGCTCGGTAATCTTTAAATGTTGGAGACTCGGACAAAAGCCGATCGCCGCTTCAATCACGTCATCAAGCAACTGCTCATCTGCCATCACCTCACCTTCTTCATCGGGAAATTCCACCGTAGCGCCCACCCAATAGCGTCCTGCTCCTAACGGGACTAAATGCACATCACCAGAGGTAATCACCGGTTGAAACTCCGGATCGCCTAAAATTTGCCCTTCATAGGCGATCGCCTGGCCCAAAACTGGGCGAATATCGAGGGGAGGATGCAAATATTGGGCTAGAAATGGACTGCCCAAACCCGCAGCAATAATCACGCGATCCGCTTGCCATTGGTGGGATGGAGTTTGTACCCGATAACCCCCATCATCCGCCACCAGATTAACCACTTCCTCGCCCAACTCAAACCGCACCCCTCGCATTTGCGCCGCTTTAATCAAACATTCGGTTAAAATTTTGGGGTGAACCTGGCGATCTTGGGGAGAATACACGGCTCCCAAACAGCGATCGACTCTCAAATGGGGGCATCGATCTTGCAGGGTTTCCCGACTCCAAAGTTGTAGATCCCATCCTTGACTCTGGCGCGTTTGGGCTAATTTCTGTTTTTGCTGCCACTTTTTTTCATCACTGCACAGCATCAAAATCCCTTGGCGGTTATAGGGAATCTGTTGCTGACAGAGGGTTTCGAGTTCCGGGATTAAGGTATCATAGCGGCAAATACTGGTTTGTCGCATCTGCCAGGCTCTACCCTTGGTTTTCTGGCTAATGCATCCCATCAGAACTCCCAAGGCGGCGCTGGTACAGCCTTGTATGCCAGGGGTGCGATCGATCGCGGTAATTTGCACGCCCTGTATCGAGGAGAGTTCATAGGCGATCGTTGCCCCAATGACACCACAGCCAATAATCAGAATTTGCGTCATATAGCAGTTTTCTCGCTAAGAGTATCTGTTAATCGATCAATATACGATGCATGTGGAGCGATGTGTCACAATAGCCTTTGATCGTTGAGTGTATGGGTTCACGGACTTGTCTGGACTGATTGACTATTCTTCTCACAAAGATTCATGGGATCGTGGCTCTAGGATAATCCAAGCCAATCAGGTGTTATTCTGGTGCTATGTAATTATTATCACTGCCTTGATTTCCGCCACATTGGGGGCGATCGCCGCTTTGTTAGTCCCTAAACAACTGATTACCATGGTGCAAGAGGAACCGCAAGAGCAAGCGCCTTTGGTGAATTTGGGTTATCCTTTTCAATATCGTCTCAGGCGATCGATGAATCTTTTAATCATGGGAGTCGATGGAGGCTCCAATCCTGGTTTTAGTGGTCGCAGTGATACCCTATTGCTCTTGCGTATTGACCCCAAAACCAAAACCATTAACCTGCTCTCCATTCCCAGGGATACCCAAGTGCAAGTCCCCAAACTGGGAACGCGCAAAATTAATGAAGTCAACTTTTTAGGTGGCCCAGATGTCACTATTAATGCCATTGAAAGGCTACTGAAAGGGCTTGAGATCGATCGCTACATTCGCATTCAAAGAGGAGCATTAACCGAATTAGTCGATCGCCTCGGAGGACTAGAGGTTTATGTCCCCAAACCCATGTCCTACATCGATTATACCCAAGGCTTAACCATTGAACTCCTTCCCGGATGGCAAACCCTCAACGGTCAACAAGCGGAGGATTTTGTCCGCTTTCGGGGGGATGCACTCGGTGATATTGGTCGGGTACAGCGTCAACAATTACTCCTCAAGGCTATCGAGCAACGGCTCAAAAATCCCGTGGTCATTCCCCGACTTCCGCAAGTGCTGAGAACCATGGAACCCTATATCGATACCAATTTGAGCGCAGAAGAGAGAATTGCTCTGATGCAGTTTACCCTGCACATGGACAAAGAGGCCCTGAAAATGGTCATGCTCCCCGGTTCTTCCCAATTCTCCCCCTTCGAGAATACCAGTTATTGGATTATGGACGATGATGGCCGCGATCGCATCCTCCGAGAATATTTTCAGCAATTTTGGATGGGAAACGTTTGGGATA
The DNA here is from genome assembly GCF_030068445.1 of Roseofilum halophilum BLCC-M91. Lineage (GTDB taxonomy): Bacteria > Cyanobacteriota > Cyanobacteriia > Cyanobacteriales > Desertifilaceae > Roseofilum > Roseofilum halophilum. The sequence continues at coordinate 10,888 of NZ_JAQPOK010000027.1, read as the reverse complement.
CCCCCGATTATAGCGTTTCCACCGGTCGAGACCCCACAACCCTCAGAATTGCCATTCAAAACGCCACCACCGAACCCGAATTAGCCAATAAAGTCGCTAATTATTTAGAATCCAAAGGTTATTATGATCTCTATTTTATCCCCGATTGGCCCCATCCCTTAAGAACGACTCAAGTCGTTGTTCAAAAAGGAGATTTAAAAGGAGGTAAAATTCTCTTAGAAGAGTTGGGGATCGGCACATTAGAAGTCACATCTACCGGAGACTTAAGCTCCGATTTAACCTTAAGAATTGGAGAAGATTGGTTATCCCAATTTCCCCCCAATCCTTAGAAGAGTCGTGCCGTGACACAGCTAAAATGAGATCGTTAACCCAATCGGCGCGGACGACCTAGGGTGGTGATATAGATGACGGCTTCATCTACGGGAATTCCCAGCACTTCATTCACCCGATCGTCAAAAAATCCACCAATACCACTGACTCCTAAGCCGAGATGAATGGCAGCCAGGTTAAGCCGTTGTCCGAGATGACCGGCATCCATATGCAGGTAACGATAAACGCGATCGCCATATTTCGCTACGGCTTTCCCTAGGTCGGCGGTATGAAAAATAATCGCAGCCGCATCTCGACCTAAGTCTTGTCCTAAGCACAGATAATGCAGCTCTCGGCGAAAGTTTTTAAATCGGATTTGCCGTAGCTCTTGCGCTCTGGGGGCATAATAATAACAGCCTTCTTCTAATCCACTTACCCCAGAAACGGCGATAAAGGTTTCTAGTAAACTGAGGTCGAAATAGTCAGGGGTGGGATCGAGAAATTGCTCTTGATAGTGTTGGGGTTGATAGGTAAAGTCCAAGAGTGCTTGTAATTCGGCTAAGGAGAGGTCAGCGCCGGTATAGGAACGGGTGGAGCGACGCTGGAGGATGGTATTTTCTAGGGAAGGGGCTTCATCCGTGGTACGACGAGGAGGGGTACTCCCTAAGTCTCCCAGGTTTAGGGGTCGGCTTTTGGTGCAGACTTTTAAGCAAAAGGGGAAATTGTATTTATCATCTAATTCTGGGGGAGCGGGATCGGGTTTGGGGGGGGGATTTTTAGGGATGCGGGTGCTTTGATGGAGGTATTCTAGAAGTTTGCCTTCTGGAAGGGGAGGATAGTCGGTTTGGGTCTCGGAGGGTAGAGCGCTCGGAGGTGAGGGTGGGGGAATGTCGGGTTTGGTGTAGGGGACTAGGGGGAGGATGGCGAGGGTTCCTTCGGTTTCGGGATCGAGATAGAGTAGTTCGTTGATGCGATCGTCGGTGAATCCGCCAAGGAGATAGGGGCGGTATCCGTACATGGCTCCGGCGAGTTCTAAGTTGCCTAAAAGATGACCGCTATCGAGGCATATGCGCCGGTAGGCCCGGTCTTGATAGCGCCAGGAGGAGCGGTAAAAGATGGCGGTGAGGGCGATCGCCATAGAGGTTTGGTTTAAGGCAGGATGGTTAAAACAGGCCGCTTGTAGGCTCTCCCAAACGGGATTATCCCAATAGTGCAGCAGGCTGTGGGTTTTGCACTGATAGTTATAGAGACCGGGTTTGAGCAGGGATGAGCCTTGGGAGATTAGATATACTTCGGCTGGATATAATCCGCCCGCAGAAGGGGAGGAACGCAGGTAGAAGGATTCACCCATGAGGGTGGGAACCCTAGCGGTAATGCCGTAGCTACAGAGGAGAAAGCGGGATAGGTTTTGCCAGTCTCGCTCTGAGGTATCGGGACTCAGATAGGGTTTGAGGTCAATGGCGGTTCCCAGTTTATACTCTTTGAAGGGAATGGGTTGATTGTCCCAGTTGAGTCCCTGATTTTTTTGACCAATGGTTTCCGGGTCGTATTTGGTGCGTTGATGATAGTGTTGGGCGATGGAGTCGTAAGAGGAGTTAGATGGAGACATGGGCGGTTGTGGGTGAGGTTATCTTAAAATAGAAGTGGTTTACGTTACAAATCTAAAAAAAAAGTTATGAAACCTTAAGATTTCCACGGAAGCAAGGTAAGTTATTTTAGTAATTTAATAAGCATTTTTACTTATGATTTTAGGGTTGCCTGGAATCGAGCAGTAAATCATGTACTGTTTCCAAGATAACAAGCAAGATGGAGAAAATCAGCTCAGAGGCTTTACTCAAACAATATGCACAGGGAAGACGAGATTTTCAACGGATTGAGGGACAGCAATTGAACTTATTTGATGCTGACTTAAGAAAAATTGATTTGCAAGAGAGTAACTTAAGTCAAGCTTACCTGCCCTATAGCAATTTAAGTCAAGGTAATTTAGCCCGTGTGGATTTAGAAGGGAGTCTATTGAGCGATACTCAACTCCATGGAGCTAATTTATCTCATGCTCGATTGCGATCGGCTAATTTCTCCAGGGCTAACCTCCGTTATGCTGACTTAAGATGTACAGATTTATCCTATGCTAACCTGCAAAATGCGGATTTGTCCTATGCCAATCTACAGGAGGCGAATCTTTATGCTGTGAATCTTCAAGGGGCAAAACTGAAATCAGCTCAATTCCACCAGTCTCGTCTGGAACGATGTAATTTATTTCGATCGGAAGCCGCAGATCTGACGGATGCTACGATCGATCGGACGACGATACTACCGGACGGTCATCGACTCCTAGGGGAAGATCGAGACTTTGAGCCAGATTCTTGACGGAAGTTGAAAGGATGACCATGATCGAAGTATCCCAGCAGGCAATACATCCCAGACCTGGTAGGATAACGAAAACCTATCGCTGTCCTTGCGACATCTTAGTACGATCATGACTTTTGGCGATCGCCAGCAGACTCGGATTCGACAGAAGCTCCTTCTCAAGGTACGCCATGATGTTCAGGCGAATTTGAGTCAGTCTTTACATCATCAGGTACTCACTTCCTTAAGCACTGAACCGAACCCGTTAGGCGCGAGACGGCCGGGGGATATTCAGGTGAAACTCAGTGGTGCGCCTACCACCCAATTAGACCCAAATACGAGTCCGTTTAATCTGTTCGATCAAACGGGGGGCGTTTGGGTGGTACTCGGTCATATCGGTAGTGGCAAAACCACCACCCTCTTAGAATTGGCAGATGAGGCGATCGCTAGGGCCCAAACCTATAGCCATCAACCCATTCCCCTGCTCTTTGATTTGTCCCAATGGCAGAAATACAGCTTAAACACCTGGCTCATTGGGCAATGTGGTCTCAACTATCAATTACCCCGTAAACTGGCTCAAAAATGGTTGTCTCAAGGACAAATTCTCATTCTCTTAGATAATTTGGATACCCTATCTTTTGATCGTCAAAATCAAACCCTACAAGCGATCAAAGAACTCCAAAGCAATACTCAACAGTCCTTCAACTTGATTTTGGCATCAAGAATTGATTCCTATAAGCGCTCTCCAACTCGGCTCAAGCTTCAGGGGGCAGTTTGGTTAAAGCCCTTAAATTTCACCCAGATCAAAGAGTATTTATTCCAGGCGAGAAGTCGGGAACTATGGCATAACTTGCGCGAAGATACAGCTTTAATGGGGTTGGCAAAAACTCCTTTGTTTCTGAATTTAATGACCCTAGCTGATGAAGAAATTTTAATCCATGCTTGGGCTAGAATTTCGGATTCAGAGCAACAATATCGCTATCTTTTTAATGCCTATCTTCGTCGTCTATTAGCCCAAGAAAGTCCCGATTCTCAAGGACAATGGTATCGACCTCAGCAACAACCGAAACCAGAAGAGACGAAACATTGGTTAATTGCTTTGGCGAAATGGATGCAAAAGGAAAATCGCACCAGTTTTGCGATTTCGGATGTGAATACGGGTTATTTTCAAACCCTGGAACAAAACCGGGATTACCAAGTGGGAGTGGGTAGCGCGACGGCGTTGTTATTTGGGATCGTCTGCGGGGGGATTGCGGCTTTAGTGGAAGGATTAGGGTTAGGGTTGATGATGGGGTTAATGCTCGGTGCGGTTTTGGCAGGGATTGGGATTTTAAGTTTTAGTTTCCGGTTATTGCCAAAATTTATGTTGCGCTATCGCCTCTATCGCGAGAATCTGATGCCTTGGGATTATCAGCGCTTTCTGAATTATGCTAGTAGTAAGGGGTTGATCCAGAAAATCGGCGATCGCTATCAATTTCCCCATCAACTGATTCAGGAACACTTCGCCCAAATCGAAGAATTTAAGTGGTAATAATCCCAAGGCTAAACCCATCGAACCATCTGCACCCGATAGCGCTCTTTTTTGGTGATCGCTACATCGCTTACCTCTAACCGTCCTTTTCCGCGAATGGCGATTAAATCTCCTGGTTTTACTGTATAACTGGCTTGGGTAATCTCTTTCCAGTTCACGCGCACATCCTTGGTTTCAATCATTTGCACCATTTTACTACGGGAGACGCGAAACCCGGCCGAGGCGATCGCATCCAGACGCATTGATGCTTCTACTGTCGTCATTTCTTGGCGTTTTGGTTCTCTTACCTTCAACTCCCCGATATCAATGGGTTGGGTTTTCACTGGAACCGAGCGCACCTGATTTAAATTCATCTCTAGAAATTCTACTAATTCCGGAACCACAATTACTTGCGCTCCCCGCTCCCCTAAAACAATTACATCCCCTGTTTTTTCCCGCACAATTCCCGTACCCAACATCGCCCCTAAAAAGTCTCGATGGGTTGCCGTATCAAATAGAAAATTACCCGCAATTTCCAATAGGGCAATTTCCACATTTTCCGGCTGTAAAGGCAGTTCTTCCCGCGCAATGCCTAACCGTTTTCGTTCCGCTTGTGGATATCCCCCCCAAGATACTAAATTAACTTCTGTCAACCCCTTAAACACTGTTTCACATTCGGCTAAAACCGCAGGCGATAAAAAGTCTGTCGTTACTACTTCCCAAGTTTTAATCGCTCGTTCTGCCCGATCCAAAATTTGGGCCATTTCTTCTCGATGTTCAACGCCTTTGAGCAAATCCGCTTTAGGTAGCATAAGTGGAATTTAAGTTGATATTTCAAATATTTAAGATTAACATAATACTGAGTGGTTAGCATATTGACCTCCCCTTGTGGTTAGGGCTTTATCAGGCGATCGCCCCAGGATACGGCAATTCGTTACAAAACTTTATATTTTGGGTTGCGCTGGGGGAACAATGCGGCGTTGCGATAAGTTGCGATCGATATTTTGCAGGAGTTTCAGGTCTTCTGGAGGTAAGGAATAGGGGGTGAGGGGATGCTGTTTGAGAAAGCAAAAGGCTTGTCGGAAGTCATAACCGGTGGCGCGGATGGGGGCGCTAAAGTGGCAGGGAATGAGGCGCTGAAAGTCCCAACGGGCAACTTTTTCAGACCAGTTGAGGACTTCTTGGGGAGCGCGGTTGAGGATCAGGGTTTGCAGGATGGGGGCGACCCAGAGCCGGTCTTGTAGGGGTTGAAATGCCCGTTGCCAGTGGGGTTTCCAGTGGAAGGGGAAGAGTCCGAAGTAGGCTTTTTTGGAGCGGTCTGAGGCGCTGATGGCTTGTTTAAGGACGGTTGACCATTGGGGGGTTTCGAGGACGCTGGGTTGGAAGTAGAGGGCAAAGAGGCAGATGCGTTGCCATCCTTTGCGGCGGTTTTCTGGGGTGTCTTGAATGGGGTCTGAGGCTGTGTCTCTGGCGTGGAAGAGGAGGGGATAGGGGTCAAATTGGGCGATCGCCGGTGGATTTTCAGGTATAGAGATAATGGTATCGGTGACGCAGACTGTACCCGTGGCCCGATGGAGTAGGGCCACTTCTTCAAATTGTCCCGTGCCGAGATCGATGGGGCCGAGCGTATGATAGTCAAATTCGGCACTAAATGGGGTTTGCCTACTGTGGGCGGGCAAAATTTCTGTGCGGCTTGGCGGCAACCCTAGCCAGGTCACGGGTAAGTTAAGGGGAAAACTCCATTGGTGAGGAGCAATAAACACTTGGGCTTGGGGGAAACGACGGGCGAAGGGGCCGACAAAGATTTTATGTTCGAGTCCGGAGACGGTGGGGAGAATAATATATTTAACGTCTCCATGGAGGGCGACTAATTCATTGACGAGTCGCACGCATTCGCGGGTTGGCGCAACAGGTGCATAGACGAGTAACCCCCCAGAGGAGAGTTTAATGATGGTCATGCGAATGGGAACGGCAACGTAGAGGATGCCTTGAAGTTGGTCAAATGTCCAGATGGTGTCTTTGACGACTTCTTGGCGTAGGGTGCGCCGTTGACCGTAGGGATAGAGGGGGAGGAGGGGCCATAAGGGCCAAGATAGGTCACTCAAGGGATGGGGGGATGTTTGGGATGGAACCGGAGCATTGTGCCCTCATCCCCCAACCCCTTCTCCCACGGGAGAACAAGTCCCTCTCCCGTGGGAGAGGGATATAGGGAGAGGGCATTTCCAGTTTGGATCTCATTGGAGAACACGGGTTATATTGTCTCATAGTTGGGCACTCTGGGTTTAGGGGGTTGGACTTGGACTTGGGCTTGGGGTGGCTTGCTGAAGTGCTTGTTGTTGCTGAAGCAGTTGTTGTTGGGTTTGGGTGAGTTGGGTGGCTTGGTTTTGGGCTTGTTGCAGGTTTTGGGCGAGTTGCGCTCTGGCCATATCTTGGCGTTGGTCGAGGGTTTGTTGCTGTTGGATGTAGTTTTGGAAGCTTTGCTGCTGTTGGTTAACTTGGTGTTGTAAGTTGGCGATCGCCTCTCCTACATTAACCTGATTTGCCCCCAATCCGATCGTCAGTTGTCCGGTTGTCAGGGTGTGACTGCTCAGATGTCCAGATACCCCGACTTGCCCAACTCCGGGGTTGATTTGCACGCCTCTAGAGCTATTGAGGTTCAGGGTTCCGGTGGATTGCAGGGTCATCTTGTGCCGGGTATCATCGAGGATGTAGCGATGGCCGCCTCTAGTTTGGATTTCGATGCGCTGGTTGCGGTCATCAAAGCGAATTTTGTTTTGGCCGCTGGTGGTAATTTCTAGGGCGCGATCGCTATCATTAAGTTCTATCTCATGACCGCCACTACTGCGGAGATAAATGCCGTCACGACTGGCATATTGGTCTTCCTCCACAAACTGCAACGTATGGCCGCTGGGGGTTTTGAACGTTCTTAGGCGCACTTTTCCGCGATCGGAAATCGTCCGCTTCACCGGTTCCGGCGGCTTATCCTGTCCATTCCATAACCCACCCAGAATATAAGGCCGATGCACATCCCCATGTTCAAACGCCACCAACACCTCATCATTAATTTCCGGCAAACAATCAAACCCGCGATGTTTACCTCCACCCACACTCACCACCCTTGCCCACTGACTCGCATGGGAGCTGCCATCGGGTTCCGGATTCAGTGTCGGAAACTTAACTCGCACTCGTCCCAATCCCTCCGGGTCTCGATTATGGGTCACAATACCCACCATCAGCGTCTGTCCCGGCCGCAGGCGACTTTGGGGCGATAAAATATCAAAAATAGACCCCCCTCGCAATCCCCGGACACTAAACTCCGTCGTATAAACCCCTTGATAATAGAGATGGCGCGTTTCCGTCACATAATACCGGCCACTGTAGCGCCCCATTCCCGTTAGCTCAATCACCTTACCCACCTGAATCAGAGGAGTTCCGTTTGCATGGGCATCCGCATAGATAAACTCCCCTCCTAACTCATCATAAATCGCTTGAGCCATGCGATCGGCCTCCTCCGGACTCGACACCGGCTTATCCACCACAATCAACCGGGGAGACGGTAAATTAGAGCCAAAATTATCCTCAATAAAATGGATACTGCTGTCATTATTATCACTCGTGTCGATGATGCCCTCACCCTTACCTTCGACATTAGTGATTAAATTGTGGCGATCGACCTTAGCCACAATCGGCCGTTTATACCGATAATCCCAACTCCGCACCTCAACCGCATCCACCTTCTCCGAACTCGTCACCCGCACCCGGAAACTCTCCACCTCCTTCAACCAAGCCAATTGCAATACCTCACTCTCCGTCGGTTTGCGGAAATGCAACTTCCCATTCTGCACAAACAACTCAAACCCAATTCGCGCCGCCCTCTCCCGCAAAAACTCCATATTCGTCTGATTTTCCTGGAAAACATAAGCGTGCGTCTTCCCACTATCATCAATATTTCCCCCCTCTATCCCCATCTCCCGCACAATCTTCCGTACAATATCACTATCCGTATAATCCTGAAACGAACGATTAAAACGTCCTCGATGCAAACGATGGGACAAATCATACCCTCGAATCACAATCGGCGCTTGAGTCGAACTCGTAAAATGAGTTTCCATCCCCGTAATCTCCCCATCAATCAACCAATCCTGATTCGCCTGTTCATTTTCCTCCGACGTACTGCCAATAAACCCAATCTTCACCCTCTTACCAACTTGAATTAAACCATCATGTTGCCAAGTTTCCGTCTCATCATCCAACGGACTATAAGGATTATTAACCACCAGCGTAAACATCCCCGGTAAATGCAAACTCTCCTCCACCGAAATTTGCAAAATATCCCGCATAAAGCGACTCATCTCCTCCTCAGTAGCTCCCTCAATCTCAACCATCGGAGTCGAAACAAACAGCGTCTCATCACCCATAATCTCAATTCCTCAAAACAACCTAATCTGCATCCCTATCAACTAGCCCCTTGAACAAAACTCTGACGTTCGCTAAACTTACGACTCGCCACCCCAAGATCGACCTCTTTCAAATTCAAAGTTACCACCGCTCGTACTGGAATCCCATTGGGACGAAACATATTCAAACTATAGTCCAAAGACTCCACCATACAACGCATATAAATCTTATCTCCCCAGATAAAATAAAACACAGGTGGTCGTCTTAACTCAATCGCCTGTTTAGAAAGATTTTCCGATCCATATTCCTCCAAACCATAAACATCAACCCCACTAACAGACTTCGTAAACGAAGACACCATAGAATCCCCCAGAGAAACCGCCAACGTCCGTTCCTGATAAGAATATTTTTTCCCATTTACATTAACCGTTTGTTCATCAAACGGATCTTTAAACGAACTAAAATCCACCGCATCTAAAAGCGGTTGAATTTCCCTTAAAACATTCGTACCCGACTCATAAGTATCAAAAATTAAATTCGACAACGTAAGCTTATAAGGTTCCACAAATCCAAAATTCACTTTAGGCAAACCCCGTTCCGTCCTTGCCCCTTGCATATCCTCAATTTTCACACTCCGATTAAACCGCAATTCCTCCGGATTAAACATAAAGCGAATAATATCGGCTGCCTCCCCATCCCTCGGAATCAACGCCGCCTTAACTAAGCGTATATCCCCTTGTAGAAACTGCTGCTGATAGAGTTTAAGTGCCGCTTTTTGCTTCTCGGCCTCAACTATATCATAAGTATCTTCTCGTTCTTTATCAACCTCAATAGCTTGCTCCATCATCAGCAAATCTGCACCCGTCAGTACCGCACCCTTAGTCGCAGACTTTAAAGCATCCGAAAGTCCCATTTTCTCGCTCCTTAATCCTTAATCCTTCCCATTTAACCAAATCACCAAGGCAAACGACCAGAGTAAAAAGACCCATATCGCTCCTGCTCAATCGCCAATCGTTCACAAATTAACCCATAAACCTCCCTAGCCAACAATTCCACCACATCCGTTTTATCCTCTTCTGTTTCTTCCTCCTCCTCCTCTTCTGTAACCTTTTCTGAATATTCATAAAGTTCTGTTTCATTCTTACTAATCGGCTTCACCCCACTAGCCTTACGTCGAGAAATCTTTTCCTTCAACTCAGTGCGACTCTTCAAAGACTCCTGAATTAAACGCTCCAAATTTCGAGGTTGATTGGTCAAATCACTACTCGAAACTTGCCCCTTAGCACCCATAGAGATCCCCGCAGGCAAAAACCCAGACTGTTTAACATTCAGGGATTTTGTCCTTCTGCCCAACAGCCCCCCACCCCTCATCAAACCCTGTCCACCATCATCCCAGCGACCTTGCAATAGGCGATCGGATGCAGACAATCGATTCAACACATTACCTTTAGCATTCAACCTAGCATCAGAACCTCTTAAACTTTGCCCCTCCGCACCAGACTCAAATCCCCCTTCTTCTACCACTCTTTGCACCGATTCAGAAGGCATTCCTGATTCACTCACATTCTCAGTTTCAGAAACATCGGCAGAAACTTTTTCTTCTACTCCTCTTTGCACCAGTTCAGACGAAGCTTCCAATCTACTAACATTCTCAGTTTCAGTGATATCGTCAGCAATGCTCTCTTCTATCACTCTTTGTACAGTTTCAGAAGGCGTTTCTGATTCACTAACATTCTCGGTTTCAGTGATATCGTCAGCAATGCTCTCTTCTACTTCTCTTTGCAAGGATTCAGAAGGTGTTACCGATTCACTAATTTTATTTGCTTCTGGAATATTGTCAGCAACGCTCTCTTCTACTTCTCTTTGCAGGGTTTCAGAAGCTGCTGGAGATTCAGTAATACTATCTGCTTCTGAAATCTCACCAGAAGCGCTTTCTTCTACTGCTCGTTGTACAGTTTCAGAAGGCGTTTCTGATTCACTCATGTTGTTGGTTGCTGGGATATCGACAGAAGTCGGTGCTTCTACTACTCTTTGCAAGGATTCAGAAGATGTTATCGATTCACTAATTTTATTTGCTTCTGGAATATTGTCAGCAATGCTCTCTTCTACTTCTCTTTGCAGGGTTTCAGAAACTGCTGGAGATTCAGTAATACTATCTGCTTCTGAAATCTCGCCAGAAGCACTTTCTTCTACTGCTCGTTGTACAGTTTCAGAAGGCGTTTCTGATTCACTAACATTCTCGGTTTCAGTGATATCGTCAGAAGTCGGTGCTTCTACTACTCTTTGCAAGGATTCAGAAGGTGTTACCGATTCACTAATTTTATT
>NZ_JAQPOK010000026.1 GCF_030068445.1 Roseofilum halophilum BLCC-M91 | reverse complement strand
AAATAAACCCGGTTTTCGATAGTTAGGCGGTTTTGGTTTATCAGCTAATTCACCTTTCCAAAATAGTTTTAGTAATTCTCTGAAGCTGCTAAAAGATTCAACAACACCATTGCATATTTGTTGGGCGCTAGAGGCATACATACCATTAAAATGTCTGTTCCATTTCATTTGCCCGCAAAGCTCGCCTTTTTTGACAAATTGATTTTCTTTAAACCAAACTTGTCGGGCATAATAAACCGAACAATATCACGGCGGTTGAAACCGCCGTTCGCTTTTCCGCCCCGCGTTGAAACGACGGGGCTACCAAGCTCTCGTCATTTTTCCGTGTGAATCTTAAAAACCTCTCTTGTTCCCCCTGTCCTCACGAGGTCGAGCTTTATTCACAGTTAATGTGCGACCCATCCAGTCAGCTCCATTAAGGGCAGAAATCGCACTTTCTTCTTCTGCATCACTGGATAACTCTACAAAACCAAATCCCCTCATCCGACCGGTCTCTCGGTCTTTTGGCAGAGTAATTCGTTTAACGGTTCCATAATCTTTGAAGACTTCTTGCATATCTTCTTGCGTAACCTCGAAAGAAAGGTTACCTACATAAATTGACATCGAGACTTTCCTAAATCAAAGCAAACGTTGAGAGAATCAGGTCTTGGGGAAAAGGTAGTTATATTTTACGGGAAAAGCCTGTAAATATTCAAACGAATTCACCCTTGTCTATTCTCGCTAACTATTTTAGCAGCATCCGATTGGTTTGGGAAGTCCCAACAGCCAAAGGTTTGCTTACATAGCCATGGCTGATACTTGGTCTGCTAACGTCAAGGGCATGGTTCGTAACCCTAAACTAGCCAAGGCAATATCTAGCGTTAAGGGCGAAACAAATGGGAGTGATCCGGATGATAAAGTTGCGATCGCCCTCCCATCCCCTGAAGCGCCGGACTAATCACATACAATGTCGTCCGTATTAACTCCTGTTCTTGAGTCTCGCGGGCCATCTTCTCCAATGGAACCACCACAATCTTCTCATCCGGCCATCCCAACCGATAACAAATGGCCACCGGAGTATCTGCCGGATAGTGCCGTAACAATTGCTCCTGGGAACGCTCCACATGACGGGCCGCCAAATACAAACACAAACTCGCTTGATGGGCCGCTAAAGACTCCAACTCCTCCCCCGAAGGCATTTGAGACGCTCGGCCGCTGACGCGGGTTAAAATAATCGTCTGTACCAACTCCGGAACCGTTAACTCCACCCCCAACCGGGCGGCCGCCAACTGAAAGGCACTAATTCCCGGTACAATTTCAAACGGGATTCCCGCCTCCGATAACCCTTGAATTTGCTCGCCGATCGCACTATACAAACTCGGATCGCCTGAATGCAAGCGCACCACTACCCGACCTTGACCCACTCCCTCAATCATCATCGGTAAAATTGACTCTAGGGTTTGATGGCCCGTAGCAATCAATTCGGCATCCTCGCGGGTATTCTGTAACATCTGCTTGGGAACCAAAGAATTAGCGTACAGAATCACATCCGCTTGGGCCAAAATCCGTTGAGCGCGAACCGTGAGCAATTCTGGGTCACCAGGGCCAGCTCCAACAATATAAACGGCAGGTTTTAGGGGGGTTTGAGTCATCGAAAAAATCTCAGAGTCGGCGATCGATCGCCGATCATAACAGCAAACAAGCCTCTATGGTTAGTCCATAGGGTCACTCAAATCCACAACAATCGGTCAATTCTTCCGGATTACCCCTGGGACGCAAGGGAATAAAGAAATGGTAGATGCACCCTGATCCAGCCCTTGGAGATTACCTCCGGGGCTTTTTTTTGGCTTATTCCTTCGTGTCCGCAGTCGAGACCACATCCGGCAAAGGGCGATCGAATACATAAAGCCAAACCAAGCCCAAAACCCCCAAGGAAATCGCCCCTACACTCACAAACTGGGCAATTCTCAGGCCTACGAACATTAAACTATCGGTACGCAACCCTTCAATCCAGACTCGACCCAAGCTATAGGCAATCAGATAAACCAGAAACAGCGTACCCAGTTTCAGGGGTCGTGTGCGGTTCAAACTCCAGAAGAATAAGCCCAGGAGCAGAGCAAACACCAGCAGATTCCACAGGGACTCATAGAGAAAGGTGGGGTGAAAATAGTCAAATTCAATATACTCTGGGGGCCGGCGATCGAGGGGAATAAACAACTTCCAGGGCAGATCCGTCGGTTTACCAAAGGCTTCCGAATTAAAAAAATTTCCCCAGCGCCCGATCGCCTGTCCTAAAATCACAGATGGAGCCACCAGATCCGTCAACATCCAAAAGGAAATCCGGTTCACTCGCGCAAACAGCAACGCTGCCAGTAGACCGCCTAAAATCGCCCCATGAATAGCGATTCCCCCTTTCCAAATGGCGAAGATTTGCCCTGGATTATCTGCATAGTTCGGCCATTGGAATAATACATAATAGAGTCGAGCCGCAGGAATCGCCCCCAGCACCAACCAGATGGCCAAATCCCCGATCGCCTCTGGATCGACTCCCCGACGTTCAGCTAAATACTGGGACAAGGTTACCCCCAACAACACCGCCGAAGCAATTAACAAGCCATACCAGCGAATCGCTAAATTACCAATTTGGAAAATAATCGGGCCAGGAGAGGCAAATTCAAAGGCTAGGGGCAAAATAGAAGTATTCCACCCAATATCAAGACCGATCATCAATGTCTCTCTCCCCGAAAGCATCTAACATCAATTCTCCAGTTATATCATCTCCTGTCCTGGACTCCCCCTTACTGGGCCAATCCCTAGAGTCTCTCACCACTTGGGTACAAAACCAGGGCCAACCGGCCTATCGGGGCCGCCAATTACACCAATGGCTTTATCAAAAAGGGGCGCGATCGCTGCAAGATATTACCGTCTTTCCCCAAGCCTGGCGACAAGAGATGGCCCAGGTCAATATCGGTCGTTCTACGCTCCATTATCGGGCGATCGCCCCCGACGGAACCATTAAATATCTCCTCCAACTCCAGGACGGAGCCATTATTGAAACCGTCGGCATTCCCACCGCCAAACGGCTCACCGTCTGCGTGTCCTCCCAAGTCGGATGCCCCATGGGATGTGATTTTTGTGCTACCGGTAAAGGCGGATTTACTCGCCATCTCCAACCCCACGAAATTATCGATCAAGTCCTCACCGTACAAAACGACTTTGGGCGGCGCGTCAGCCATATTGTATTCATGGGTATGGGTGAACCCCTACTTAACTTCGATGCTGTCTTAAACGCTCTCCACTGTCTCAATAAAGACGTAGGCATCGGCCAGCGACAAATTACCGTCTCTACCGTCGGCATTGCCAAACGTATCCGTCAACTCGCGCAAGTCAAACTGCAAATCACCCTGGCCGTCAGTCTCCACGCCTCCAACCAACCCCTGAGAGAACAACTAATTCCCAGTGCCCTGCGCTACGCCTTACCCGAACTCATGGATGAATGTCGAGAATACGTGAAACTTACGGGCCGACGCATTACCTTCGAGTATATTTTGTTGGGCGGCGTTAACGATCTACCCCAACACGCCTTAGAACTGGCTCACCTGCTACGGGGATTTCAAAACCACGTCAATTTAATTCCCTACAATCCCATTAGTGAAGTCGATTACCAGCGTCCCAATGGTCAGCGTATTCAGCAATTCCAGGATATTTTGACCCAGCATCATATTGCCGTCAGTGTTCGGTATTCACGAGGCCTAGAAGCCAATGCCGCCTGTGGGCAACTCCGAGCCTCTCGCGCTACTGAGTAATGAGTCATGAGTAAGATCAAGTCCGGTTAAGGGGAAAATAGAAGCGGGCAAGATGCCCGCACTCCCTCAATCTGAGTGATATTACTGGAGTGGGAGCATCTTGCTCCCTACATTTTTAATTAGCGAAGACTGCTAGATCTCCTATTTAGATCGCCCATTCCCCCAATAAATGCCTGGAGCATAGGCTTCTTTTACCCGCCCAGTACGGCTACAAGTGAGCAGGAAATAATCACAGGAAGGGCATTCAACTTGAGTTTGTTCTAACTTAACCAGGTGTTTGCGTTGAGCCGATGAACCGCAGTTCGGACAAGGCATGGGTTGAATCAGAGGAATATTGAACTCTGAGGCGTTGGTATCGGTGGATGAAGAGGGAATTTCTGATGTGTTAAAAGAGGTTTTCATGGTTTTTGAAAAATAGGTTTACAAAGGTAATTACTAAAGGGTTGAATCCACTTCCGGTTTTCTAAAAAATCAGATATTGCCTTAAGCGACTCGATAGAATACAGATATTATACTCAATCTTTGAGGAGAGTTATTCAGGGTTAAAATTCGGATATCGTCTATTTTGGTTGATCCCTGACCAGTTAAAACCCTTTATGAATCAAGGTTTGGGACTGCATTCACCAGGGAAAACTTTCCATGAAGTTCTGTAACCCTAATCTTAAAAATTAATTAAATTTAGTATTTTTTGATAGAAATTAACAGACGGCTTTTAGAAGAAAAATCTACATATCACAGTTTACATCTATTCGCGCTCAATCACAGAATATCTTTATATTTGAGCTTCCCAATATTAAGGAGTCAACGGCAGTTGACCCCTAGAGCATCAGAGAATAGAGAGAGACTTATCGTCCGACCAAGATCAATACGGAGCGATCGCACAATTTCTGTTCAAACTGATTTGTCAAAATCGGCTCTGTTCCCGGCTTCCAGCTTTTCTGAGCCGAAGTTAACCCCGTATCGGCAAACAAATGCCACTGTTTCCGATCCGACAATTGAGGAATTTCAAACGTCAGGGGTTCCCAATGCATATTCATCCCCACATAAATATAATCATCCTCCCCTTCTCCATCGT
Organism: Roseofilum halophilum BLCC-M91; assembly: GCF_030068445.1. GTDB lineage: Bacteria > Cyanobacteriota > Cyanobacteriia > Cyanobacteriales > Desertifilaceae > Roseofilum > Roseofilum halophilum. Next base: position 9,000 of record NZ_JAQPOK010000026.1, on the reverse strand, counting down.
CGGCATGTTGACCGCAGAGCAGAAAGGCTAGAGTCCGGGAATAATCAGCCCAGTCCACATTCCACGCTTGGGTTCCATGCCAACTAATATCAGCATAGCCACTACCGACAAGATCTTGATGATGAAAATGGGTGCTACGTCGCAGCACCGGATGAGCATGACGGAAGGCGATACAGTGCTGGAAAAATTCAAAAATATCTGCATTGGTCTCCAGTAAAGACCAGTCGATCCAATTTAGCTCATTATCATGACAGTAGGTGTTATTATTCCCCTGCTTCGTGCGTCCCATCTCATCCCCCATTAAGATCATGGGTACACCTTGACTCACCATTAACAGGGCGATCGCATTTTTCACCAGTCGTCGCCTGAGTTCATTGATTTCCGGGTCGTCGGTTACCCCTTCTACACCGCAGTTCCAACTAAAATTATCATTGGCTCCATCCTGGTTTCCTTCCCCATTATCCTCATTATGTTTCTCGTCATAGGAGAACAAATCAAGCAACGTAAACCCATCATGGGCCGTAATAAAATTAATCGATGTCGTCGGAGGGCGGTTCATTTCCGCATACAAATCTGGAGACCCCATTAAACGGTGGGACATCTCCCAAACCTCTGCATCTCCCTTGACAAACTGGCGTAACATATCCCGATATTTACCATTCCATTCGGCCCACCGGCCAAAGGAGGGAAATGACCCCACCTGATAGAGTCCGCCTGCATCCCAAGCTTCCGCAATTAGCTTACACTTAGCCAAAATCGGATCGTAGGCTAACACTTCCAATAATGGCGGATTGGTTAACGGCGTGCCATCGCGATCGCGGCCTAAAATCGAAGCCAAATCAAACCGAAAGCCATCAATATGATATTCTGCCGCCCAATAGCGCAAACAATCCAACACAATATTGCGCACAATGGGATGATTACAATTGAGCGTATTACCGCAGCCACTAAAATTAAAATAATACCCCTCTGGGGTCAACATATAATAAACCTTATTATCAATCCCTCGGAAGGAAATAGTTTGCCCCAACTCATTCCCTTCGGCTGTATGGTTAAACACCACATCTAAAATGACTTCAATGCCATTTTTATGCAGCTCTTTTACTAACGCCTTTAACTCATCGACTTGCATTCCCAACTTTCCGGTTGCCGCATAACCCGCTTTAGGGGCAAAAAAACCAACCGTACTATAGCCCCAATAGTTATAAAGTCTCTCTCCGGTGTCGGGATTAAACCGATGATTTTCAAACTCATCAAACTCAAAAATCGGCATTAACTCCACCGCATTAACGCCTAATTCTTTCAGATAATCAATTTTTTCCCGCATTCCCGCAAACGTTCCCCGATATCTCTCTTTCACCCCCGATGAAGGATGCTGGGTAAAACTGCGAAGATGCATTTCATAAATGACTAAATTTTCTGGGGGTAATTCTAAAGGACAATCATTTTGCCAATCAAAATCATCAATCACAATTCGGGCCCGGTGCTGATAGAGATCCTTAAAATTGGGCATCTTCCCCCAGATATCCCGGCCCCCAATTACTTTAGCGTAGGGGTCCATAAGAATTTTACTCGGATCAAACCAATGGCCTGCGGTTTTATCATGGGGGCCATCCATGCGATAGCCATATTCAATATTTTCATAGTCCAGGTCAAATACCATCATGGAGTAAACATTCCCAATCCGGAATTCTTCAGGAAAGGGAATTTCGACCAAGGGTTCGGGATCGCCTTTGGTAAACAGGACTAGGGTACAGGAAGTTGCATGACTGGAAAAGATGGAAAAATTTACGCCTCCGGGTTCTAAGGTTGCCCCAAAGGGGAAGGGTTTTCCTCGGCGAAATTTGAAGGTTTCATAGGTGTGGGTGGGATGAATATCAATGCGTTCCATGGTTATAGGTTACCCCAGAAAAGATCGGCAAAGGAGAGTAATTTAGGCAAGGCTACGGGCTTCATCTATGGTTTCACAAATGGTAAAAAAGTCTAGGAAGCCAGTGATGGACATGGTGTCGCGAATTTCTTCCGATAATCCGACTAATATAATTTTTATTTTTTGCTCATTGATGGTTTTGTCTTCGGCTTTGCGATGTAAGACTAAGAGGGTTCTGAGTCCAGCACTGGACATAAAGGAAACACCGGTCATATTCAGTAAAACTTTGGGGGTCGAGCCAATGACCGGGAGAATTTGCTCTTGCAACGTGGGCGCAGTTTGTCCATCAATGCTTCCGGTGACTTCTATGAGGGTGACTGAATCTTCGGTTTGAATGTTAATTTCCATGTTTTTGGGGCAGTTTAAGACTTAAAGAGGATCGGCAGAGGGATCTGAGTTCACCTCATGTTCTAGAGGTACGGATAGAAAGGATCGCCTAACCACCAGTAGGGTCATATCGTCAAATTGATCGGTTTGACCGCGATGGGTGTTGATCTGATTGATAATCCGCTCTAGCAAGACAGTAGCAGATGTTGCGGGTTGTTCCAATATGGACAGTAAGCTTTCTAAGGAAAAGGACTCACCTTGAGGCGATCGCGCATCGGTGATGCCGTCAGTATATCCCAACAAGAGATCTCCGGGTTCTAAGGTAACCTGTCCTGTTTTGTAGTCTGCGTCTATGTTAATACCAACGGCCGGCCCAGTCGGGGGGAGAGAGTCTTTTACGCCACCTCTAGATTCCAGCACAAATAGGGGTAAGTGTCCTCCATTAATATAAACTAAGTTACCGGTTTCCCGATCGAGGATACCAAAAAACAAGGTGGCAAACATACCCAAGTTTCCGTGGTTTTTGGCTAAATAGTAGTTGGTTAATTCGACGGCTTTGAGGGCATTGAGTTGATGGGAGGCGTAAGGGTTGTCGTCTTCTGTTAAATGCAGGAGATCCGCGACGCTAAATTTTCCAGTTAAAACCAAGCCATCTAGACTGGTTTCTCCGGAAAAAATTCGCATTAAACTTTGAATTAAGGGCATAAATAGGGCGGCTCCGACTCCTTTATCGCAAATATCGGCAATTACTAAGCCGATGTGGCCGTCTCCGAGTTCAAAGGCATCGTAAAAATCGCCAGCGACTTGACGGGCGGGTTTAAACCAGGCTAAAACGTCCCAGTTGGGAGGATTGAGAATCACTAGGGGTTTGGCTTCATCCCGTTTGGGTAAAAAGTTGCGTTGAATTTGCCGACCTTTTTCTAATTCAAAGGTTAAGGCGGTGTTGGCGGCATAGAGGGCTTTATTGGCGGCTTCTAATTCTCTTGTGCGTTGAGTGACTTTATCTTCTAGGGTTTGGTTGGCTTGGGCCAGTTGACGAAAGCTTTTTTGAAGCTGATCGGCCATGCGATTGAAGCTATCGACTAAAATCCCGATTTCGTCTTCTCGCTTGACCTGGATTCTTGGTTTTAATTCGCCTGTGGAAAGGGTTCTAGAAACGATAATTAAATCAGTAATGGGACGAATGAAACTGGTGGCAATTAACCATACGGCTATGCCCATCACTAAGATGGTTCCTAGGGTTAAATAGACGGAAATGTGCCAAAAGTGCTGTTCGGGTTGGCGCAGTTCAGCCGCTTGTTGTTGAAGCAGGAGAATCAGTCCATTCCCCAGGGGTAGGGAGTAGCTTAACCAATGGTTTCCATCCTGGTCTTGTTGTTCAAAATGCTGTCCGGGGGAGGTGAGAGCGGGTTGAATTTCTGGGCGATCGCCCCAAGACATGAATTGGGGTTGGGAGAGGAGGGGAATATCTGGATGGATGAGAATGTAACCCTGACGGTCTAAGAGTATGGCATAGCCGGTTTCGCCCCATCGTAGCGATCGCAGTTGGCGACTGAGGGTGACTAAGTTAATACAGCTTCGCAGGACTCCAATCGCCTTGGTTTCTTCCCAGATTGGTACAGCCGAACACAACACGGGTTGTTGATCGGGTGCAGAAATGGAGGCTTCTATGGGCTTTTCTCCGGCGATCGCCTTTTCAAACCAGGCACTTTTAGCGACTATCTTGCTGCTCTTTTCCCGCGTACTGGCTACTTCTTGTCCTTGGCGATCGAAGGTTTGCACCCAAGTTAACCCATAGGTGTCCACCAAAAACCTTAAAATGGGTTCCTGACGTTCTTGATTCATACTCACCAGATCCGGAACTTGAGCAATATTACCGAGTATTTCCCGCGTTTTACTACTATAGGTCATCAGTTCCTGAGCCAGTTCCTGGGCGCGAATTTCTTGATTTTGTTCAGCACTCTGACGCATCCATGCTGTTGCCATAGAACGGGTTAACCAGGATACTCCCCATAAACTCGGAGTCACCACCAATAAAACTAAGACCGTAAGCTGAAAGCGTAAACTATGGCTAGAAAAAGATTTCATACGATGGATTAGGTATCCTCATCTCAAGGGGTGAATAGCTTTTTGCCCTAGTGTCTGAGATCCCATGTGTGGGTCATCAAGTTAGAGAGTGTGGAGGAGAGCAACAAGACTATCTCAGCCATCTCCTACCCTTGAGGTGGGCTAGATCAGACTTTTATTGTACCTGAAAATGGGGGCAATCGAATCTCTAATGCGCGATCGCTCTGGTGAGGCGATCGGCTGAGAATTTGGACGGCAGAGGAGAGAAATGTATCGAGACGGACACTTGATTCAACACTGCCCCCGATAAAATTGGCGATCGCTTAAAGGATGCAAGCGATAAGCTGCTGATGTCATCGATGAAAATCTTAGATCTTGGAGAAGTCAAAGCTTATGAGTCTCACCACTGATTATGAGCCAACAATCGACATCTTGGGAATACCTGCCAATCGAGGCAGATGGCTGTTTATTCCTTTGGGGATGACGATCTTGCTCTGCTTGGGAAGTGTCTATTCCTGGAGTATTTTCAGAACGCCTTTGGAAAATGAGTTGGGAATTAGTGCCACCCAAAGCCTATTGCCCTACACTTTTGTTTTGGTTTCCTATGCTGTATCGATGCCGATCGCCGGTTTTTATATTACTCGTATGGGTGTCCGCCTCACAACGGCGATCGGCGGGATTGTCGTCGGCTTAGGCTATATTCTTTCCAGCTTTGCCACCCATATTGGAATGCTCATCTTCACCTATGGGGTGATTGCTGGAACCGGGATTGGTATTGCCTATGGTGTGCCGATGGTGGTTGTCTCTCGCTGGTTTCCGGATAAGAAAGGGTTGGCTTTGGGGTTAACCATCGTTGGGTTTGGACTTTCGCCCCTGATCACGGCTCCCTTAGCGAACCAATTAATTGATGCCTATAGTGTTCGCTCCACGTTACGCATTCTCGGTATTGCCTTTATCGCGATTATTCTTGCTATTGCCCTGACGTTGAAGTTGCCGCCTAGGGACTGGCATCCTCAGCAGAATGCTGTAACTTCCTCATCAAGCTCAGTCTCAACCTATTCTGGAAACTTGTTCAAGAGTCGCTCTTTTTATGGACTGTGGATTTGCTACGCCATTGGCACTGTAGTGGGTTTGAGTGCGATCGGTATTTCCAGTCCAGTGGGGCAGGAAATCATTGCTATTAATCCCACTGTAGCCGCTCAGAGCGTGGCCTTATTTGCTCTGTTTAATGGGGTTAGTCGTCCCTTGTTTGGTTGGTTGAGCGATCGCTTTAAGCCCCACTACATTGCCATGTTGTCCTATGTGCTGATCTTAATCGGCTGTATATTAATGGTAAATGCTCAAACTGGACAAGTGGCTACCTATCTGATTGCCTTCTGCCTGTTTTGGTTCTGTCTTGGGGGCTGGCTGGCTATGGCTCCAACGATTACTTTGTGCTTTTTTAATCCCGATCGCTATGCCCAAAACTATGGCATTGTGTTCACCGCCTATGGTGTTGGTGCTTTGATTGGAACCTTGGTGACGGGGCGCGTTCGAGATTTATTTGGCACGTATAATTATGTGTTTTACTTTATGGCGCTTTTAGCGATTATGGGGATCGTTATCGCCCAGGTGCTGCTCAAACCGGAAAGGTAATAGGTAATAGGTAATAGGTAATAAGTAATAGGGTCGGAGAATTTGTTTCGCGCTATAAATTATTACTCATTACTCATTACTCATTACTCATTACTCATTACTTATTACTTATTACTCTAAAGCGGATCTAAGGAGTGTTCTTGCCGTTTAACAATAAACACATTACGATTAATCGAGCCGATGCGCTCATGAATAAAGCGATCCACGCTTTGGAGAGCTAAGTAAACTCCTAATCCACCACAGGGCCGTTGTTCGATCGCCACACTTAAATGGGCTGGTTCCTCTTCTTCTGTCGGATCGTAAACGGCTCCCGTATCTTCCATAGAAACCATCAGCTCTCCATCGGTGATATCTGCTCGAATATCTAAATCTCCCTTAATCCCCGCTTCTGTATAGCCATGAATAATAATATTGGTGGCAATTTCATCAACGGCTAATCTTAATTTATAAGAAGATTTACGATCTAACCCAGCTTCTTGAGCGACAGCTACAACATACTGCGCGATCGCAGACAAAGAATCCAGTTTTCCTGACGCGATTAAATGCTCCATTATCTTAAAAGGGTATCATAAACGACGAATTTTAAATAGGGATCAATTGGGGATCGGAGATTGGAATATACCAACTCAAGTTTTTTATTCTACAAGCTAAAAAAAACTGTGGCAGCCATTTGTGCTAAAATAGGACTGATTTTACCCCCACTTCAATCCTAATCCGATTGAGCGAAGGTTGGGTTTAAAATTAGCTTAAATTTACATCAATCCGATCGCCGCTCTGGAAGGTTAAACCCAAACCGCGATCCCTGAGTGGGGTAACTCTCAACGCTTAACCTACCACCATGGGCTGCTAAAATCCGATCGCATTGATACAGACCGAGAGAAATTCCGGTTAAAAGACGACGGGTTTGCCCGTTAGAGGCTTGGGGATCTAAGGAAAAGAGATAAGGAAGCTTGTCTGGGGCAATACCAACCCCATTATCGATCACCCAACAGGAAACGCCGTTACTCAGGTCAATTGGGAACTGAATTTGGATCTCGACTCCAGGGGGGTTATGTTTGACGGCATTGGAGAGCAGATGCTCAAATACCCGCCTAATGTATTGGGGATCGGCATCAACTAGGGGTAATTGTTCGGGTTGATAATAGTTGAGGTGAACCCCATTGTCAGCAAAATAGGTTTGGAAATCCTCTAGTACCCCCTCTAAGACTAGGGCGAGATTAACGGGTTGGGAGGCGATCGCCATTGGGTTATCGTCAAGGGTGGCGACTTCGAGTAGGGTATTGAGTTTTTGCAGTTGGCGATCGCCCCCATCCCTGAGTTTTTCCAAGAGCGATCGCCTCACCGATAGGGTTTCTCCCGGTTTTTTAAGTAAATTCTGATAGAACATCACCATCCCCATGAGCGTGGTGCGTAAATCATGGGCAATGGCTTGGAACAAACAATTTTTCAGTTGATTGGAGTGGTTTAAGGCTTCCTGATACTCTTGTAATTGCTGTTTTTGTTGCTCGACTGTGGCTTGTAATTGGGCGATCGCCATTTCTTTGCGGGTCATCTCTTCAGATAAACGATCTTGATGGTGGCGCAAAACCTGGTTTGTCAGTTGCAGTTCCGTTAAAGTCCCAACTAAGATCATGGCCGCGATCTCAATGGAAACCATGAAGACCTCAAGGGCGAAAATGGCTTCTTCTTGGGTCTTAGCCCTAGCGATGAACAGCCCCTGCTCGTCACTCAAACCCATGAAAGCCAAAATCGCGATCGATAAACTGGTCAAAAACACCCCCATCGCCCCATACCGACAGGCGGCCCAAACCACAAAGGGAAAACAGAGATATTCTAAAGGTATATTAACCAGGCTTTGCACCGAGCGATCGTCGATCCATCCCAGATGAGGTAGGCCAAATACCAGATAACTGAGGGCTAACCCAAGCACCAGAACGATCGCCCTTTCTATTTTATGGGTCAAGGAGTCAGGGCACTCAAGCGCCAACCCTTTCCTCACAGACCAACGGGTGATTCCATAGACCAGAATTGGGGTAATCAGCAGAACCCCCATACTCTCACCCAACCACATTCTCCACAGATGCTCAAATCCTCCTTGGGAACTGATGGTATGTAGCCATAGACCCAAAACCGTATCTAGGAAGGCAGCGATCCCTGTACTGACGATCGCGCCCCAAAAGATCAGCTCCAAAACTCGCTTGAGCTTCATCAGTTTGGGTTGCCATCCCCACCAGCGCAAGACATAAACGCCGATCGCAGCTCCCGTGGTATGGCTAATTGCTGCGGCGATCGCTCCTGGGAAGGACGCGCCTAAAACCAGGGCACAAATCCAACTCCCTAGGGCAACTCCGGGCCAAAACCGGATGCCATAAGCTAATAAGAGTCCCAGGGCTATGCCTGCGACTGGACAAATTGGAGGAATTGTATGGAAGTCAAGGATGACTATTGTTAGATAGGCTACGGTTAGATACAGTAAGGCGATCGCCCCAATAGACAAGGTGTATCGGCTGATTGGGTATCCCTGAATCAGGGTTTTGGTATCCATGGGTCATCGAGTATTCATGTCTTTCCTTTTTAGATTAAGGATGAATTGATACCGTGACTTCCTCCACTAGGGTGAATTTCTAGTCTTGAGGCATGAGTCAGCCGATCTTTGCTCTTGAAGGGATCGATACAGCGTTTTTCGATGTTATGAGGTACAGTAATCGAAATCTTCCTTGAGAGTGTTGTCCCATGAAAAGCCTGAAGAATGGGCACGCATAGCGTAAAAAATGGTTTTCCCTTCTGCCCATTACCCATTACCCTTCTGCCGCGCGAAGCGCTGTATTGTCGCGTTTGCGCCCCGGATTAAAATCACGGGGCTACCACGCTCCCGCTATTTTCCCGTGTTTTTTTAATAGGTATTGTAAAGTTTAATTAAAAATATAGTTAAACAGAGTTATGTATAGTAAATTATAGTCACTGCATCGATCTGACTCGGCCAAAAAAGCAGGAGTCGGAAAGATAGCATAGATTGATTGAGATGTAAATGTGTTCAAGAC
>NZ_JAQPOK010000025.1 GCF_030068445.1 Roseofilum halophilum BLCC-M91 | reverse complement strand
GCGCGGTAATGGGTAATGGGTAATAGGTAATGGGAAAACCATTTTTTACGCTATGCGTGCCCATTCTTCAGGCTTTTCATGGGACAACACTCTCAAGGAACATTTCGATTACTGTACCTCATAACATCGAAAAACGCTGTATTCTGGAGATCAACCCTCTCTACCTCCATTGCATCTGTCAGCATTGTATCTGGGCATTGGTATAGTTATTTTCTTACAGCTCATGATTGTATGCACTGCAATTCGCTCTCGCAAACGTCATCAGGGAAATCAGTTTTAATTCACTTGCTGTACTGTTAGTCTTCAACTCATGTTCTTTGAAGTTGGAGACTGATTTTTTCCACCCCTTGTGAGCGCCCTATCATCAAGAAATGGGATCGGGAAGCAGCAGCTCATATCAAAACCAAGACTCGTTGTTAATTGTTAATTGTTAATTGTTAATTGTTAATTGATATCACTTCAGTAACAATTATTCATTTAGCTCAGGTCTGGACTCCGGTAAAATGAAACCAGTCCATTAGGATTGCATCAACATTATTGCCATCTAAGATTCAAGGTGAGTATGGCCCATGAATTTGGAATCCCATCCTTTTATTAGTTATTTTGAAGCCGATCAAGTGGCTCAACTGTGCGATCTGGCGAATATCATCGAGTTTGACCAACCCACTGTAATCTTTGAAGAAGGTGAAGTTCCGGATGGACTCTATCTGGTTTTAGCTGGTCAAGTGGAGTTTAGCAAGATGATCGATACGGAGAAACATCAAACCATCGCCTTAGCTAAGGAAAATGACTTCTTCGGGGAGTTTGGAGTCCTCGATGGGAAACCGAGAAGTGCCAGAGCAATGGCTGATCGAGAAACGGTCTTAGCGAAAATTCCCCAGGATAAGCTGATGGACATTCTACACGATAGCAAAGGAGAAGTGGTCTTAGCCCTCTTTCGGCATATTATTCACCATATTCGCATTACCACGACCCAATATGTGAATCAAATTGTGCATAAACAAAAAATGGTGTTAGTGGGGGAAATGGTGAATACGATTATCCATGATTTCAAAAGCCCTTTTAATGGCATTCAGCTCTCTAGCTCCATGCTCAAGGAGATGCATTCCGATGAAGAGACCCAAGAATGGTGCGATCTGATTCAAGCACAAATTAGCCGCATGTTGGGGATGGCTGAAGAAGTTCTAGAATTTTCTAAGGGCCATGCTACGCTCTATCGACAGCCGATGCAACTGTCGGAGTTATTGAAGCAATTTGAAAAGCTCAATCGAGTTTATTTAGAATCAGCCGATGTGGAGTGGGTGACGGATATTGAACCGGTGGAGATTTATGCTGACCTCAATAAGCTGTTGCGGGTTCTGCAAAATATCATTACCAATGCCATAGAAGCGTTTGAAGGTAAGGGTGGACGCATTGAGGTGACGGCGAAAACCCAGGCGGAATGGGCGGTGATCCAGATTCGGGATAATGGCCCTGGAATTCCCAAAGCCATTCAAGAACACTTCTTTGAGGCGTTTGTCACCCATGGGAAACGGGGGGGGACTGGGTTGGGAACGGCGATCGCCAAATCCATTGTGGATGCTCATCAGGGCGAGATTAGCTTTGAATCCCAAGAGCAACATGGGACAACCTTTACCATTCGTCTCCCTCGATAATCCACCAAGTCGGCTTCTCATAATGATTCTGGTCGTTTCCATAAATAATTCTGATGAAAAAATATAGGGGTGGGGGGTGACACCCCTCATTTATATGTTATATTGAATTTGATGCACCCTGATGGACGCCCACTCGTGGGGCGTTTTTTTATTTTAAAAGCGCTTTGCGCGGGTAATGGGGGGATAGGGCGTTTTTCTCCTATTATTAAAAGTTAAGTTTTGAAAAATGACTTACAGCGCAAAACGCTGTAAGTCATTTTGCTTACTCAGTCGTAAGAGGCCAAATTCTATGACGAGAGGCAAAGTTTTTTAGTTTAAATAAATTAACCATAATACCGTAATTTCGAGATATATTTGAAAAATACACAAAAAATCAAGATTCATCCTCGATTTATATCAACCCATTCATGTGGAGGGGGGAAATCCGTGGTAGCACAAGTCGAAAATCCAACCTACGAGAGCCAAACCCAGGCGATCGCCAAAGAACTACTGCAAGCGCAAGGGGAAAAACGCTCCATCTTTGCCCAGATGCGCGATCAAATGCGCTGGGATGATAAGCTCCTAGACTGGGCCATGAATAACCCAGGGTTGCGGGTGCAATTGTTCCACTTTATTGATTGTTTGCCTGCTCTGCGATCGAAGGCGGAAGTGGCGCGGCATTTGCAGGAATATATGACAACCGAGGCGGTAGAATTACCCAGCGCCTTGAAGGGGATTCTTAATTTTACCCAAGCTGACTCCATGCCGGGACAAGTGGCGGCAACGACTGTATCCACTGCTGTAGAAACCCTAGCCCGGAAATATATTGCTGGGGAAACGGTTCAGCAGGTGCTAAAAACCGTGGAAAATCTCCGCAAGGAGAAAATGGCCTTTACCCTGGATTTACTGGGGGAAGCGGTGATTACGGAAACGGAAGCGAAGGCCTATTTGCAAGGCTATCTGGATCTGATCGATCGCCTCACGGAAGCGGCTGCACGCTGGAAAACCATCCCCGAAATTGATGAAGCGGATGGGGAACTTTTGCCCAAGGTGCAGGTTTCCGTCAAGCTGACGGCGTTTTATTCCCAGTTCGATCCCCTCGATGCCGAAGGATCGAAGCAACGGGTAATAGAGCGCCTTCGTACCCTCCTGCGCCATGCAAAAGAAAAAGGTGCGGCGATCCATTTTGATATGGAGCAGTATGTCTATAAAGATATTACTTTTGCTATCCTCAAAGAATTGTTACTCGAAGAGGAGTTCAAAACCCGTACCGATATTGGGGTGACGCTGCAAGCTTATTTGCGGGACTCGGAAGCAGACTTAAAAGATCTGATTGCTTGGGCAAAAGGGCGGGGAAACCCGATTACCATTCGCTTGGTGAAAGGAGCCTATTGGGATCAGGAAACCATTAAAGCGGTGCAACATAACTGGCCGCAACCCGTTTTTGATGATAAGGTGGCCACCGATGCCAACTTTGAACTCTTGACCCAGTTGCTGCTGGAAAACCACGAAGTTCTGAATGCTGCCATTGGTTCCCATAATGTGCGATCGCAAGCTAAGGCGATCGCCATTGCCGAACGCTTGCAGATTCCTCGCCGTCGCATTGAATACCAAGTTCTCTACGGAATGGGCGATCGCCTCGCTAAAGCCATGGTGAACCGAGGCTTGCGGGTGCGGATGTATGCTCCCTATGGCAGTCTCCTGCCGGGTATGGCGTATCTGATCCGTCGTCTGCTGGAAAATACCGCCAACAGTTCCTTCTTGCGTCAAAGCCAAGAAAACCGCCCCATTGAAGAATTAATCGCCCCTCCAGTGGTGAAAACAACCGGATCTCGACCCCAGAAAACCACTAGCTTTAAAAATGCCTCTGATACAGACTTTGCCCAAGTTGTGAACCGGGAACGGGCGCAAGCGGCGTTAAAAACGGTACGTCCCCAACTGGGAAAAACCATTCTCCCTTACATTAACGGAGAGTTTGTGGAAACGGCAGAGAGTATTAATTCTGTCAATCCCTCTGACCCCACGGAATTAGTGGCCAAGATTGGTATGGCTTCTATTGAACAAGCGGAAACGGCGCTAAATGCCGCCAAAGCAGCGTTTCCAGGTTGGAAAGCGACTCCCCCAACAGAGCGGGCGCGAATTCTGCGAAAAGCCGCCGATCTGATGGAACAGCGCCGCCCAGAGCTGTCCGTTTGGGTGATGCTGGAAGTGGGGAAAGAGCTGCACCAGGTGGATGCAGAGGTTTCCGAGGCGATCGATTTTTGTCGCTATTATGCCGATGAAATGGAACGGCTCGATCGCGGCCATAATTATGATATTGCTGGAGAAAATAACCGCCTCAGCTATCAACCGCGAGGTATCGCCCTAGTGATCTCTCCCTGGAATTTCCCCATTGCCATTACTACGGGGATGACAGTAGCAGCCCTGGTGACTGGAAATTGCGTGATTCTTAAGCCTGCGGAAGCGAGTACGGCGATCGCCGCCCAACTGATGCAGGTGCTGATTGAAGCGGGAATTCCTCAAGGCGTGTTCCAATTCTTACCGGCCAAAGGATCGACCGTGGGGGCCCATTTGGTCAAACACAAGGATGTGCATATGATTGCCTTCACCGGTTCCCAGGAAGTCGGCTGTCAAATCTATGCCAATGCCGCCCAACTGCAACCGGGACAAAAACACATGAAGCGCGTCATTGCTGAGATGGGCGGTAAGAATGCGGTGATTGTGGATGAGAGTTCTGATTTAGACCAAGCCGTGCAAGGGGTGGTCGATTCTGCCTTTGGCTATAGCGGTCAAAAATGTTCCGCTTGTTCGCGGGCGATCGTCCTGGAACCCGTGTATGATGCTTTCTTGGAGCGGTTTGTGGAAGCGACCAAATCCTTGCATGTAGGGCCGGCTGACCATCCTTGTACGAAGGTGGGGCCGGTAGTGGATGAGACTTCCATGAAACGTATTCAGGGCTATATTGCCACCGGAAAACAGGAGGCGAAAGTGGCTCTAGAAATGTTGGCTCCCAATGTCTCTGGCGCAAAAGAGGGCTATTATGTGGGGCCGACGATCTTCCAGGATGTTGCACCGACGGCTAAAATTGCCCAAGAAGAGATTTTTGGGCCGGTGGTAGCGGTGATTAAGGCCAAGACGTTCCAGGAAGCGTTAGACATCGCCAATCGTACCAATTTTGCCCTCACGGGTGGTCTCTATTCCCGGACTCCGAGCCATATTGAGCAAGCGATGGCCGAGTTTGAAGTCGGCAATTTGTATATTAATCGCAATACAACCGGGGCGATCGTCTCTCGTCAACCCTTTGGCGGTTTCAAGCTCTCCGGAGTCGGCTCTAAAGCCGGTGGCCCGGATTACTTGATCCAGTTCCTCGAACCCCGGACTATTACGGAAAACGTGCAGCGTCAAGGGTTTGCTCCCATTGAAGGCAACGAGTAGCTTGAGTTAGGGATAAGAAACCGGGTTTCTGATCTGCCAGAGGTGGAAAGAAACCGGATTTCTATTCTTGTTGGATACTTGAGGCACAGTTGGACAGATACCCCTTTTTTTATCCCTTCGCGGAAAATCCCCCTTCGACTCGGCTCAGGACAAGCCTGAAAAAGGGGGATTTTTACTACCCCTGTTTTTTAAGGGGGAGTTGGGGGGATTGAGATGTATCGCCATAGTAGCGAAAACAACTGTATTGTTAACGTAAGAAACTACTGACTAACCACAAGACAAAGAATGCAACCACGGCTGCAAACTGATCGCTATTCACTTGACTGATATTGGCTAAACTTGCCCCCAAGAGGCCACCGAGTAACAATCCAGCGATCAGTCCACCAACAGTGAGTAAAACAGAGCGACCGAATTTCCGTTCCTTGCGGTTTAAGAAGTAAATGCTGGCTACCACTCCCGCTAGAAGGGTCACCTGGAGAGGCGACTGGCTACCCTGGGTAGGGTGTAGGAGGGCGACACAGCTCATTAACACCAAATAGACTCCCATCGGTAGGAGAATATCAGCTTGACTAGGAGTATCTAGATAGGATTGTAACCAGTTGGGCATGGACTTCCCAGGCGTTGGGGGAGCCTTCGGCTCAGTCGCCGTTACTTTTTCCGGAAACCGTATTCGATCGGGAACTTTGAGTTTGCCCTGTTGCCGCATTCGTAGACGATCCATGAGAACGGCATCATAGGCAGTCTCAATGGCTTCCACTTGTCGGCGATCGCCACTGTGTTGATCCGTGAGGCGTTGACGGGCCTGTTGAATTTCCTCAAACGAGGCATCTTCCGTTAACCCCAAGGTTTCATAAGGACTTTTGTCACTCATCTTTTGTTCATTCCCTCACAATCATTCAGCGCTCTGATCGAGGAGCCGTAGGAGCCTAGACTTCCAGCTTACACAAGCCTGGTTGTTCAACTCAAGGGTTGACCCCGTTACCAGTGCTTGCCAAATTAGCCTAAACTTTTTTCACTATTTTATTAGTGCCACTTTAACATAATTCTTAATAGAGTTGGCTACCCAAGCAATCACCCCCGATAATAGATCATCTAAGCTTATCCATGGCTGATCCTCCCATTTTTGGCATGAGGAATAACCAGCCCTCAGCTTAGGCTGCCGTTATTCTAACGGAAAACCTGTACCACAGAGCCACCATGGCCAGATACACTTAAATGACGAAACTGCCAGTCTTGGGTCTGTTTGTCAACTCGCAAGCATATATCACAAGGTTATTCATATGGCTTCAGCCAAGATTCTTGTTGTAGATGATGATCCTGCAATTCGTAATTTAGTCTTCCGCTATTTGGGCAAACATGGCTATGAACTCGAAGATGCTGCTGACGGGAAAACCGGCATGGCAAAGTTCAAGCAGTTTCGCCCTGATTTGGTAATTTTAGATGTTAATTTACCGGATGCTCTAGGTTACAATCTTTGCCAGGAAATGCAAACTTTAACGGATGTTTTCGTGTTGATGCTCACTAGCCGCACGGATACATCGGATAAAATTATTGGTTTTGAAAAGGGAGCGGATGATTACCTCACTAAGCCCTTTAGTGTGGAAGAACTCAAATATCGGGTCGAAGCTCTGCTGAAGCGTCAGCGAACCGTCACCACTCCTGAGCGTCAATTGATTACCCATGGTCAGTTATTGATCGATCCCGAACGGCGAGAAGTGATGTTGCAAGGAGAACCCGTTGTGCTGACGGCTTTGGAGTTTGATTTACTGCATGTTCTTGCCAGCAACCCAACGAAAGTGCTGCGGCGTTCAGAGTTAATCAGTCAAGTCTGGGACTATGAACACCAGGGGGATCAACGGGTTGTGGATGTGCATATCGGCCAAATTCGTAAGAAACTCGAAGCAGAGGGGGTACATCGCTTTATTAAAACGGTGCGCGGGGTGGGATATAAATTTGTCCCTCCCGATACTCTAGAAGATTAAACTCATTCGGGATCATTCTGGGGAAACTCAGGGGTTGAGATTGGATGTGCATCTACCCAGTGTTTGCAATAAGCGCCTCACTTTCTCTAGATCTTTGTCCCCAGGTTGTAGCTCGACTCCACTGGATAAATCGATACCTTGGGGCGAGAGAGACTGTAGGGCTTGTTCAATATTATCGGGTGTCAATCCTCCAGCTAAGAACCAGGGTAAGGGAGGAGTAAAACTCTTTAAGTCTTGCCAGTCTAAAGTATGACCGGTTCCTCCGAATTGATGGGGATGATAGGCATCTAAAAGTAGGGTATCGACACAGGTTTGATAGGCGGCAATTTGAGTTAAGGTTTCCGGGGTGCGGACTCGAAAGGCTTTGATCAGTTCGATTTGGGGTAGATTTTGTCGTAGAATTTGGCAAAATAAGGGGTCTTCATTTCCATGGAGTTGAATTCCGGTGAGATGACCGAGGGTGACGGTGCTTTTGATTTGCTCTAGGGTGGCGTTGACAAATACGCCGATGCGGTCAACAGATGGGGGGAGTTGAGTACAGATGTGTTGGATCTGTTGGGGTTCGATGTAGCGGGGTGAGCTGGAAACACAGATAAATCCTAGGGCGGTTGCGCCTAAATCGGCGATCGCCACGGCTTGCTGGGCTTGAGTCAGTCCACAAATTTTAACGCGCATATTTGCTCCGGGTTCGAGGAATTTTGTATCAAAATTTTAATAAACTTTAAGGAATGACACAAAAATAAAGTTTTGTCAGCAGGCTTCTTATAATGGTGAGGACTTTTTACCGGGATTAAGGAGCAAAAGACCTATGACCTCAGAATGGTCTCTCAATATCGGACTGATCATGATTGCTTGCAATATTCTAGCGATCGCCATTGGTAAATTCACCATTCAACAAAAAGGCGTTGGCCCTGGCCTACCTGCTGGCCCCTTCTTCGGTGGCATGGGAATGTCTGAATTACTGGCGACTACCAGCTTAGGTCATATCCTAGGTGCTGGCGTAATCCTAGGACTTAGTGGTACTGGAGCGATTTAATCTCCCGCACAAGTAAGTGAGCCAAGGGGGGGAGTCGGAAATTGGAAAAGCGTTGTTTTCCTCCTGTTTCCTCTCCCCCCTATCTGTTGCTCTCGATTAATTGCTTCGGTGATTATTGTCAAACTCAATCCTTGTACCCGCCCATTGCAGCTTATTACGGAGGGTGCGATAGTAGGAATGATTTTCTTCCAGGATAATAAACTTGGCTTGATAATCGGCCATCCGCACATCCACCCGATGACCGGGCCAAATGGCTGTACCCATCACGCCATCAGTCCAGAGTTTGGTGCTTAGATCGTAGTCGGCTAGGGGCCAAACGCTAACGATACAGCCGGAAGGAATAATAATGGGGCGACTCGATAAACTTAAGGGGCAAATGGGGGTCACGGCCATTGCTTCCATGCCCTCATGAATGATCGGCCCATTGGCGGACAGATTGTAACAAGTTGAACCGGTGGGAGTCGAGACCAATAAACCATCCCCTTGATATTGATCGACCACTTCCCCATCGATCTCAATCTCTAGCTTGGAGGTGATCATGCGGTCATGGGATGCCGGTTTAATGCAGATTTCATTGAGGGCCAAAAAGCGATCGCTCACCGGAGGCACAAACCGCCGGTTACTCTCATAAACTGCCGCTTCCAGCATCATTCTACGTTGCACTGCATAGCGATCGCTTTGCAACCGCTCCCAAACCCGTTGCGTGTCATAAAAATTATCTGCCGATTCCGTTAAAAACCCCAAATGGCCCCCAATATTCACCGACAAAATCGGAATACCTTCAGCAGCCAACTGTCGAGCCGCAGCCAAGGCTGTTCCATCCCCCCCCAAAACCACAGCCAGATCGATCGGTTGAGGAGCTGAAGCCAAAAACACGGGATAAGGATTATCCTTAGCTCCCGATGGCCCCATTAGCACGCGACCACCCAGAGCCTCCAACTCTTTCGCGCATCGCTGTGCCCATTTGCGACTGTCTGCATCTCCGGCTTTATGGGAAATGATGACCTGTTTGAGTTCCACAATTCAATTAAAAATTAAAAATTAAAAATTATTTTTACTGATTATTCATTGTTTGGGGCAGGTTTACAACAGTTATCGGTTAGAACTAGGAGATATTGGTGAACCTGCCCCTACCCATTACTCATTACTCATTACTCAATAACTAAGGGGTTAGTTAACCCAACCCCTTAGATTTTCCTTACCACTTGAGTAAGTTAAACTGCTCCATATCCACCGTATTGCGGTTACGGTAAATCGATAGCACGATCGCCAAGCCTACGGCAGCTTCGGCTGCGGCTACCGTAATCACAAATACCGTAAACACTTGGCCGCGAATGCCTTGCGGATCTAAAAAATTAGAAAAACCCATCAGATTTAAGTTCACCGCATTGAGCAATAACTCAATCGACATTAACACCCGCACCGCATTACGGCTGGTAATCAAGCCATAAATGCCGATACAAAATAGGGCGGCGGCAATGAGCAAAAAATATTCGAGTTGTAAAACCATCGTGTTTCCATTTCTCCCAATTTAATCAACCGGCTCTCTTAGCCTTTAGGATTCCGTTTTTTTACCCGATGAGACCAATTCCCTGGGTCGTTCCGGTAATTGTAAACTATCGGGAATTCCTTTGCCCTGGGGAGGTTGGTCGGGAATTTCTTCCCGACGGGCGAGAATAATTGCCCCCACCAAAGCCATTAACAAGAGAACAGAAGCCAACTCAAATGGCAGGAGAAAGTCACTAAAGAAATGCAACCCGATCAGCGTCGTTGCGCTATCCCCGGCGATCGCCTCTGTAGAGAGTTGCCAGGGGGTTTGCACAACCATTGTCCCTAAGAGAGCAAACAACCCCCCACAAACGGCTGCCGTTGCACCTTTACGAATCCACCCCCGAACCAGGGGTTGATAATCTTCCTGCTTATTCACCAACATGATGGCAAACAGGATCAGGACGTTAATTGCGCCCACATAGATCAGGGTTTGAGCGGCTGCCACAAACCCCGCATTCAGCAATAAATACAGCCCAGCCATACTGATCAACACCCCCGCCAACAAAAAGGCAGAGTGAACAATATTCTTCAGTAAGACTACGCCGAGGGCGGCGGCGATCGCCATAATCGCCAACAGCCCAAATGATACCAATTGAACCCCTTCAGCTAAATTCACGTTCTTTAATCCTTGTTTGGTGTTTCCGATTGTTCCAGAATTTCCTCTGGCCGTAGTCCAGCTCGTCGCTCCCTATGGGATACGGTATGAGGGTCAATGACTCCCTTGGGCAGATAAGCAAATTCACGCATCGGTTGAACCATGGGGTCATTAGTGACTTTATAGGGAATGCGGCCCATGGCCACATTATCATAGTTCAACTCGTGGCGATCGTAGGCCGCCAGCTCATACTCTTCCGTCGCCGACAAACAATTGGTCGGACAATATTCAATGCAATTCGCGCAAAAAATACAGACTCCGAAATCAATACTGTAGTGCTTCAGTTGTTTTTTCTTCGACTCCTTATTCATCTCCCAATCGACCACCGGAAGATTAATCGGACAAACCCGAACACAAACTTCGCAAGAAATACACTTATCAAACTCAAAGTGAATCCGTCCCCGATACCGTTCCGAAGGAATCACTTTTTCATAGGGATATTGCACAGTAATGGGACGACGTTGCATATGGTCAAACGTCACAGACAGACCTTGACCAATATATTTCGCTGCTTCTACCGTCCCTTTTGCGTAATCACCGACTTGTTTCAAGAACTTCAACATGATGGATTAACCACTTACGACACAAAACAGGTCATAGCGTTTTCAAATGAAATGCCCTTCTGAAATGCCCTCTCCCTAAATCCCTCTCCCACGGGAGAGGGACTTTTACTCCCCTTCTCCTGTGGGAGAAGGGGCTGGGGGATGAGGGAAAAATTCTCGTGACTCATTTAAAACTGCTATATATCAACTCTCAACTATCCGCCAAAAGCAAAGGGAAAGACTAACTTCAGGGCGGCCGTCAATAAAAGATTAACCAAGGAAACCGGCAGGAGGAATTTCCATCCTAAATCTAACAGTTGGTCAATCCGCACGCGGGGAAGCGTCCACCGACAGAGGACAGCAATAAAGACCAGAAAATAGGCTTTAAAAATCACCATGGTGATC
This sequence comes from Roseofilum halophilum BLCC-M91, assembly GCF_030068445.1. Taxonomy (GTDB): domain Bacteria; phylum Cyanobacteriota; class Cyanobacteriia; order Cyanobacteriales; family Desertifilaceae; genus Roseofilum; species Roseofilum halophilum. The sequence continues at coordinate 18,682 of NZ_JAQPOK010000025.1, read as the reverse complement.
CCTAAACTCGCCATCAACACTTGTAACCAAGAGGTCGTTTCTGGTATCCCTAACCATTGGGCGACTTGCTCAACAGGAATAATAAATTCCCATCCTCCTAAGTATAGGACAGCCACTAGGAGACCAGAGAGTACCAGGTTCACATAGGAACCGAGATAAAATAGGGCAAATTTCATCCCTGTGTACTCGGTTTGATAGCCAGCCACTAATTCTTCTTCAGCTTCGGGTAAATCGAAGGGAAGGCGCTCGCATTCGGCTAAAGCAGCTATCCAGAAAATGATAAAGCCCACCGGTTGCCGCCAGACATTCCAACCGAGGATGCCATAACCCGATTGTTGATTCACAATATCGATGGTACTGAGGCTATTGGACATCATCACGATCGCCAGTACGCAGAACGCTAAGGGAATTTCATAGCTAATCGATTGCGCGGCTGCTCGCAGGCCTCCCAACAGGGAATACTTGTTATTGGAGGCATACCCTGACATTAACAAGCCAATGGGGGCAACACTCGAAAGGGCAATCCACAAAAAGATGCCAATTTCCAAATTGGAGATCATCAAGTTTTCTCCAAAGGGCACAATCAGAAAGGACAAAAAGACCGGAATGACCACCAGGGCTGGCCCTAGGGTAAACAAAATCGGATCGGCTTTGTCGGGGATGATATCCTGTTTCAGGAGCAGTTTCAGACCATCAGCAACGGGCACTAAGACTCCAAACGGGCCCATATATTCGGGGCCGATGCGCTGTTGCACGGCAGCCGATACTTTTCGCTCTAACCAGGTGGTGACCAATACGCCGACTGTTGCGCCCACCAGCACCACTAACATCGGTAGGGGAACCCACAGAGCTTTTGCTGCGCCCTGGGGAAGACCGAAGTGGGTCAGTAATTCGATAAAACTTCTTTGTAAGTCGATGCCTAAATTCATCTTTCCTCGCGATTCCAGTGAAAGGAAGCATGGCTCCCTGTATGGATTTTAAAGTTTATTGATGGTTTTTTGGGCCTAATCTATTAATGAGACCCATAAACATGCTTCCCATTTGACCATAAATCGTCCCATGGGGGATAGGGGGATCTCTCAAGGGAATGATTTTAAGATTCGAGTGGGCAAGACACGGGGAAACGGGGACACGGGGACACGGAGAATGGGATGACTCTATGGAATTTAGGGGTATCTGAGGGCTGCTATAGATGGGGAAATGGGGAGAATCAACTCTTGCTCATGACTCAAGAGAGTGCCAGAGATGGTTAATACTAACGAGCTGATAGCCTTGTTCTAAGAGCATGGGTAAGATTTTCTTGGTGGTTTCTGCGACGCTCTGGCCGCCATAAATGCCGTCATGGAGAACAATCAGGGAACCGGGGCAAACGGTTTCTATGACGCGCTGAACGACTCTGGAAACGCCTGGATTAACCCAGTCTTCGGGAACGACTGTCCACATGACTGGGCGATAGTGCCATTGTTGCAAGAGTTTGAGGGTTTGGGGGGTGAAAAGCCCATTGGGAGGTCTCACATCCGGAAAGTGCGATCGCCTTTCGGGGTTTAGATCGCAGGCTTGAAGAATGGCGCTTTGGGTTCGGTATAAGTCTTGGTAGAGTTGCTCTGGAGTCAGTTGGGGAAAGTTGTGATGGGTATAGCCATGTAAACCGATCCAATGACCGCGATTGTAAACGGCTTTGGCCACTTGGGGATACTGTTCGACCCAGTATCCGAGCCAAAAAAAGTTGGCTTTGACGTTGTAGGTGTCTAAAACCTGTAAGAGTTCTGGGGTGTGTTGGGGATGGGGGCCATCATCAAAGGTGAGGGCGATCGCCTTTTGATGGGGATTTCCCTGCCATAAACATTGGGGAAATAAGGGTTTTAAGCCTTGATAGAGCAGAGGATAGAGAGGATAGAATTGCACGGTCACTTCCCCACTTAGGTGAGTAAACGATAACGCTCTAGCAAGGTTTCTAGGGTTGGGGTCAGGATCTCTTTTAAGTCTTCTGCGGATTGAAAGGAGAGACGGTTTTGGGGAGAGACATCAAAGGGAAATTGTCCCGGAAACTCAGATCGCTCCATTTGTGCGAGTAAGAGTTGTTCCGGTCGTTTGATAGAGAGAGCATATCCCATTTCTACACAGACATAGGGACTGGGGATCAGATGGGTTGTGTCTTGGGTTTCTACTTGCGTCACTGGAGTGCCATCGACAATGAAGAGTAAACTTTTGCGAATGCGACGCATGAGGGGATTATGGAGACGAATGGGGGCTTGATTGGGACGATGGGAAGATTCTAGAGTTAGGGTTAGGCGCGATCGCCGATTGAGATCCCTAATCGCTTCTTCTAAGGCTTCGTGTAACATCTGACTCGATTCTCCATACTCCTGCTGATAGCAGAAAAAGAGCATCGGATCGAGATGGGCCATGACTTCCTGTTTCGTGAAGTAAATCTCATGGCTGGTGAGGTCAATATTGGAGATGGCATACCCCCCACTGCCTTCGATATAAAATTCAATGGTTTCCCCTTGTAAATATCTCTGAAACCAAATCGATTGTTTAATGTCTTCGCTATCTTCGAGAAAATCCGCACGCAAAGCGGATTTGAGCAAACTTTGCTTACTCAACCGCATATCCGGGGGACGTTTTTCTAATTCTGCGATCGGTTCATACTCTTGGAGATACCAAGCCTTCAGCGCAATAATGGCCATAAGCTTTCAGACGGGAGAATTCTACTTATTGATTGTAGCGGATCGAGAAATTCTGCTGCTGATTTTCTGATGAAATTACTTTTAAAAGCACAACTGCACCCGAATAGTTCCCTGGAATCTTCCTTGCTTAGGTTAAGTCTATCTGGAGGGAAACGGGTTAACTTAAAACTAACTTAACTTCGCTTCTTTCACTCCCAGTTTGCTCACATTTAAGGAAAGATCAGCCACCGATTGGGTGCAGTTTGTACTTGGAGAGACAGATGATAGTGAAACAGTGTTTTACCTCTCAAACTAATGGTTACAACGAGACTGTTTAATCTGCCGGTGAAGCTTTCTTTCTAGCTCCATACTTTTAATATAGAGGATGGTTTAATTGGGATCAAGCAATTGAGATTAAACTTAACAATTACATCCCCTCTCCCTTGGGAGAGGGAGAGATAGGGTTTAGCCCCATGAGTCTAGATCTAGGGCTTGTGAGCCACCTTGTTCGAGTTGGATCAGGACTTGGCCGAGTTGATACCAAACCAAGCCACTGACAAAGAGGGTAACGGGGAGGGAAATCAAATAGGCGATCGCCGTAGGAAAGCCAAATACTGCCAACCCCGAAGACAGGAAGACACAAGCACCGGCAAAAATTCCCGTAAACGGAAACAGCAGTTTTGGCCCCTGAAGGCTGGTGATCTCATAATTGCTAGATTTAGATGACCAGATTTTGGCTGCTTCAGTCAATGTGGCATAAAAGGCTGCTCCTGATGTCAAGCTGACGAGCAAACCCATCACTAATAAAGCATAGGGGGGTTGGGCGGTATAGTACACGAATGCTACTCCTCGGTGGAAATAAAGACTTTTCCTAGGGAGTATACAGCGATTTCTTCTGCTATGAGTGGGTGAAAGTAGCGACAGAGGGCAACAGCAGAGCGGCTCGCTCTTTGGAAAAATCGGCCAAAGCCCCCCAAGCGGCATCGAGCAAGCGAGTGGGATGGATATCATCCTCAATTAAATGCCAGAGGCGCTGCACTTCCTCGGTATGGAGGCGGTTATTTTCTGTAAGGGCTAAGACAATTTGATGGCGTAAATATTGTCCTTCTTCCGAGAGCAGATATTGCAGGCCTAACTGGGCTGTGGGCATGATATCAAAGCCGCTATCGGAGCGAGCGATCGCCAGCATATTCTCTAAACGATCCCAACGGAACTTACCATCTTTAATCAAGACCTCTAACAAGCGCCGTCTCAGACTGGGGGTTTCTCCGGTGAGCAACCGTTGAGCCACATAGGGATAGGCAATTTCCACGATTCTAAAATCGGGATTAATGCTCAGAGCCAATCCTTCTTGAGTGACGAGCGATCGGATAATTAAGGCGAACTTCGCTGGAACTCGGAAGGGATACTCATACATAATTTCCGAGAACTTATCTGTAATCGTCTTAAAATTAAAGTCCCGAACACTTTCACCGATAATATCCCCAAACACCGCTTCTAGGGCAGGAATAATGGGTTGAATATCTGTATCTGGAGTCAGAAAACCGAGCTTCACAAAGTCTTCTGCTAATTCTGTATAATCCTTATTAATCAGATGAACGACTGCATCAACTAAGGTTTCTTTGGCTGTCTGATCCAATTGATCCATCATGCCAAAATCAATATAGCCCATTTGCGCCCCAATGCCTGAAGGCCCAGACAGAGCAAACAGGTTACCGGGATGGGGGTCAGCGTGGAAGAAACCAAACTCTAGTAACTGTTGCAGTCCGGTGTTTACGCCAATTCGGATGATTTTATCGGCATCTAAACCGGCTTGTTGAATTGCGTCGGTACTGGTGAGTTTATAGCCATTAATCCACTCTAGGGTAAGGACTTTTTTGGCGCAGTAATTCCAATAAATTTGGGGAACTTTGACTTGGGGATTATAACGGAAGTTTTCGCCAAATTTTTCGGCGTTTTTACCTTCATTAATGTAGTCAATTTCTTCAAACAGTTTTATGCCAAATTCCTCCACAATCAGGGTGAGGTCATGACCCAAGTTGAGGGGTAAGATGGGAGAGAGCCAACGGGCTGCCCATCGCATGAGGTATAAATCGAGGGTGAGAATGGGGATTAGGTTGGGGCGCTGGACTTTGATGGCGACTTCTTCCCCACTATGAAGCCGTCCTCGATAGACTTGGCCTAAACTTGCCGCCGCGACGGGATGGGGGGAAATATCCAGATACATTTGGGAGATGGAATAGCCCAGTTCTCTCTCGATAATGTCAAAGGCGGTTTGATTGGCAAAGGGAGGGAGTCGATCTTGAAGTTTGGTTAATTCTTCGAGGAAGTCTTTGCGGATCAGATCGGGGCGGGTTGAGAGGGCTTGTCCGACTTTGATATAGGTTGGCCCGAGGTGAGTGAGTAATTCCCGTAAGTCGGTGGCGCGTTTGGGGCGATTTTGTTCGGCTTGGTTGCTGATTTGATCCCATTTTAGGGAGAAGATAAACCCTAAAAAAGCCCCGACTAAAGTCACAATTCGATACAGACTTTGCCAAGGGCGGAATTTATAGTAGCTGGCGATCGCCTGGGGGTCGTATCTCCTGAGCTGCTCAAGTGGATGTTGCTTCACGCTCACTGATGCCTCTTGATAATCACAATTTTGACGATGCAAATTTTAGAATTCTATCTGCAAGGGATATTTTTTATCTTTTTCTTAACTATAGTACAAGAAACTTCAAAATTTCTCATTTTTTTGTAAAGGAATGTGAAGCGTTTGCCCTTGCCCTTACCGATGAGGGATTACCCGTGGGTCGCGCTAGACAAGCTGTTTTTTAGGCCAGTCACGACTCGTTCTTGTTGCTGGGGGGTCAATTCAGGGAACATGGGTAAAGAGAGAACCTCTTGACTCAGTTGCTCGGCGATCGCCAATTGCTGGGGCTGATAGCCTAAATCTTCATAAACGGGTTGCAGATGTAAAGGGAGAGGATAATAAACAGAGGCGATCGCGCCTTGCTCCCGGAGACGCAATCGCACTCGATCTCGATACTCTGAATCTGGCCCCTGTGGTCTCTGAATGCGAATGGTGTATTGATTCCAAACCGATTCTCCTCCCTCAAGGTCTTGGGGTAGCACAATACCGGGAACCGAGGCCAAGAGATGATGATAGCGATCGGCTACTTCTCGCCGTTGCTGATTCCATTGGGCTAAATACTTGAGCTTAATGGTTAAAATGGCCGCTTGTAGAGCATCTAAACGGGAATTAACCCCCGTGGCTTCATAAAGATAGCCACTGCGTCGCCCATGATCGCGTAACAGACGCACTCGATCGCCGATCGCCCCATCCTGAGTGGTCAGCGCTCCCCCATCACCACAGGCCGCCAAATTTTTAGTGGGGTAAAAACTAAAACAGCCCACATCCCCCCAACTGCCCACGGGAGAACCGGCCCAGGTCGCTCCAGTGGCTTGGGCACAATCTTCAATCACCCTTAAATGATGGGATTGGGCGATCGCCATTAACCGAGTCATGTCCACCGGTCGGCCAAACAAATGTACGGGAATAATAGCCTTAGTTTTAGGAGTAATAGCCGCCTCTACCTGGGACAGATCCAGATTAAACGACTCCTCCTCCACGTCCACAAATACCGGAGTTGCTCCTGCCAAAGCGATCGTTTCTGCTGTGGCAATAAACGTAAACGGGGTCGTAATCACCTCATCTCCGGGCCCCACTCCCACCGCTCGCAGAGCCAAATATAAAGCATCCGTTCCCGAATTACAGGCCACACAACGCTCCACACCCACCGCTTGGGCAAACTGTTCTTCAAAAGACTCCACCACCGGGCCACCAATGTAGCGACCCGAAGCCAAAAGTTCCAGTACCGCAGCTTCCACCTCCGAGGCGATCGCTTGGTATTGCTGGGTTAAATCAACAGGGGGAATGTTGTTCACTCGCTTACACCACAGTTTGCAATCTTTACTTTTAGACTCAATTCTTATGTCGGTCTATCCTACCAGCAAATCTCTAGGGAATAGGGAAAATCGATTGCCAAGTTCATAGGTAAAACAGTATCCTGCTTATGGAGTCTCTGCTTGAGCCAGGACATTTGTGATCTGGGATTGTGGATTGAACTGAGGAACTATGCCAACTTTGCGGAAATTTATTGGTGTGAGTGTGGGCGCTGCGTTCGCCGTGATAAATCCTAGCGTCAATGCTGTGGTTTTCGCGAGCGACCTACTCTTAGAAACGAGCCAACCTGAACCATCGTTTGAACCCCAGACCTCTCTGGAGAACCCAAAACCGGTCTCATCACAACCTCCCCTAGAGGTAGAGGAGAACTCTACAGACTCTAATCCAGTTGATGGGGTAGAAGGAGCGACAACCCCCTTAACGCCCTCGGAACCTGCACAAGCTTCGGAGTTGGGCACTCTAGAGAATTCGATGGCTGGCGATAATCGCCAAACGGTCGGGAATTCTCAAGCCGAGGAAGCCCTCAACACCCTAGCCACTCAACATTCCCAACAGCTCTCAGCAGAAGATAGTGCTTGGGTGAGTCGTCTACAAGGGGCCTTAACGTCCGATCCGACTCAAAATCCCCTCCCAGAAACCTTGGTTTCTCCTTATGTTGCCCAAAGTCCCTCGGATGCACTGGCTCCTCTCTATCTCGATCCGAGTCCAAACCCTCTGTTATTTCCTACCGATCCCTCAGAAGTTGCCATTGAAGGGACTCAACCGTTAACCCTGAAACAGGCGATCGCTTTAGCCCGGCGCAATAATATCGATCTACAGCGCTCTCAGCTTCAGTTAGAGCGATCGCAATCCCAACTCCGACAAGCCTTAGCCGCGAAGTTACCCACCCTAAACTTCCAATCCGGTCTGCAACGCTCTCAAAGCGCCAATAGCGAAATTAGCGCCCGCAATACAGACACCTCGACGGGCGATCCAGATTCTCCCACCAACTCCTTAACGGGGACGGTAGAACTGCGCTATGACTTGCTTACATCCGGCTTGCGATCGGCCAACATTACAGCAGCAGAAAAGCAAGTTCAGATTAATGCCCTCCAGGTGGAAGTGATTGAGGAACAGATCCGCCTTGATGTAGCAGAGCAGTATTATCGGTTGCAAGCAGCAGCAGAACAATTGCGGATTCGTCAACAGGCTCTGAGACAAGCCGAGCGCAGTTTACGGGATGCCCAGGCTTTAGAAGTGGCGGGGGTGGGGACTCGGTTCGCCGTGTTGCAAGCACAAGTGCAGGTAGCGAATGAACAGCAACGACTAACAGAGGCGATCGCCGATTTGAGAACCGCTCGGCGCACCCTTGCCCAAATCTTGAATCTGCCCCAAACCCTCGATGTATCCGCCGCCGACCCAGTAGAAATCGTCGGTCGTTGGCAACTGTCCCTCGACGACAGCGTTATTCTCGCCTACAAAAATCGGGCTGAACTCGAACAACGTTTAATCGAACGAGAACTCAATCAAGCCCAGCGTGATGCCCGGTTAGCCGGATTAAAGCCCCAAGTGAGCTTATTTGCCAATTACAACGCCCTCAAATTATGGTTTGATGACCCCTTACTCTCCCAAGGCGCTGGGGATGGCTATACCCTAGGAGCGCAACTCAACTGGACGCTCTACGATGGGGGGAGAATACGGGCCCAAGCCGATGTAGAAGAAACAGAAATTGAACTGGCCGAACAACAATTTGCCGATAACCGTAACCGCATTCGCTTAGAGGTTGAAGATGCCTATTTCCAACTCGTCTCTACGTTTGACAATATCCAAACCTCTATTGTGGGTCTAGCTCAAGCGGAAGAAGCTCTGCGACTGGCTCGACTGCGTTTTCAAGCTGGAGTCGGCACTCAGACGGATGTAATAAATTCGGAAACTGACCTCACCCAAGCCCAATTTAACCAAGTGCAAGCGATTTTGGGTTACAACGTGGCCGTGGCTCGTCTGCAACGAGCGATTAGTAATCTACCGGCTGCTCCTACTCCTTAGTGGACTGTGGAGACACGGGGACGCGGGGACGCGGGGACGCGGGGACGCGGGGACACGGGGACGCGGGGACACGGGGACGCGGGGACACGGGGACGCGGAGACGCGGGGACGCGGGGACGCGGGGACGCGGGGACGCGGGGACGCGGGGACGCGGGGACGCGGAGACGCGGGGACGCGGAGACGCGGGGACGCGGGGACGCGGGGACACGGAGACGCGGGGACGCGGGGACATGACCCATTGCCTCTTGCCCATTCCCTATTCCCTATTCCCCTATTCCCCCATCTCCCTATCCTTCTAAAAAGCGATGGACAACGCTTTCTGCTTGACAAAGCCGCTCAATAACCTGTTCTGCATCAATCAGCCGCTTGAGAACAACTTGGCCGATGGTTTGGTTGGTGGGAGAGTCAGCCATGGGTTTTACTTCCACCATGAGTACAGCCTCTTCAACTCGATAGAGCCATAGGGTTTGTTGATGCTCAACAATACCCATGTTGAGAGGCTCAATTTCTGGTTTCCTACGCCAAACCACTTCATTCCAAATTCCTCCAAATTCCCAGACACGGCCAATAATCCATCCATCTGATAAGAAAAAGTATTTTACAGACAAGGTTCGGGCACTCCACACAGATGTTTCTGACAATTAAAATAGCTTACAGTCCTTCGCGCGGTAATGGGTAATAGCAGGTTAATCCAGACATTCACTCTTTGATAGACTCAAACAAAAGACTCAAAAGCTTGTATAAAATCCTTGGCCACTTGAATCAAAGTAAAAGCATCTCGATCATCAATCCCCGAATCAAGATTATAATCACTCCGATTTCTCTGATCTTGAGCATCAATTAGAGCGCGATGGAAACTCCGTAAACGATCATTCTCTTTGGCAAAATCTCGCCCAAATGCACTAATAACCGCCGAGTGACTCGAAAAACTTAACCCTTGACCCAAAATAAACGCTGAAGCAATATAAAACATGGCATAGTAAGCCCGTGATACTGCCAAATCGGGCAAACCATTGTCTACGAGCAGCTCCGCACCCTGAATACTCCGCCGTGCCTTCTCTAAAAGTAGCCTTTGCTCCTGAGTCATACAATTATCCCCTCCCGCCGCACATTGAGAAAGAAAGCGCTATTCTCTTGTTTATAACGCTCCGCCGACACAAATGCCCGTGAAATCACAGTTTCATACTCCAGGGATAAGTCAGCAATAAACTCACTCGTCCTGTTAATCTCTTCTCGGTAATCAAAGGTTCTGTTTAAGACAATCAAAATATCAATATCAGAATCTTCTTTGGCATCACCGCGAGCCTGAGATCCATATAAAACCAAAGTATCCAAAGCATCCTGATAATGCTCGTACAACCATTGTTTAGCGATCGCCAGAATCGTTTCTAAATTTTTATTTTTCATCTCACCCCTTGACAAGAGCCAGATCTTAGTGTAGCTTAGTAAAGTGATGCGGGTATAGCTCAGTGGTAGAGCGTCACCTTGCCAAGGTGAATGTCGCGCGTTCGAATCGCGTTACCCGCTTTGAAAGTATAAGAGAAATTAGGATCTAGTTTAATCTTTGGGGTTAAACTAGATGAATAGGAAACGTTTGCCTTCAATCAACAGGATCAGAGCCGATCGCCTCTTCTCGTTTAGGATCGAGAAGGATCTCAATTCATCTGAAATTAGAGTAAGGGTGACTTGTGAAGTCCAAACAAGCTCAAAAAATTGATTTGAACACCGATGATTACCCTTGTCCTTGTCGTTGTCAAGGTCGTTTACAGCCGATTTTGCTGACGGAAGCCTTTGGATGCGATCGCTGTCAGAAAATTTTTGCGGTTGAAGAAAATAGCTATGTTTTGCAGCAGGTTTCCACCAGTTCTCCCTACAAGAAAACCTGGTACTGGACAGGGACGCAATGGGTAGCAACCCGTTCGGATTGGAAAGAATATTACTTACCGGTGGGTTTGTTGGTCATTTTAGTGTTACCCATTGTATGGTTATCCTTATATTTTCTGTTAGCGCCATCAGGGTCGAGTATCATGGTGTGGGTGTTCATTCCTTTAATGCTACTCCTGTTGCTGGCACTGATGAAATGGCTGGTGTATCGACGCTCTTCTTAATTGATGTAGATAACTGATCCATGACTTCATCCAATGACCTTTTGGAGGATGTGGGAGCTTCCCACCAAGCCTCTTTAATTTTATCGAAGACTCCGAGTCCTCTGCGCGATCGCGCCCTGAAGCTGATGGCAGAGGTTTTGGATGGCTCTATCGATCAAGTGTTAGAGGCTAATACCTTAGATTTGGAAACGTCCCGCGAGATGGCGGTTCCAGAGCTGATTTTAGAATGGCTTAAGTTAACCCCGGAGCGCATCCAACATGCGGTTAAAATCTTACAAAGATTGTCAGAGTTCCCTGACCCGCTTCAAGAGGTGATGAACGCTTCCTATCAAGTGGAAGAGGTACAAACCTATTGCCAGCGAATGCCTTTAGGGGTGGTGGCTTTGGTGTATGAAGCGTTTCCGGAGTTGGGGGCGATCGCCGCCGGATTATGCTTAAAAACGGGCAATAGCTTGATTTTACGGGGAGGCAGTGAATCTTCCCATACCAATTATGCGATCGCCCAAGCCCTACAAATGGCATTGGAGGAGGAGGGATTACCCAAAGATTCGTTGATCTTGTTACCTTCAGAAGAAGGCGCTCCCATTCGAGAGGTCATTCGGCAAGACCAGCAGATTGATTTGGTGATTCCCTACGGTCGGCCGTCGTTGGTGGAACAGGTGGTGCGACAGGCAACTGCACCGGTTTTGCGATCGGCCATGGGTAATTGTTATTTATATTGGGGCAATTCCGGCAGTTTAGATACAGTCCGTCATTTAATTCTGGATTCCCACGCCAGCGAACCCGATCCCGTGAATGCCATTGAAAAGGTCTTGATTGAAAACGGTCAAAGTTCTACGGCCATGGTTTCTTTGTGGAAGTCTTTGAAGGAAAAAGGGTTTGAACTCAGGGCAGATCCAGAATTAGCGGCTCAATATGAGGAGTTGAAACCCGCAGAACCGGAGGAATGGAATCAGGCGTACTTGGAAAAAATTGTCACGTTTAAGGTAGCGGACAATTTAGATGAGGCGATCGCCTGGATGAATGCCCATAGCAGTGGCCATGCCAATTGTTTAGTCACCCAATCCTATCACGAAAGTCGTCAGTTTGCCCTAGGCATTAACAGCGCTTCACTCTACATTAATGCCAGTCCCCGGTTTTATCGCTATCGCACCAGAGGCAATACGGTATTTTTAGGCATGTCCAATCAAAAAGGAGTGCGCCGAGGTTTGATTAATTTAGAAGCTCTAACCACAGTCAAATACATTATTCAAGGTAATAGGTAATGGGTAATAGACAAACCATTTTCCACGTTATATTCTACCTGATAACAGTGCAAAGTGCTGTATCAATCCATTCTATTGCCTTTTCCACTAATTCTGGATCTTCAGAATCAAACCATTGAATCTGCTCATTGGCTCCAAACCAAGTGCGCTGACGTTTGGCGAATTGACGGGTATGGAGAATGGTTAATTCTTCAGCCGTGGCTAAATCAATTTCTCCGGCTAAATATTGTTTTATTTCTCGATAGCCTAATGTGTCAAGTAAGGGCAAGTTAGCGCCATATTTTTCACAGAGGATTTCGACTTCTTCGACTAAGCCATCTTGAATCATTTTAGTGGTGCGTTGGGCAATTCTTGCTTGCAGATGTTCGGGTTGAAAACAATCTAAGCCAATTTGCCAAATGGGATAGCTGGGTGGGTTTTCTCCCTGCTGCTCGGAAATGGGAATGCCGGTGACATAGTAAACTTCGAGGGCGCGGAGGGTACGCACCCGATCGTTGGGATGGATTTTTGTCGTGGCTTGGGGATCGACTTGTTGCAGCATGGCGTAACATTGGGGTTGGGAGAGTGCTTGCAGTTGCGATCGCAATTTCGGCTGAGGTGCAACCCTCGGAATCTTCATCCCCGCAATGATCGAGCGAATATATAAGCCCGTTCCCCCCACCAAGAGGGGGATTTTACCTTGGTTCTGGAACCTATCAATTAGGCTCTGGGCTTGCTCTTGATACTCGGCAACTGTAAATAGGTCTTGTGGATTGCAGATATTAATTAGATAATGGGGAACTTGCCCCAGTTCATCCGGGGAGGGTTTGGCTGTACCGATGTCAAACTCCCGGTAAATTTGCCGGGAGTCAGCCCCCAGGATCGCCGTCTGTAAGTGCTTTGCCAAGGCGATCGCCAATCCCGATTTTCCCGTAGCCGTCGGCCCGCAAATCACAATCAGTGCTGGTTTCACTGGGTGCATCCCCCTCATAAAGTTCTTATAAAATTGCCTTAGTACCGTCTCTAACCCTTTTGTGCTAGAATTTTGGAGTATTTTGTCGTTTACTAGCTCACCGGGTCGTTTATAGCCCGCACACCAGGAGATAGCTTCACATGACCAGTAGTTATAGCGCCGAGCAGATTCAAGTTCTTGAAGGATTGGAACCCGTTCGGAAACGACCCGGAATGTATATTGGTTCAACCGGCCCTAGAGGACTCCATCATCTAGTGTACGAGGTGGTGGACAACTCCATCGATGAGGCTTTAGCAGGATATTGTACCCACATTGAAGTTGACCTCAATGCCGATGGTTCCGTCTCGGTTGCCGATGATGGGCGAGGTATTCCCACCGATATCCATCCTCGCACAGGAAAGTCCGCTTTGGAAACCGTAATGACCGTGTTGCACGCGGGCGGTAAGTTTGGCGGCGGTGGATATAAGGTGTCTGGAGGGTTGCACGGGGTTGGGGTTTCCGTGGTGAATGCCCTTTCGGAATGGGTAGAAGTGACGGTTTATCGGGAAAAAGAACGCCATACCCAACGCTACGAACGGGGGGTTCCGGTGACGGAGCTGATCAAGACGAAGCAAGACGAAGGGCTTACGGGAACGTCGGTTGATTTTCGTCCGGATGAGCAGATTTTTACCACGGGGATTGAGTTTGAATATGATACCATAGCCCGTCGGTTGCGGGAGTTGGCCTATCTGAATGCTGGGGTGAAAATTACGTTTTCTGACCATCGATTGACTCCGGCGAAAGTGGAGAGCTACAAGTATGATGGGGGCATTCAAGAATATGTGGCCTATATTAATCGGGAAAAAACCGCTCTGCATGAAGAAATCATTTATATGAATGCCGAGAAGAATAATGTGCAGGTGGAGGTGGCGCTTCAGTGGTGTACGGATGCCTATTCGGATAATTTGTTGGGCTTTGCTAATAATATTCGCACCATTGATGGGGGAACCCATTTGGAGGGGTTGAAAACGGTGCTGACGCGGACGATGAATGCGATCGCCCGCAAACGGAATAAGTTGAAGGAAAATAATGCTAATCTGGCCGGGGAAAATATCCGGGAAGGCTTAACCGGTGTGGTTTCGGTGAAGGTTCCCGATCCGGAGTTTGAAGGGCAGACGAAAACGAAACTGGGAAATACGGAAGTCCGAGGCATTGTAGATTCCCTGGTGGGCGAGTATTTAAATGAGTTTTTGGAGTTTCGCCCCGCCGTGGGGGATGCGATTCTGGAAAAGGCAATTCAGGCGTTTAATGCGGCAGAAGCGGCTCGTCGAGCCAGGGAGTTGGTGCGCCGGAAATCGGTGTTGGAAAGTTCCACATTGCCGGGTAAATTGGCCGATTGTAGTACGAGAGATCCGTCGGAATCGGAGATTTTTTTGGTGGAGGGAGATAGTGCAGGGGGTTCAGCCAAACAGGGGCGCGATCGCCGCTTTCAAGCAATTTTACCCTTGCGCGGTAAAATCTTGAATATCGAGAAAACGGACGATGCCAAGATCTACAAAAATAATGAAATCCAATCCCTGATTACCGCATTGGGTTTAGGCATTAAGGGCGAAGAGTTTAATGCGGAGCAGTTACGCTACCATCGGGTGGTAATTATGACTGATGCGGACGTAGACGGGGCCCATATTCGTACCCTGCTGTTAACCTTTTTCTATCGCTATCAACGGGATTTAGTCGATCAAGGCTATATTTATATTGCCTGTCCGCCGTTGTACAAATTGGAGCGCGGCAAACGGCACTACTATTGTTATACCGATCGCGAACTGCAAGAGCAAATTCGCCAATTTCCCGATAACGCCAATTACAACATCCAACGGTTCAAAGGGTTGGGAGAAATGATGCCCGCTCAGTTGTGGGATACCACCATGAACCCAGAAACCCGGATGATGAAACGGGTGGAAATTGAGGATGCAGCAGAGGCAGACCGTATTTTTACCGTGTTAATGGGCGATCGCGTCGCTCCCCGTCGCGAATTTATCGAAACCTACGGGCCCAAATTAAACCTGGCTGACTTGGATATTTAATACAGCGCTTTGGGATTCGCGGAAAAGACAAACATCTTGCTCGCTGACTTTCTCTAGCGGGCAAGATGCCCGCACTCTCTCAATCGATTGATACAGCGCTTCGCGCTGTATGTCAATTTTTCGGCAATCTCAACAATTTTTCGCCGATATCTTCGTGCAGCAGCACATAGAAACAGGGAATCATAAACAAGGTTAACAGGGTTGCCAAGGATAAACCCGAAAAGACCACCACGCCTAACGGTTGCAAGAATTCTCCCCCTTCTCCTGAACCGACGGCTAAGGGAAATAAGCCTAAAACGGTGGTAATGGTGGTCATTAAAATCGGGCGCAGTCGTTGGGGAGCAGCCCTTAAAATGGCGCTGCGATAATCGAGTCCGGATTCGGCGCGAATTTGATTGGCTAGTTCCACCATAATAATCGCGTTATTGACCACAATTCCGACTAATAAAACGCCACCGACTAACACCGTAGCCCCGATCGCCGTTTCCGTCAGGTACAATCCTAAAATTCCCCCCGCCAGAGCCAGGGGAACCGTGAGCATAATCACCAAGGGATCGATCAAAGAATTATATTGAACCGCCATCACCACAAACACCAGGAAAGCCGCCAAACCGCCGAGAACAACAATAGACTCTTGTAATTGTTGATTCGACTCAGCCGCAACCGACGGCAGAACTCGCGCCCCTGGGGGCAGTTCCAAGTTCTCTAAAGCCGCTTCCACTTCTGCTAGAGCATCACTTAAACTCGCGCCCTGACTCAAACGGCCCACAATCAAAAATACCGATCGCCCATTAATGCGTTGAATCTCTGCCGGAGCAGTTCCCTTATCCAAACGGGCTATATCTTGTAGACGAATGGGGCGGGGGTTGGTGAGCGTAGTCGAACCACTGTTTTGTGAAAATAAAGGCATTTGCCGCAGTTCTTCCACGCTCTGCAGAGCCTGGTCATCCAACTGTACGCGGATATCCACCAGCCGATTCCCCCGTTGTAGCTCCGTGGGAACCGTTCCCGATATGGCCGTCTCCAAGGTTTCCCCTAACTCCTGGGCAGTGACCCCAAAATCCGCCATTCTTTCCCAGTCAGGACGGATTTGCACTTCCAGTTGCGAGGGGTCAGCATCCGGGCGAAATTGGGCTAAGGTCACGTTTTCATCTAAGGCTTGCAGAACTTGGCGACCCGCCCCAGCCAGAATATCCGGATCTTCAATGCCATCGGGGCCCAAGGCCGCAGAAATAGCTAAATCAATATCGCCGCGCACCGGGGAATTATTCAAGATTAAGCCGCGCACGGAATCGGGAAACAAGCGCAGCCGAATATTGACCAAATTCAGGTCATTGAGTTGGCGTTGCACATTTTCCACAAACGTCTGCATACTGCTGTCGGGTTTCAGGGTAATGGTGCTACTAGAGCGTAGCAAGTTGGCAATGGTGAGATTAGCAAACAAAAATCCGCCGGTGGTGGTAAAGGCGTATTCGGTTTCCGGTTGCTCTAGCAAAACCCGATCCACCGCTTCCATCACTTTCTGGTTGGTTTCGAGGTTGGTTCCAGGGGGAAACTGGGCGAATAAACGGGCTTGTCCGGTGTTGATTTGGGGCAGCAGTTCCTGGGGAATTTCTGACGCGAGGCGAACGCTGCCAAAACCGAGAATCAGCACGGCTAAGGCGATCGCCAGAATTCGCAGCCGAATCACCCCCCTTAATATCCGTCCATAGCCCCCTGTAATCAGCAGGAACTGCTGGTTAAACCAGCGTAAGGGCCCCATCTGGTCTAAGCCGCTTGACCTACGCACGCGCAATAATCGGGAGGTGAGCATGGGCACGACAGTTAAGGCCACAATCATCGAGGCCGCCACGGAAAAGCTAATGGTGAGGATCAGTTCATTGAAGAGCAGGGAGAAGAAGCCGCCAATTAGCACAAAGGGTAAGACGGCCACTAGGTTGGTGGAGGTGGAGGCTAAGAGGGCTGATTCGAGCTGACTGGCGGCTTTTTGTGCTTCTAGATAGGGTGAGATGGGCAGATCTCGATCCCCCCCAGCCCCCCTTTCTAAGGGGGATTTAGGGGGATCTAAATCTAAGGTGTCCCCTTCGACTCCGCTCAGGGGACGATCTGAGTGCAGTCGAGGACTGGTCTCTGAGCGGAGTCGAAGAGACTGATGTTGGCTGACCATATTTTCCAACATCACAATGGAGTTATCGACCACAATTCCCACCCCTAAAGCCAGTCCTCCCAAACTGAAGACATTGAGGGAGAGACCAAAGGCGAACATGAGGATAGTCGCGGTGAGGGTGGCTAGGGGAATGGCGAGGACGACGATCAGGGTTTGCCGTAGGGAACCCAGGAAGAGGAGAACGGCGATCGCCGCTAGACCCGATCCGGTTAATCCGGCGATGATCACATTGCGAATTGATTGGCGAATAAACTGGGATTCATCCAAGGTGGGGGTCAAAATCATATCATCGGGAATGATGCCCCCGGAGCGCATCTCCTCAATCCTGGCTTTCACAGCATCAACGACTTGCACCGTATTCGCTTCGGGCTGTTTTTGCACGCTCACTTTAACCGCCGGAATCCCATTCAGGGAAACCAAGACCTGTTGCCGTTCTGTGCCATCAATCACTTGGGCAAAGTCCCGCAAATAGACTTGACGAGAGGAGGGGGAACCGTCGAGATCAAAGGAGAGATCGAGGATATCCTGGGCATTTTCAAAGCGACCGATGGTACGGGTAAGGCTCTCTGTAGGGATGTTTCGCAGCCGTCCCCCCGAACTGTCTAAGTTGCGATCGCGTAAATTATCTAAAACCTGGTCAATCGTTATGCCTAAACTCGTCATCCGTTTCAGGTCTAGATTCACCTGTATTTCCTCTTGCAGTCCTCCCGACACATCCACGGAAGCCACCCCAGGGACAACCGTCAGCTCCCGCGCCAATTCTTGATCCCCAAACACCCGTAAATCCACTCCTTGCAATCGGGGAGAAGTGAGGGCAAATTCATACACCGGCAGTTGGGAGGGGTCAAACTTAAAGATGCGCGGCGGTTCCAGATCGTCCGGCAGTTGGTTAATCGTGCGGTTTAAGGTAGCCGTGGCATCATTGAGGGCTTGGTCAATATCACTACCGGGATTAAAATAGAGATTGAGGGAAACGCGACCTTCGCGGGTTTCGGAAAACACTTGTACCACCCCCTCAGTGGCGGAAAGCCCTTCTTCTAGGGGGCGAGTGACTTCATCAACCGCCACTTGCGGCGCGATGCCAGGGGTATCAACACGCACCCCAATCCGAGGATAGGTGATAGCAGGAAGCAGGTCAACCGGGAGCTGACTGAGGGCAAAGAACCCAACGACAATCACCGCAATGGTGAGCATCAGGGTTCCGATATGCCGACGAATGGCGATCGCGCTTAAACTTAAGTTAGCTCGGCTCATAGGATAGGGAATGGGGAATAGGGAAGGGGGAATGGGGAATGGGAGAACCGCAGCCAAACCGGTACATTTGAGTCTTGGTCAACCCAATTTTCTTTTGACATCCTCACCGCCCTAGAAGGACGGTGATTCCTAAATCTCACAATTTAGGTTTCTGCTTCATAGCAGTTGCCTTCACAGATTTACTCTGCTCTGGTCTTACACTCGCTCCACAGACTGACACCGCAAGTCCTGCG
>NZ_JAQPOK010000024.1 GCF_030068445.1 Roseofilum halophilum BLCC-M91 | reverse complement strand
GCAGCAAATATTCTCAGAAAAGTATCTGGAAGGCTCAAGCTTAACTTAAGCCAACTAAGTAGAGGCGCTTTGATTACGCCTTTAAGAGTTCATTTTTGGACTTCTTAAGAATCTGCGCGTCTTTAGACCGCAGAGTTTCAACCGTAGGAAAGTTTTAATTTTTAACTGCAAGATGTCTTCCTTCCCCGACACCCTCAATCATTGGGCCTTTCCTTTTATCCAAGCATTGCGCGATCGCCGCATTGTCAATGGCTTCCCGGACGGCACATTTCGCCCCGATCGCCCCATGACTCGCGCCGAATATGCCGTTATTCTCCAAGCTTCCCTACAACAACCCCAAAAAAGACCCTACACCCCATTTATCGACATTGGAGCCAATTTTTGGGCGACTCCAGCCATCATTTGGGCTTACGAAACTAACTTTATATCGGGCTTTCCCGGTCGTCAATTTCGACCCCAATCGAATATTACCCGAATTCAGATTATCGTCTCCTTAGTCAGTGGGTTGCGGGTTCATACCCTCGTCGATCAAACCCAACCCATCCCTACCCTAAACGAAATTTATCAGGATGCCTCCACTGTGCCCCAATATGGGCGGGATGCCCTGCACTTAGCCACCCGCGCGAATCTGGTGGTGAACTATCCGGATCTGGAGGTTTTCCACCCTAACCGGGATGCAACCCGCGCAGAAGTGGCGGCGTTTTTCTATCAATCTTTAGTGCTGTTGGGCAAAGCTGAACCTATTCCCTCAGATTACATCTTAGAGGTGTTTCCGATGGGGCCGATTCGGGAAGGAACCCGGATTTCCGTCAATGGCAAAACCCTTGCAGCAACCTGGAATCAATGGAGCGATGGGTTATCGGCACGAACGGCGATCGCTGATTCGGGGTTAATTCAGAGTATGGGAGTTGAATTACTGAATACGGAAAACCCCAGCCAACAACCGATTCAATGGTTCTCACCCCCCGTTCCCCTGCCAGCGCAACGCCATCACCATTATCGTCATCTGGATATCACCGACTGGCGCAAACAGCAGGCTTTTACCCTGGCGGTTGATGGGGAGACTTTGGTGATGACGAAGCCGATGACGAATGTGACTGGGATACAAACGGAAACCATTTTGAACGGCGATCGGGCGATCGGTTTACGTCTGAAACTTAACCTCACCCAACCCACTGCCTATCAACTGAAACAAGATACGTTTGATTGGCAAGTTACCCTGAATGCAGCGATTACCCAAACCCTTTTAGACGACTATCAAAATCCTGCAACGGTTACCCCAGAGAGCGATAATGCTCCGCATCGCTGGCGCGATCGCCCTTCCTCCGAAGAAGTCAACGAAGGGGAAGTCATTGCTGATACCTCCCAACCCTTACGCCCAGCAATTACCGCCGATCCTCAACACCTGTTAATTCAAGCCAACTTGCCCCCCGGACTCTCCGTAAAAGCGATTACCCAAACCCATCCCTATGCCTTAATTCTGGAGATTCGCCCCGATATTCCCCGGAATCGCAATATTATTTGGTTGCCGGGACTGCGCTGGAAAGAAGAGTATGTATCATTAGGAGAAGATCGCTTTCCTGTCACTTCCTTAACCCTGTCTGCTAGTCAAGCCCCAAAACTGAATTTAGAACCCATTTGGACTTATGCCCATACCATGGAAGGCACAACCCCTTTATTAAAAATGGGAGAATTTTGTAAGACTCTAGCTGCCATTAATGCGGGCTTTTTTAACCGCAATAACCGATTACCATTGGGGGCAATTCGTTGGCAAGGAACCTGGTATTCTGGCCCGATCTTGAATCGGGGGGCGATCGCCTGGGATAATCAGGGCAGCACTGCCATTGATCGCCTGACCTTAGAAGAAATAATTACCACATCAACCGGCGCACGCTTTCCCTTAGTTGTTCTCAATAGTGGCTATGTTAAAGGCGGAATTTCTCGCTTTACGCCCCAGTGGGGTAAGACTTACACCCCCTTAACGGCGGGCGAAATTATTGTTGTTGTTGAGAATAACCAGGTGACTCGCCATGTGGAAATTGCTGAAGAAACAGATATTCCCGATACTGGATATTTGCTGGTGTTGCGATCGCTGCTCAGTGCCAAAGCCAGCCTCATGCCCGGCACAACCCTCACCCTAGAAAGTAACACCAATCCCCTCAACTTTAACAACTTTCCCCATATTATCGGCGGCGGCCCCTTACTGATCAAAAATCAACAAATCGTCGTCGATGCCGAAGCAGAAGGATTTAGCCGCGCCTTTGCCCAACAATCTGCCATTCGCAGTGTTTTCGGAATTACCTCCTCCGGTAAATTTATGCTCGTCACCATCCATAACCGCATCGGAGGCTTAGGAGCCAGCTTAACTGAAACTGCCCAACTGATGCAGAAACTCGGAGTCATTCACGCCTTAAATTTAGATGGGGGCAGTTCCACCAGTTTAATCCTAGGTGGGCAAATGATTAATCGTCCCCCATCCACCGCCGCTAGAGTACATAATGGCTTAGGGATTTTCACCGCTTTGGGCTTCCCAGACATGCATCCGCTTCTTGGTAATTAGTAATAAGGCTAGAGAATGGGATCAACTACTGGTTTAAACTCTCCATTAATTGGGTTTTTGCTGTTGCTAAAGCCGTGGATAATTGACTGGGATCGCGTCCTCCAGCTTGGGCTAAATTGGGTCGCCCACCGCCTCCACCGCCGCAAATTTTGGCAATTTGACCGATAAATTTACCGGCTTGTAAGCCCTTTTGATTGACGGATTTACTGAAGGCAGCGACTAAACTGACTTTATGGGCTTCCGGAATGGAACCTAAGACGACAGCGCCATCACCGAGTTTTTGTAATAACCGTTCGGCGGCTGTTTTGAGGGAATTGGCATCTACATCGAGCTGGGCGACTAATACCTGAATATCACCGACAGATTCAGCTTGGGAGAGCAGTTGATCGGATTTGGCGATCGCCAATTCTCCCTGTACCTTCTCTAACTCTTTCTGTGTCGCTTTTAACTCCGTTTGCAGACTGGTTACCCGTTCCACCAACTCCTCTGGTTTGGCCTTAAAGCGATCGCCCAATTCCCGAACCACGGCATCCCGCACTTGTAGATACTCCCGCACCGCAGCCCCGGAAACCGCCTCAATGCGGCGCACTCCCGCAGAAATCCCGGTTTCCGAAATAATCTTAAACAAGCCAATTTCCGCCGTATTCTGCACATGGGTTCCCCCACACAGCTCCATGGATACCCCTGGATAGTCCACCACGCGCACCGTATCGCCATATTTCTCCCCAAACATGGCCGTTGCACCTTTATCCTTGGCTTCATTTAAGGACATAATTTGCACCTCAGAGCAGTGGCTTTCACTGATCCAAGTGTTCACCTGCTCCTCAATTTGATCTAACTCCTGTGCCGTGAGAGCGCGGGGACAATTGAAATCAAAGCGCAGACGGTCAAAGTTGACCAAAGACCCCGCTTGACCAATATCGGGGTCAACAATTTTCTTCAGAGCTGCTTGTAACAAATGAGTTGCCGTATGGTTGGCTTGGGCCCGCATCCGACAGGCGCGGTCAATTTGCGCGGTTACTGAGTCTCCCAGGGTTACAGTTCCCCGTTCAATGCGACCAAAATGGACAAAGAAATCGGACTCTTTTTGTACATCCTCAATGCGGATCAGCAAATTTGAACCGGACAAATAGCCGCGATCGCCCACTTGTCCCCCGGATTCTGCGTAAAATGGAGTTTTATCCAACACAATCTGTACCGGCATCCCCGCTTCCGCCACGTCTACCGATTTCCCCTCCACTAAAAGAGCCTGAATTTGCCCCATCCCCGACCGTTCCGTATACCCGGTAAACTGGGTGGGATGGATATGATCGGCCAACTGATCCAAAGACCCCTGCACCATTAAATCAATAGTTTCATGGGCCCCTTGGGAAGTCTCTATTTGTTGCTGCATGGCTGCTTCAAAGCCTTCTTCATCCACCGTTAACCCTTGTTCTTCAGCGATTTCCATGGTCAATTCCAAGGGAAAACCATAGGTATCATAGAGCTTAAATGCATCCTCTCCAGCAATTTCCGTTTTAGAAGCTTTTAAGACCTTTTCCACAATCTCTTGCAGCAGCTTTTCACCCCGTTCTAATGTGGTCAAAAAGCGCGATTCTTCCTGCTGTAATTGGGATTTAATCAGGGTTTCCCGCTCTCGCACATTCGGATAAGCGCTTTCGGAAACGGCGATCGCCACTTCGGCCACTTTTTCCGTAAATAATTCCGTAATTCCCAACAACCGGCCGTGACGCACCACCCGACGAATTAAGCGCCGCAGAATATAGCCTCGGCCAATATTTGAGGCACTCACCCCATCGGAAATCAAATGCACCACTGCTCGCACATGATCCCCAATTACCTTGAGAGAAACCTTGGTTTTTTCATCACTCTGATGATACTCAATTCCTGCACAGTTAGCTGCCGCTTCAATAATCGGAAAAATCAAATCGGTCTCATAATTATTCGGCACACCTTGCAAAATTTGTGCCATCCGCTCCAACCCCATTCCGGTGTCAATATTTTGGTTTTGTAGGGGCGTTAAGTTCCCCTCAGCATCCCGGTTATATTGCATAAAAACCAGGTTATAAAACTCAATAAACCGGGTATCATCTTCTAAGTCTAGGGTTTCATCCCCTAATTCCGGGTGAAAATCATAGTAAATTTCCGAACAGGGGCCGCAGGGGCCAGTGGGGCCAGATTTCCAGAAATTATCCTCTTCTCCCATGGGTTGAATGCGATAAGCTGGGATGCCAATGCGATCGCGCCAGATAGCAAAAGCTTCATCATCATCCCGGAAAACACTGACGACTAACCGCTCTGGGGGCAGTTGAAACACCTTCGTAGAGAGTTCCCAAGCATAGGCGATCGCCTCTTCCTTAAAATAATCTCCAAAGCTAAAGTTGCCCAACATCTCAAAAAACGTATGATGCCGTGCTGTGCGTCCCACATTCTCAATATCATTGGTGCGAATACACTTCTGAGAAGTCGTAGCGCGGGGAACTTCAGCCGCACGCTGCCCCAAAAATATGGGCTTAAACGGCAACATTCCGGCGATCGTCAAGAGTACAGTCGGATCTTCAGGGATTAAAGACGCGCTCGGTAAAATCTTATGAGAGCGCTGCTGATAAAAATCAAGAAACGTTTGCCGAATTTCAGCACCGCTCAGAGATGGAAGAGATGAAGCCATAGCAGTTTCCAAGTTATAATACATCTCTTATTTTAAGAGAAACCTGGAATGTTTCCCCCTCACTCTTTTTTGCAAAAAGGGCGGCGGGGCATCCCCTCCTTAAAGCACGCGCTTGTCCGATGCAATAACAGGACTATGAAGCGAG
Organism: Roseofilum halophilum BLCC-M91; assembly: GCF_030068445.1. Classification (GTDB taxonomy): domain Bacteria; phylum Cyanobacteriota; class Cyanobacteriia; order Cyanobacteriales; family Desertifilaceae; genus Roseofilum; species Roseofilum halophilum. The sequence continues at coordinate 5,749 of NZ_JAQPOK010000024.1, read as the reverse complement.
AGAGCCTTACGTCATACCTTTGCTGTATCGAAATTTACAATGTTATAGTGAATTAATAGTGATAGTAACGCTGTTGAGCCATTCCCTCAGTGTTAAAAAACGCAATCGTCTGCTGGAGGTCTTCGGATTGGGTGGAAAGGTCTTTCGCGATCGTTGCTAATTCTTCTGAGGTGAGAGCATTCTGCTGGGTAACACGATTTAATTGCTCAATAGCCCAGTTAATTTGTTCGGTACTGGTGTTTTGCTCTTTGCTCACTGCGCTAATTTCCTGGACTAACTCGGCAGTTTTTTGAATATCCGGAACCAGTCGCCGCAGCATTGCACCAGCGTTTTCTGCAACAATCACAGAGGATTTGGCCAAATTCGTAATCTCTGTCGCGGCTCTTTGGCTCCGTTCAGCCAAAGCTCGCACCTCTGAGGCTACCACAGCAAATCCTTTGGCACTCACCTGAGCCTGTACCGCTTCAATACTGGCATTTAAGGAGAGCATACGGGTTTGGCGAGTAATATCCTCAATTATCGAAATTTTTTGTGCAATTTGCTGCATCGCCAGCACAGCCTCGGCAACTGCCTGCCCAGTTTCCTTAGCATCAGCAGCAGCTTGGATGGCCAACTGCTCCGTTTCCAGGGCATTTTCAGTGTTTTTACGAATCGTTGCCGTCATCTCTTTTATGGAGGAGGAAACTTGTTGTGCTGCGGCTGCCTGTGAATTTGCGCCTTCCGACATGGCTGCTGCCCTAGCACTCATCCCATAACTACCGTCGGCAACATTGCCGGTCACATTCTTCGCGTCGATTATCACTTCCTGGAGCTTTTGAATGAAGAGGTTGAACCAATGGGCAACCTCTCCGATTTCATCATGGGAGGTAATCTTCAGTCGGCGGGTTAAATCGCCCTCACCTCTAGCAATCTCTTGAATCCGTTTGGCCATGGCTACGATTGGGGTTCTCAACATATTCGAGATGAGCCAAAACAGACCTAAAACGAAAAAAGATAGGAGCATGTTGGCACTGAGAATAATACTTTGTACCGTATTCCGAGCTTCCGGAACTAGGATGGAGAATCGGCGAGAACTGTTTTGAATCGTGTTGAGATAGTTTTGGAAGGTATCAACAAAGGATGCAAAGGAAATAGCCTGCTCCAAATAGTTCTCAACGATCTGATTGGCTTGATTGAGATCGACAATATCATTTTCGCAGAGAGTAAACACTTCGCCGAAACCTAGCAGGGTGAAGGCAGATCGTTCAATGCCATTGACGGCATCAAGACAGGCTATGGGCAATTCCACGGTGTTGTCTAGGAGGGGTTGTAAACCCATTTCTAGGCGTTCTGTTGAGTTGGCTGTAATTAGGGATGTGTCTATAGATTTATCCAGATGATGCAGTGTTTCTTGTAATTGATCGAGTTTAACCTGCATCAACAGGACAAATTCAATATGCTCGCGCTCTAAGAATTGAAAGTACCCGGTTTTGGCAATTTCTATCATCCCCACCATATTCAGGAGAATGAGTGCAGTGACTGTCACTCCCAGGATTGCCAGTTTTTTGCCGATTTTCTGATTCGTTAACCACCTGATCATGATTTTCCTCAGAATTACTGATGATAGTCAGAAATTTTCGGGATCAAATCAAATGCTATACCCTATTCTAGGGTAAGCGAACTTTCTGATAAATGGGTGGAAAAAAAACTGAAGAATTCTTCACTGATTTAGCGGTTGAGAAAAACTGGCTGTGGAGAACAATATTGCCGTTTTTACTCAAAATCAGGCTTTTAAGTCAAGAGGCGATCGCGAATTGCCCATATTGCCCTTAAAACGACAACAGCACCCGGATGACTTACTTCCTGAGCGACTTCCTTTTATTATTTGAGCCTATCTGGAGTCCAACTCTCTTCACCACCACGAGCGTGAATAAGGGTTGATTTTCCTCCCTGATTCTCTAGTTTAGGAAGTTTCAAGTTTTAGTAGGGGTGCTGCCGTGTTGTTCTGAGACAGATAACAGTTAGTCAGTGATTTACCTCTTAACTTTTAACTGGGTTGTGTACAAAACAAATTGGCTGTTAATCTGCCAATGAAGCTTTACTTGCTTCATGTTTTTACTATAAACACTTCTTGGGGTCAGATCAAGGGATTGTAACTAAACTTTACTTGATTAATTCCTCTTGCCCATATTGCCTTAAAACGACAGCAGCACCCGGATGACTTACTTCCTGAGCGACTTCCTTTTATTATTTGAGCCTATCTGGAGTCCAACTCTCTTCACCACCATGAGCGTGAATAGGGGTTGATTTTCCTCCCTGTTTCTCTAGTTTAGGAAGTTTCAAGTTTCAGTAGGGGTGCTGCCGTGCTATCCTTAGACAGATAACAGTTAGTCAGTGATTTACCTCTTAACTTTTAACTGGGTTGTGTACAAAACAAAGTGGCTGTTCATCTGCCAATGAAGCTTGATTTGCTTCATGGTTTTACTATAAGGAGTTATTGGGGTCAGATCAAGGTATTGCAACTAAACTTTACGCAAGTGCAAGTATCTGATTACTAATATAATGATTTGCTGTTACATCACCCTGAATCTGAGTGCAAACGCTTATGGCGAAATTCACGGATATTACTAACCATTGGGCCCAAGCTGTTATTGAACAACTGGCGGATCAGAAGGTCGTCAGTGGCTATCTCGATGGGCAATTTAAGCCGGATGCTCCGATGAACCGGGCAGAATTTGCGGCCTTACTCTCCCGTGCGTTTCCCCATTATCCGAAAAGGGGTCAAACGGGGATGCAATTTAAGGATGTGCCTCCATCCTATTGGGCTTATGGGGTGATTCGCAGCGCCTATGAATCGGGATTTCTGCGGGGTTATTCCAATGAGCAATTTCAGCCAACGGATCGGCTGACTCGTCTGCAAGCACTGCTGGCTTTGAGTAATGGTTTGAAGTATGAACCGCAAAATCTGGTGGAGATGACTTTGAATGAGACGTTTGAGGATGCCGATCGCATTCCAGAGTATGCGAGATCGGCGATCGCTGCTGCGGCAGAACAGGAATTAGTCGTCAACTATCCGGACGTGAAGCAACTGCGTCCCAATGCGATCGCCACCCGCGCCGAAATTGTGGCCATGATCGCCCAAGCGCGACAAACCGCAAATAGTGTCTCTCCAGTTCCCGACCAATACATTGCTAAAGTCACCCTTTCTCCTCCCGTGCAACTGACGGGAGAACTGCGGGGAGTCGGGTTAACCCAACTGACTCCCAACTTGCGCTTCTTTCCCAACAACACAGAAACGGCGATCGAGTATTTATCCCAGTTTAATTTCAATACCCTCTATCCGAGTCTCTGGAACCAAGGGCAAACGCCCTACCCCAGTACCCTGCTGCAACAGTTGACGGGACTGGCACACCCCTCTGACGATCCCTTAGCGGAACTGCTGCAAGCCTGTCGTCGTAAACGGTTATGTATCATGGGTTGGTGGCAAGGGGGGCTGAAAATCCCGGCTAAGTCTCCCTTACTGGAAAACCGCCGCCATTGGATCGCCACCCGTCAAGATGGTAATGGTCAATTTGGCATGGGAGAATCCAGTTATGTTTGGCTCAACCCCTTTCATCCGGAAGTGCAAGCCTTTATCCTCGATTTAGTTGCAGAAATGGTCAGGGAGTATGAAATACAAGGCATTCAACTCGACTCCTCTTTTTGTCCGCCGGTGGCATTAGGCTACGATCGTGTAACGACCAAGCTCTATCAGCAAGACCATGGGGGAAAACGGCCGCCCTCGAACCCCCAAGATCCCCACTGGGTAAACTGGAGACGCGATCGCCTCACGGACTTGCTTAAACAGATTTCTGCCCGGATCAAAAAAGAGAAACCTTACTGTCTTCTGGGCTTTGTGGCCGATCTTCACCCTGCTGATACGCTTCAAGATCCCCAACTGTGGGCAAGCGATAACGTTATTGAAGAACTGATTATTGATGCAGAGGCTCAGGAAGACTTAGACCATCCGGCGATCGCCCTAGGGCAACATAAAATTCCCGTGAGTCTGGGACTATCGACCCAGCATATATCCCTGGCGCAAATTAAACAGCATTTACAACAAGTCCGCGATCGCAACTTAGCCGGAATCTGTTTCTTTTCCTATACCACTCTCATGGCCTTACTGGCTCAAAAGCAAGCCGAACAAGAATTTAGCGCCCTCTTTCCCGAATTAGTCGAACGAGCGCAAATCATTTCAACCCTATAGCCAAGGGCAAACACACTAGATCTCTAGGGTTTGGTCGGTTTGAGCCAACGTTGGGCAAAGGCGATCGCCTCAGCCTCCGTGGTCACTTTACCCTCAATTTGGGCGATCTGAATTTCCGTTAATAATGTACCAATTAACTTGCCCTTGGGTAGATTGAGCGCTTCAATTAAGGTATTGCCAGTGAGAAGCGGTTGGGGATAAACCACCGGATCGTGGGGGTTGAGGTAGCGATCGCACAAGGGCGCGATCGCCTCCAGAGCCACCCCTTTTACCCGTGCTAACAGCATCAGAGTCGGAAAAATGGGACGGATGGCATGAAAGAAAAAATACTGGTCTCGCAGGCTCATCTGTTCCGGGTGCAAGATATCCGGTAACCGTTGCAAAACGGCGATCGCCGCCCGAATTTCAGCCCGACTCAATTTCAAGGCTTTAAGTTCTGCCTCAGCTTTCTCGATCTCTGGAGCAATAAACAGGATCAGCTTGGCTAAACTAATGCCATTGGTGGGTTGACTCGCCAGAATGGGGCGATTAAAGTGTTCCCATAATTGGGGCCAGCGATCGCCAAACTCCTGCACCATCTCATCCACCTGATGCACTCTCTTCACCCGCTCGACACAGGTATGGGGAAACCAACCCGTCAACACCCCATCCTTCCAAGCCCTTTCCAGCGCCTCACTTCCCGAACGTAAATTGAGTAAATACCCCAACTCCATCCGTACCCGTTCGGCGGCCACCTGACGCAATTTTGGCGCTAACGCGATCAGGGTTTCTTGAGTTTCCCGGTCAAGGGTAAACCCCAGTTGACTCGCTTGGCGATAGGCCCGCAGGAGTCTTAAGGGGTCATCAGCCAAATTTTCCGCCGACACCATACGGATCAATTGGCGCTGTAAATCTTGACAGCCATCCAGGGGATCGATTAACCTGCGCGTAAACGGATTATAGGCGATCGCATTAATCGTAAAATCCCGCCGCTTGAGATCAATATGTAGCGTTTCCCCCTCCTGTTGGGCAAAATCTGCCGTTGCCTTTTCAAACACCACCCGCGCAATTTGCCGCCCGGCATCCAACACCACAAACCCAGCCTGATAAAATCGGGCAATCTGACGAGCCGTTTCTACCGCCTTCTCCGGCAGCACAAAATCGAGATCCAGATAGTCCCGTTGCCGTTTTAGCAAGCCATCCCGCACCGCTCCCCCAACGAGACAGGTATCTTCAGGAAGCCATTCTAAACCAAAGGGCCAAGTTTCTGGACTAAGAGCAGCACCGGTTAGGTCAAGCATGTTGATTACAATTTGAACACTTTTGGGCAATCTGAGTAAGGAATACGTTAGATTAGCAAAAAGGGTGAGGGAAGAGGAGCCTGCTTTATCCTTCTCTTTTAAATTTTGACATCCTCACCGCCCTAGAAGGACGGTGATTCCTAAATCTCACAATTTAGGTTTCTGCTTCATAGCAGTTGCCTTCACAGATTTACTCTGCTCTGGTCTTACACTCGCTCCACAGACTGACACCGCAAGTCCTGCG
>NZ_JAQPOK010000023.1 GCF_030068445.1 Roseofilum halophilum BLCC-M91 | reverse complement strand
ACGAGAGCGCAGTTCAATCACAAAATCGGGACAAATGGGGGCAAACTGTTCCTGTTCCTCTAAGCTTAACGCTTCCCAGCGCTCATTAGCAATCCATGCCACATCAGGCGATCGTTTTCCACCCTGGGGTAAGGTAAAAATAGTGGAAGAACTGAACACTTTTCCCAGTTGGGTTTGACGGTTCCATTGCCAAAGAAAACCAATGAGATCGGCTTCCCGATTGCCACCGATCGATCCAACAGGAGGCATGATTAAAAGTTCTCCTTGGGCAGTTTGTTCGAGTTGATATTGTTCATTACTTTGGCATAGTTGATAAAATTGCTCATCGGTGAGGTGAACGGTTTTTAGGTTTAATGTAATTGGTTCGTAAGTTAGCATGGTTTATTAATTTACAAAGGATTGATGTTCAGGGGTGGCTAATCCAATTTGGAGAGTCGCGAATACCTGAGCTAAGTCACCGGCTAACAAAGCGGCTTTGTTTAAGTATAATCCAGGGAAAATTTTGGATTTTATAATCCCGTCTGCATTGGGTTGCAGTTTGATATATTTTTCATTTTCTAATCGGAACCAATCGAGTTCGCCGTCATCAACGCGCCAGACTAAATATTCTTGGACTTGATTGCGACGATAAACGTTGAGTTTTTGATGTAAGTCAATGGACACACTACTAGCGGCAATTTCGATCATTAATTCGGGCGCACCTTCGACATAGCCATCTTCACTAATTGTGGATTTTCCATCTTGTTTGAGTCTTAGGAGTGCATCGGGTTGAGGTTCATTATCAGAGTCTAAACGGACGGTACAATTATCGCCTAATTGTAGATTGGGAGTAAAGGCTTGGTAGAAACTGAGCCAACCCATGATACGAGCATGGGGTTCGCCATGTTGTGTGATTCTGAGGGGAGATGCCATATAAACAATTCCTTCGATTAATTCGGCTTTTTTGCGATCGGGCATGGCATGATAACGGCGTTCAAATTCTGTGCGAGTGAGCTTGTCGCCGTTTTCTAGGGGAGGAATGGTTACTTTTGGATTAATGGATTTAGTGGCTATCATATTTAGGGTTGAGGAGATTAGAGAGAATTGCCCTCTCCCCCAACCCCTTCTCCCACGGGAGAGGGGGAATAAAGAGGTATCTTGTTGATTTGAGAAGGGCTATATCTTTTCATGGTACTGATGGCTTTCTGGGGGGGCAAGGTAATGGCTGAATTCGCTGAGGAAGCGATCGCCTAAAATAGCTGCTCGAATGCGTTCGGTAAAGCGCACTAATTCGGTAATATTGTGGATCGACAGCAGCGTATACACCAACAGTTCGCGACAGCGCCATAAATGCCCCAAATAGGCGCGGCTAAAATTTTGACAGGTATAACAGGGACATTCGGCATCGAGGGGAGCAAAGTCTTCTCTAAATTGGGCGTTTTTAATATTCCAGCGCTCTCCCTGCACGAATACGGCTCCATGACGGGCTAACCGGGTGGGGATGACGCAATCAAAAACATCGATGCCGGAGGCGATCGCCTGTACCATTTCTTTATAGGTTCCCACTCCCATCAGATAGCGGGGTTTTTCCACAGGTAGGAGGGGGGCGGTTACTTTGACAATTTGGTTAATGAGATCTCCCGGTTCCCCCACACTCACGCCACCAATGGCATAACCGGGCAAATTGAGGGCGACTAATTGCTCGGCGGCGGCGGTTCTCAGATCGGGATAGACTCCCCCCTGAACGATGCCAAATAAGGCCTGATCGGGGCGATTATGGGCGGTTATGCAGCGTTTTAGCCAGCGATAGGTGCGCTCCGTGGCAGCGATCGCTGCCTCTTTGGAGGCGGGATAGGGGGGACATTCGTCAAATGCCATGATCACATCTGCACCGAGCTGATTTTGGATGGCGATCGCCTTTTCTGGGGTAAGATTGATAATTCGTCCATCTCTTGGCGATCGAAACTTTACCCCCTCTTCCTGAATCGTCCGTAAGCTGGCCAAACTAAAAACCTGAAACCCACCAGAATCAGTTAACATGGGGCCATCCCATCCCATAAACCGATGCAACCCTCCCCCACGAGCAATCAAATCCTCTCCTGGTTGCAGATGCAAATGATAAGTATTGGCTAAAACCATTTGAGCGCCCGTCCCCTTCAGTTGGGCAGGAGTCAGCGCTTTTACCGTCGCTAAGGTTCCCACCGGCATAAATTTAGGCGTTTCTACTTTTCCGTGGGGAGTTAAAAAGGTGGCTGCTCTCGCTTGCGTTTGGGAGCATTGGGCTTGGATCGAAAACTGGAAGGGTTGATGCATTATATATCAATTAACAATTAACAATTAACAATTAACAATTAACAATTTTGGACAAGAATTATAGATTAGGGAGATTTTGAAGCAGTTTCTATTTCCGGTAATTTCAGTAAGACTCCCGCAATAAACCAATAATAGACCGCCACCGGATCGACATCTAGGGGATAATAATAGGGAAAAAAACTCACCATCAGAATAAAAGCCCAGAAACACAGTGCCATTTTCTGCCAGCCCTGATGTTTCAAAGAACGATAGGCTTGAAAGGTGAGAAACGCCAGCACCGAAACCACAACTAAAAAAGCAAGTAACCCCAAAGGCCCAATTTCATAGAAAACCTTAGCATGGAAGGTTTCAATTAACTGAGTGGGGGCAAATTTTCGCGCCGCATTGGTTGCTGCGCCAATGCCTTTTCCCCAAAATCCCTCTTGCTGATTCAAAACCGATTGCCATTGATCCCACATAAAATCTAGCGGGGGTGAAACTGTCCATCGATCTACTAAACTTTCTATCCGTTGCTCAACTCGATTAACTGTTTGAATAATTACACCACTAGCGATTATAGCAGCTCCCCATTTTAAGGGCAATCGTTGTTTTTTAGAGGTAGTTAATAATTGTAAAACCATAAAAATAATTGGCACTAAAGCCAGGGCAATTCTTTGACCGGAAAAAATAGACACAATAATCAAAATTCCGGTACTGATGGCGCTAAAGAATCGCCATCTTTTATCCATATCGCTGACATCAATAGCAAAGAGAAAAAAGACGCTAGAAATGAGAAACCATCCCCATTGCCAAGGGGCTACAAATGTGCCAGATAATCGAACCAATTCAGCCTTGGGGTTATATAAAACAGCTCCACCGATAAAGCAATGGGCATCTAGACTAGCTCGATATAAATATGCTCCGGAAAGGGGTCTACTGCCTGGACAAATGCCTTTGGTTAAGAGTAAATATTGAATAAACCCTAGGGCGCAACAAATTAAGATTAAAACGGTGTGTAGTCTGAGAAAAAAGGATAATTCTTCTTTACCATGAATTAAATAATAGGCGCATATCATTAAGGGGATATAGCTTAATAAGGTCTTGATCCCTACAATTCCCATCAGGGTTTGATTGCCTAGGGTGGGATTGAAGCTTTCGCTAATGATGTTAATCCAGAAAAAGTGAGCAAATGTAATTAAGACTAGGACAAATAGGGGAATGTAGAGGGGTTTTATTTTGTGCCAAAAGGGTTTGAGATAGTCGCGATCGTGGATTAAGATGGAGATCAGAGCGGGGAGATAAAAGAAATCTTTAACGAGGTGGAGTATGGGGTTACTGTTGGCGATCGCATGGGTGACGGTTCCTGCAAAGGGCATATAGATTAAAAACGCCCAAAGCCCTAATGCTGGATAAGTATAAGAAAAACCCATTATCCCCCCCACCATGCCCGCAAAAATACCAGAAATTAAACCATCGAGTAGGGTGAATAATATCCCTGGTAAAAGGATAAAGGCGCTTAATTGAATCAGTTCTCGACGTTCCATTAGGGAATAGGGAATAGGGAATAGGGAATAGGGAATAGGGACAACTGGGTTTTGCCCTTTCCTTACTCAAAAGTAGGCACAGTCCAGGAAATTCTTCATTGAGCGAATGAGGAATTTGCTCTATGGTACTGTGCCCAATGGTAAATGTCTCACTGATACCCTTTTGACGATCTTAAAAGATTAGGCTTTCAAGGCTGTTTGAATCCTATCTTGAAGAACAGAAACTACGTCGTCTATAGCCACTTCCTCAGAAGCGAGGGTTTTCCGCTCTACACACTCTACTTTACCCGATTTGATGGCTCTACCGGTGACTAAGCGATAGGGAATGCCAATTAAGTCGGCATCTTTGAATTTTACCCCGGCTCGCTCCTTACGGTCATCGAGCAATACCTCTATTCCCGCTTGTTGCAAGTCTTGATAGAGCTTTTCGGCAACGTCCATCTGTTGGCTATCGGTAATATTGGGGACACAAATGATTACCGTATAGGGGGCGATCGCCACCGGCCAAATGATGCCATTTTTATCATAGGACTGTTCCACGGCAGCTTGAGCGAGGCGAGAGACTCCCACCCCATAACAGCCCATAAAACAGGGCAATTCTTCCCCCTGTTCGCTGGTAAAGGTGGCATTCATGGCTTCAGAATACTTGGTTCCCAACTGGAAAATATGCCCCACTTCAATGCCTCTGGCGGTTTGTAAGATTTGTGTTGGATCGTGAACCGCGCGATCGCCCGCTTTCGCTGTACGCACATCCACAATGCGATCGGGGAGAACAAACTGCTCGCCCCAATTTGCGCCCATCACATGATATCCCGTCTCATTAGCTCCCGTGGCAAAATTTTGCAGATCCACTGCCGTTCGATCCACCAAGCGCAAAAACTTGGGCGCTAAATTCTCTTGTTGACTAATATATTCATCCCCTAACCCCGGATCGATATACCCCAAGGGTAAGGGTTTTGCCGCCCATTTGCTCTGGGCTTCCGGATCGGGAACCGCGATCGCCAAAACCGCCTTCGCGCCGTATTCTGGAGCCAGAGCGGTTAACTCATTGGTGAGCTTGACTTCATTCACCTCTTGATCGCCGCGAATGCTCACCAGCACCAACACTGTCATGCCACTATCATAAACAGTTTGATACAGCACATTTTTGACCGTATTCGTGGCATCACAACCGAGCGCCTCGCAGAGCGTAGCAATGGTATTCGTATTCGGCGTTTCCACCTTTTTATACTCTGTAAATGGAGAGGGTTGCGCATCCGCAGGAAGAGAAACAGCCTTTTCCACATTGGCAGCATATTGGCTATCTTCCGTGTAAAGAACCTCATCTTCTCCAGCCTCAGCCAATACCATAAACTCCTGGGAAACACCGCCCCCAATAGCTCCAGAGTCCGCTTGCACCGGTTGGAACTTGAGACCGCAGCGCCGCAGCATATTTCGATAAGCCCGATCCATATCCTGGTACGTCTGTTGCAAACTTTCCCGGTCAGTATGAAACGAGTAGCCATCCTTCATGATAAATTCTCGACCCCGCATCAAGCCAAACCGGGGGCGAATTTCATCCCGGAACTTGGTTTGAATTTGATACAGATGAACCGGTAATTGCCGATAAGAACGAATCATATCACGGGCGATCGCCGTAATCACCTCCTCATGGGTGGGCCCCAGCCCCAACTCCCGCTTTTGCCGATCCTGCAACGCAAACATGATCCCCTCAGCTTTCGTATAGGTATCCCAGCGTCCCGACTCTTGCCAGAGATCCGACGGTTGCAGTTGGGGTAGCAGACATTCCTGGGCCCCCGTCGCATTCATTTCCTCACGTACAATTTGGGAGACCTTTTGCAAAACCCGCCACATTAGGGGAAGATAAGCATAGAGTCCGCTACCAATTCGACGAATATATCCCGCCCGAACCAATAACTTATGGCTGGGAATTTCTGCTTCTGCTGGGTCATCTCGCAGCGTATTGAACAGCATCTGTGACAGTCGCATTCTGTATTGCTCCCATTTAGACCAATTCATTATTATAGTCCTTGGCGTTGGCAATAGGGAATAGTGCAGTGGGGAGTAATGAGATGATTTTGCACTCTTTCCTGACTGCAATCGACGCAGTAGGACAAATCGCTGAAACCCCCATTCTTTCGTTGTACTGCGTCGATGCCTTACGGGGTGGGGATTTGAGGGCGATCCTTGCCAGTTTTGCGATCGGCGTTTATACTGTGCAATAATCCTATCGTTATTATTTTTTTTACCCCCCTACCGATTGGGTTAAATCGGATTATTTGGAAACCAGCTCCTTCTTCTCCATGCTGCAACTGGATTTCCCAGTTGTTTGTGTTCCCATACTGCTCGATTAATAGCTTTTTTAATTGCTTTATCAATCAAAGTTCCTTCAGCAAAAATAGCGTCAATATCCTTATCCTTAGTTTCACTCATGATTCGCCTACTCTAGCTTTGGCAATAACCTGACTATAGCAAGTCCATTTGAGTTGTGAAATAGAAAAGCCCCCTCCCTAAATCCCTCTCCCACTCCGAGAGGGACTTTATACTCCCCTTCTCCTGTGGGAGAAGGGGTCGGGGGATGAGGGGCAATGATTTATAACTCATTTAGACTAGCTATATCTGGAGACTCAATCGGAATATAATCTCTTAATACAAAAACTTCATGCCCAGCTTCACGCAAAATCTCAATAATAGAGTTGGGAACGCATTGATCGATAAATAACCTTAAACTCATTACGCAACCGTTTCAAAATTGGATAAATCGCGGGCATAATCCAGACAGGCATAAATTTGTTCTTGCACCAGATCGGGAAATTCATCAAGAATGACTTCAACAGTATGATTAGAAGCTAAATATCCTAAAATTAAACTCACAGGAATTCGAGTGCCTTTGATTCTGGGTTTCCCTCGCAGAATATCCGGTGTACTAACGATATGTTCTCTCCAATTTACAGGCATAACCGATCGCAGTTGATAGAACTCTAATATTTTAACTTAGGCAGATGGGGTAATTCAGTTCAGGTTGAGAAACCCGGTTTCTTTTTCCCCTACTCCCCCAGAGGAAGTTTTTTACCACATCTTTGTATGATTGTCAAGGAAAATGGCTGGATGAAGGCTAAACATTAAGATTAACTTTATAATTTTTAACTTAATGTTAATTTAAATCACACCCAAACTTCATCCAGAAATGTCATGATAGATACAGAAATAAAAAAACGATTTCAAAACCGTCTGATTCTTTTAAAACTGAGAAAAGGAAAAACCGATGAAACTCTCTTACCGTGGTATAGAATACAACCATAAGCATACTCATGTCGAGGTACAAGAAGAAGATATAGTGGCCAAATACCGGGGTCGTACCTACCGGGTGAATCGCTACCCTAGACACCTTTCTGTGCCTCAAGCGCCGATGGATTTGAGATATCGGGGAATTGAGTATAAAACTCACCAATGCGAAGAGCCAACCTATCCAGGTTTGCAGCCCCCGACTCGTCAACCCCAGTCAACTCAATCTGAATTACCCGTTGAATTGGCTGCGGCCCATTGTCAGAATATCCTCAAAAGTTTGGAACACCGTTTGCAAGTAGCGCAAGAAAAAGGCGATCGCACCCTCATTTCTCAATTAGAGCGCGAACGCAAGGAAATCTATAATGGTGGGTTTTGCTCATTAGGGTTCCAATAACTGACCCCTATCTTAATCCCTACACTCCCCTGGTACAAGCGACCAGGGGAGTTGAGGTTTTAGGGTACTGATCTCAATACACCCTAGCCCATAGCGTTATAGTTTAGATAACCAACTTCAACAAGAAAAAACAGGGGTAATGATCATGCAAGCAATTTTTTGGACAGTGGAAGAAGTTGCACAAAGAGCCAAACAGTTTTACGAAAATGGTATTCGCCAACAAGTTGAGTCTGGTGATAATCTTGGCAAGATGATTGTGATCGACGCAGAAACTGGTGAATACGGAATTGATAAAAATGGTGTAGAAACAGCCTTAAAGTTGAAGCAGAAGAACCCCAACGCTAGATTATTTACAATGCGAATTGGATATGATGTTACCGTGAGTTTTGGTGGAGCAAGTGAGAGGATTGTTGAATGATTTACGGGAGGTTAATGGATGGAAAAGCAACTTTAGCAGTGATCTTTCGTTTACCTGAACAGCCAGATTTTTCTATAAATTTTGTCGTTGATACTGGATTTAATGACTATCTGACCTTACCACCGCAAGCAGTCAGTGCGATGAATCTTCCCCTATATTCCAGTACCACTGCGCGATTGGCTGATGGAAGCGAAACACTATTGTCTATACATTTAGCAACGATTTTTTGGGATAGTGAAGAAAAACTTGTCCCAATTATAGCGTCTGGCTATAAACCGTTACTGGGAACAGCGTTAATGGAAGGATATCATTTAGAGATAGATTTTGAAAATAATGGTTTGGTTGTTTTAGAAAAACTCCCACAATCAAACTGAGCCGTAATCAAAGAGTTTCAGCTACCAATGCTGGGGGAAATGGTGAGTCCCCAGCTTTTGCCGTCGTTGTAGCCGTTCCATACGCGCTCGGATCGCTTGAGCGCGGCGCTGGGCTGGAGATAGATAGGGTTCAGGTTCAGGTTGCTTGGGTTGGGGTTGATGGGTGAGACACTCATTTAAACTTTCTAGATGGGGCCCTAGATCCAGAGCCGTTAGCACTTCCTGAGCTGAACTATATCGCTCCTTGAGATCGACTGCCAACATTTTATCGATAACATCAGCAAATCGATCGCTGACTTCTATATTATTGCGCCACCAGTGTTTAGGACGAAAATGGGGCAGTTCATCTTCCGAAGAGAACTGACCGGTTAACATATAAACACAAGTAATTCCTAGGGCATACAGATCGCTGGCAAAGGTCGGCCGTAGGGCTAATTGTTCGGGGGGAGAAAAGCCAAAAGTTCCCACAAACGCAGTAGAAGCGGTGGCGGTGATCGTATGATTCGATTCCGTTTCCTGAATTAACTGTTTGACTGCCCCAAAATCAATTAAAACTAACTCTCCTGTAGAGGATTTCGATCGACTGTGGCGGCGAATAATATTGGGGGGTTTAATATCGCGATGGATAACCCCTTGCTCATGAATGAACGTTAACAGGGGCAAAATTTCTCGCAGAAATGATTTCACTAAGGCTTCAGAATATTGGCCTCGATGTCGGATCTCGCGGGAGAGGGTTCGCCCTTGAATGTATTCCTGAACGAGATAGAATTCCCCATCTTCCTCAAAATAATCAAACATTTGTGGAATTTGGGGATGGTTTCCTAACTGGCTGAGAATTTTGGCTTCTCGGCGAAAGCAGCGACGGGCGCGTTCGAGTCCTTTGGCCTGTTTGACTTTAGGGCAAAGTTGTTTAATGACACACCAGGGCTGTTGGGTTTCAGCTAAATCTTTAGCCAGAAAGGTGACTCCAAACCCACCTCGTCCTAGCAGTTTATACAGTTGATAGCGATCGCGAAATAACTCGTCTTCTCCACATAGACGGGCCAAATCTGTTTCCCAGGTTACGTTTTTGGGAAACTGGAGTAATTTCTTGGAGGCTCGCTCATTAGCCATATTCATCCCTAACGTTTGCCGAGTATTGTTGATGCCACTTCTTTTTAGTGTAGCAATGTTATGGGATTCAGGGTTTAATGGGTTGATGACTCCCACCATTGAGTCAGATCGTATCCCAACTGCTCCACCATCGATCGCAAACAAGGTAAGCTCAGGCCAATGACATTCATGTGACAGCCTTCAATGCGCTCGACAAATAACCCCCCTTTACCTTCAATGGCGAAGGCTCCGGCACAGTTGAGGGGTTCTTTGGTGGCGATATAGGCTCTTAAGGCCCGATCGCTCACGCGGGCAAAGTAGACATAGGTTACTTCCGCGTTTATTACCGATCTTTTTTGCTCTAAATCTAACAAAGCATAACCCGTATATAAAGCCCCTTTTTGACCGCGCATTTCCTGCCAACGAGTCATGGCTTCGGCTGCACTGCCCGGTTTACCATAGATGCGATCGTTAATCGCGAGTACGGAATCGCACCCTAAAATCAGGGGCAGGCGATCGCCCTTTTCATACTCTGGAGCGATCGTTTCTGCCTTGCGTTGGGCCAGGGTTTTCACCAAGGTTTCCGGGTCTGAGCTTTGCACCTGGGACTCATCAAAATGGCTCGGATGCACCTGGGGAAAGATTCCCGCTTGTTGGAGTAAGCGCAACCTAGCTGGGGAAGCCGAAGCTAAGACCAAGGGAGGAATAGTCATCATCGATCTAATAAACGTTAAACGACTGAACCACTTCTTCAAAGAGATCGTGAAGTTTTTGCCAACGTTTTTCAGTTGTAGATAAACTAAACGTGAGCAATTTTCCCCGACTCACCGCCACACTGGTCAGATTATGGCGCAAGGGTTGGTTGGGAATATCCACCTCGTATTCCAATAAGTAATAGAGTCGATCGCCAAAAGTTTTAGACCCTGCATTCACCAGTTCGGCACTGCGTCCCGTATTTTCAGGGGCGATCGCTGTTTTTGAGAGTTGATACCCTACTTCTGAGGGCGTTCCTAGATCCCTTAATCCTTGATCTCCCTCCACCGGGTTAATAATCACCGACAAATTTTCCGTTCTCTCCACTAAATCGTGAAAGACCACATCCGGCCCCCCACTGACTTTCACCGGAACCCAACCATTAGGGTATAAAAATTCATATCCTTTAGTGGCATTGACGTACTGTTGCAGTCCACTGGTGGCAGAAACACAACTCGTCAACATTAACGTTAATCCGATCAACGTGGCGATCGCTAGGCGTTTAAACATCAGCTTTTTCCTCAATCCACTGTAGGAGTAAGAGTATCATAATAGAGGCATAACTACTTCGGTAGTGCCCCTTTCGGATAAGCAATCCGCTTATGATTAAACTGTTGCCAAACTCGGACAAAGGTATCAGCAATCACGGACATTTCCTCGCGCTTTAAACCCGAATCGACGAGCTGGTTATCTTGCCATCTAGCTCTAAGAATTTTATTCACCATAGCTAACGCCTCTTCATAGGTCGCCTCTTTGAGCGATCGCAGGGCCGCCTCACAAGAGTCCGCTAACATCACAATCCCCGTTTCCCGCGACTGAGGAATCGGCCCCGGATAGCGAAAATCCGCCTCATTCACCCTAACATTGGGATCGGCCTCAGCCATTTGTTTAGCCTGGTAATAGAAAAAGGCAATTAACATCGACCCTTGGTGTTCAGGAATAAACGCCCGCACAGCCTTGGGTAAGCGATACTGTTTTGCCAAGACCAAACCTTCACTCACATGCTTCTTAATAATTTCGGCACTTTTCCAGGGGTCTTGAATCTCATCATGCTTATTGGGGCCACCCATTTGATTTTCAATAAACCCTAGGGGGTCATGCATCTTACCGATATCATGGTAAAGCGTTCCAGCGCGCACTAACTCACAATTGCCGCCCAGGGTACGAGTTGCTGCTTCTGCCAGGGTAGACACAAATAAGGTATGTTGGAAAGTTCCCGGAGCTTCAGAGGCCAACCGTTGCAGCAGGGGACGATTGGGGTTAGAAATCTCAGCCAAGCGCACCGGAGTCACCAAATCAAACAAATGTTCCAGATAGGGACTCAACCCTAAAGCCGCGATACTCGAAGCTAATCCTCCCAACCCTTGAAAAGCAGCACGAGTTAATAGAGGTTGCCAAGCAATTCCTGGAATCGCCGTTTGAATCAGGGTTACCGCCAAGTAGGCGACACTTTGGGTCATCCCTACTCCCATGCCCAAAAGAGCCGCTTCTTCACGCGATCGCATCCGGCCGGCCATTATCCCAGCTAAGATCCCGCCAGCAGCACTGGCTAACCACTGATTCCAAATCACATCCATGCCAATGGGCAGGACAGCAGCAATCAGGCTGACCACGGTTGTAGCGACTGTGGAGCCATAAAAGCCTCCCAATAATAAACCAATCCCGGATAGGGCGATCGCAGGAAACTTCAGACTGACCAACAAGGGAGACGTTAAGGTCAGCAAGAGGATCAGAATCCGGTCTCGTTGTCGTATTCCTGAATGAACCCGCCTTTCCACCCACCAAAAAAGGGTCACTGAACCACTAATGAGCAAAGCATAGGCCGTGAGACCTTCCCAATTAATCTGACGCTGGCTTAATTCAAAATGGTCGATGAGGACAAATTGTTTCTCCGATATTGTTTCCCCTTTATGAACAATGATTTCGTCCTCATGCACCTGATATTCGATATCGGGGAAGGCTTCGGCAGCTTTTTCCGCTAGGCGATTGGCTGCATCTTTATCATGAATCAGATTATGTTGTCCTTTGAGAACCGTATGCAACGTATCTGAGGCAAACTTTTGCGTTTCTGGGGGAACCCGATCTTGCACTTGTAGGGCGATCGCCTGTCGCAGTTGTCGCTCTGGCAGACCTTCGGCCAGACCTTGGGTTAATATGCGATCGAGAGAGCGCTCCATCCCCCTTTTCGTTTCTTCCCATGTTGTCTCACTCCAATCAAAGAGAGCTGGAGTATATAAGGGGTTACTATTGCCTTGCTGTTGTGTTTGTAGCTCATGTAAAGCAAATTCATAATTATTGCGAGCTTCAGAAATGGTAAACAACACCTGTGCCCATTCACTGGCTGAACTTTCTTCTTTCAGGCTTTGCAATTGGGCGATCGCCCCCTGAAGTTGAGGATTCAGCACCAGAGGATATTGAGGATCGGGAACCGAATCATTCACTTCAGAAGCCTCTTCTGACTCTTGTTCCCTTGTCTCGTCTAAAGGAAACGTTTTCAGCACTTCGGTAATCTGTTGCCATTGACTATCAGAGAGCTGGCGCAAATAGCGCTGAGTTTCCAGGGGCAACAGTGACTCATCCACATAAGGCAATTCCCCCGTTTGCCGCCGTAAAGAAGTGCCTGGAGCCAATAAACTTTGCAGGGTTTGTTTGAGTTCTTCGTTTAGCTCTAAATTAATTTTCAGTACCGTATAGGAACCGGTACGGATTTGTTTTCTCCGGTTTTCGGTCTCCTTTTCATCAATCACCTTTTCTGTGCGAGGGGCGCTAATGGTTTCTGGGGCTAGGGTTCCCGGTCGCAATTGGGGAGTGCTATAGAACCGGTAACCGAAAGAACTGGTTACTGAGGCCACCGCAATTACGAAAAAAGCCGTTGGTGGAATTTTTTGGGCCGTTTTTTTGCCCCGTACTTTCTGGGTTGGATGAGTAACATCAGTCCTTGGAGTTGGCTCAGAAGAAGAAGAGGCTTTGTATCCAGGTTGACGTTGTTCGGGAGCATTGGTGATGTACATGCGCCACCATTGGTCTACCCGTTTACTTAGTGCTTGCAAAGATTTCATTGTGGCACCCAACTCAAATTGGCTACAGGGTTTTGCATCTGGGGCAATTGAACGGAATGGTGACCCGGACAATAGACCAGCAGGTTTCGTTTAAGCTGTCGCTTTCTCACTCCTTCCTAGGGATTAGGAGAATTTAGCACATTTATTTATAGTGCCTCCCAATCTAGACTATCTTAGCGTGGCCCGATCTCTTGTGGATCGCTCCTGGCGTTTTGGGGGGACGCACAGAGTGATTACTGATTACGGATGACCCAATCTGCTCCTGACCAACTGGCGAGCAGATGGGTACTGAGGGTATTTAATGCTTGAATCCCCTGGGGCCAGGGAGTTGGTGAATTTTTAATTTTCTCCTCTAGAAAAATTTGCCCAGGTAGGGGAATCCCTAAACGAGTTTGGTAGGTTCCGCACAGGGTCGCGGCAATGCAGGTACTCAGGGACGGTTCTAGGTGATGCTGCTGGGCTAAGGCGATCGCCCCTGGAAAGGAGTGAGAACTGTTCAGAAAGCTCCGTAGCCCGTGGATGAGGGGAGAGGGAGAGGAGGGTTGAGCAACCAGAGAATCTAGGGCGGCTAAGGGATGGGGAGTGAACTGTTCCCAGTGCGATCGCCCATAGGTGAGGATCTGCTCTGGAGGAAGCGATCCTTCAACGAGGGCACTCAAACTGATGCCGATCAGTAATCCCAAGGTTTGTTCCTGTGAAGATAACTGATAATGGTCGGCGATCGCTTGCCAATGGGTCGCTAAAGACTCTAAGTCTTCATGAAAATACAGAGATACCGGTACAATCAGGCCAGTCACTTCCCCAGGTTGGGTAACCCGGAGATCCGGGAGGATTAAAGTCCCTTTGGCAATCAACTGTTGGCATCCTTGAACGACCCCTTGTCCCCACCGACAATCCACAGTCGCTGCATATCCAAGGCAATCGGCGATCGCCGCGCCCCACAATGCGCCCTGAAACCGGCTCGATAGGGTAGATATCATCTTTATCATCCGATTAAAAAGCTGAGTGAACCCAGTCACTCAGCCCCATACAGTTACTTACCCAAGACTCACGCCTGAGCCTTTAGTCGTCATAAATCCGGCATTCAGCCGCATCTGGATTATCATCACAATATTGTTCAAACCCAGTTTTGGGCTTGACTTGCTTTTGGTGAGAAGCTTCTGCTTGCAGTTCTTCAACGGCATCCCAAGCCGCAGCACATTCAGCCGAGTTAGACCCTTGTGCATCGCAAACAGCACGGGCTTCATTTAGCTCTTCGTCGATTTTTGATTTGATGTCGTTGCTCATAAGTACAGTGTTCTAGATGTTCAGTAAGTATTCTTCAAGGATTACGTTAAACTACTCTGCCCGATTCTGCATTATCTTAGCTTAAGCGATCATTGACTCCAATGGGCGATCAAAAGGTTTAGGATAGGTGATAGGGCTATTCCTGAAGGTAAGCCGGGTCTCAATAGGTCTGAATTGATAGGTTTTGAAGACCATCAGAGGGCAGGATGGCTAAAGTCTCAAACTCAGCTATAGCAAAGTATTGAAGCCTGTCATGCTCTTTCAACACGCCTCCCCCTCGTGCCAGGTTGGGGCGACTTGCTTATGGCATCTGACTTAACGAAGGGCACATGATTAATTTAATATTAAAATAGATTTACACAACAGGGGAGTCGAAGATTGGAGCAGATGCAGTGGGCAAATGCCTTATCTACCCGTCCGTCTCTAGAGGCTGCGATCGCTGAAGTTGTCGAAACAGTCCATCGACAAATATCTGAACCGGCCTCTATTGGGCTAGTTTTTATCTCGTCTGCCTTTACTAGCGAATTTTCCCGCTTAATGCCCTTGCTGCAAGAAAAGCTCAACACACCGGTGTTGATCGGGTGTGGAGGTGGAGGCATCATTGGGATGGTCTCTGGCGAGAGTGCCGAAGAATTTGAAGATCGAGCGGCCTTGAGTTTAACGTTAGCCCGATTACCGGGTGTCCAAGTCAATGCCTTTCATATTGATATGGAAGAATTACCCGACCTGGATGGCCCTCCCGATCCATGGGTGGAGTTGGTGGGAGTATCTCCTGAACGCCATCCCCATTTCATTCTCTTGGGCGATCCGATGTCTCCGGGTTTGAATGATTTACTTCAGGGCTTAGATTTTGCCTATCCCCATAGTCTGAAGGTAGGGGGGTTAGCCAGTTCGAGTCCAGTCAATCATGGCAGTAGTTTATTTTATAATTACGAACTCTATAGCGAGGGGATCGTGGGGTTGGCCCTGAGTGGTAACATTGCCCTGGAAACCATTGTGGCTCAAGGTTGCCGTCCCATTGGTTCGATTTATCAAATTACTAAGGCCGAACGCAATATTGTGTTGGAATTGCAAGAACAAGAGGCCAGTGGGTTTGAGGTCGGTAAAACGGGGGTTCCCTTGGAAATTTTGCGCTCCGCCGTGGCTCGATTAAGTGAAGAAGACCGAGAGTTGGCGCAAGATTCTCTGTTTGTGGGGGTAGCGACGGATAGTTTTAAGCGGGAGTTGGAGGCGGAAGATTTTTTAATTCGCAATTTGTTGGGGATCGATCCGAGGATTGGTGCTTTGGCGATCGCCGAACGGGTGCGGATTGGCCAACGGATTCAATTTCATTTGCGGGATGCTTTAGCCTCCGAAGAAGAGTTAGAGAATCTTCTGAAGCGATACCAGCAAGAATTGGAGGGGCAAACGGGGAATCAGTTGTTCTCGGCAACGGCCCGCCCTTCTAGAGCGGGTGCTTTGATGTTTACCTGTTTGGGACGGGGAGAACAACTGTATGACGAGCCGAATGTAGATTCGGGATTATTTCAGAGATACTTCCCGTCCATTCCCCTGAGCGGTTTTTTCTGTCAAGGTGAAATTGGCCCAGTGGGAGGAAACACCTTTTTACACGGATACACTTCTGTGTTTGCAATTTTCTATCCACAGTCGGCACAAGAGACCTCGGAGCCTTAGAAGGAGTATTCGTTGGGTTCATTGGGTTTTTCCAGGCGATCGCGACCTTGATCTTTGGCGCGGTATAATCCTCGGTCGGCGGCGTGAATGAGTTGGGCGGCCGAACAGCTATCTTCTGGAAAGGCACAGGCAATGCCTAAACTGAGGGTAATATGGTCGCTAACCTCGGATTGAGCATGGGGAATGTTGAGTTCCTGGATTTGGTGACGAATATTTCGGGCAACGGCGATCGCTCCAGCCCCATCGGTTTGCGGTAAAATTACGGCAAATTCTTCTCCACCATAACGAGCCACTACATCTTGAGGACGACGGACAGCTCTCTGAATGCCTTGGGCAATCTCTTGTAAGCAGCGATCGCCCTGAAGATGGCCGTAGCGATCGTTATAGAGCTTAAAATAATCCACATCTCCCAGAATCAAGGATAGGGGGGTCTGGGCCCGTTTCATTTGTCTGACTTCCTTCTCCAAGACTTCATCAAAATAGTGGCGGTTGGCTAACTGGGTGAGGCGATCGATACCGGCTAACCGTTGCAGCTCTTGATTAGCTTGGGTCAGTTGTTGAAATTTTTGGGTTTGTTCCCACCACCGTTTCACCCGTTGTACCAATAGGTTTTCATGAATGGGTTTAGGAATAATATCAACAATGCCGAGATCGAAGGCTTGATTCACCCAATCCGGATCGTCAAGGGAATGGATGGCAAAAAGTCCCACCGTGGTGGAAGAACTTTGGGTATACCAGAGGTTTTGTAGCTCTTGGCAACAGGTGAGGCTATCGCCATCGGAGAGAGAAGCGTCTAATAAAATAACATCTGGATCGGTTTGTTCAGCTAAGTGAATTCCGGTGTTTATTCCATCCGCTTCAGTGACGAAGTAACCTTGATCTTTCATCAAACGACAGAGGCGATCGCGCAGTTCGGGATCTTCATCGATCACCAGAACTCTTGGAATACTGGGAAAATGAGGGTTGATTCGTCCCCCAGAAATGACTTCAAAGGGGCCGCCAGGAACAGGAAATTTAATCACAGATGAATGATGGGGATGGATGGAAAATAGCATGGAGGATGGCTTGAACTCTATATTTCCACTATCGGAGATAATTGCTTATTCCTCAGTGATAGAACAGTGAATCAACAGTGATAATGTCTGACTCTGATGAGTGACTCACCAAAACCTTGAGCGTGAGCGCGATCACGCCCTGAAAATGCCAAGATAGAAAGAGTTAGCATGTTCGGGTTGGGAGGGGTCACCCGTGAAGGAGTTACCAATGGAGGAGCTTGAGGGGTTAAAACAACGGGTTAGGGAATTAGAGGCGGAAAATGAGGCTCTACGGAAAAGGCAGAGGATCGATCGCCAGTTCCTGACCGAGAATCCTGAGTTTGAGCAGGTGGTCGAGTATCGGGTTCAGGAACGTATGGCTGTGTTAGAGGAACAGATGCGCCAGCGTCATTTGCTCGAAGAGCGGTTGGGCCAAGCAGAAATGCAGATGCGCTCTATTTTTCAGGCGATGCAGGATGTGGTGTTGGTTTTGGATGCTGATTTTCGGGAGATTGAGATCGTTCCGACCCATCCGATGATTTTTGCTCATCCTCAATGGGATATTGTCAGTCAGACGTTGGAGTTGTTTTGGGAGGGCGAGCAGGCGGAGATGTTCCGCACTCAGATTCAGCGATCGCTCCATCTTCAACATCCGGTCACGTTTGAGTATAGTTTGCGCCAAGGCAATCGAGATTTATGGTTTACTAGCCATATTTCCCCGATTTCTAAGACTTCGGTGGTTTGGGTCGCCCGCGAAATTACAGATCGCAAGGAGGCAGAACTGCGACTTGAAAATATTCGCGAGCAGTTAGAGATCATTGTGGAGCAGCGAACGGGAGCGCTACAACGGTTAAATATGGAGTTGGAGCAACGGGTTCAGGAGCGAACGGCCCAATTACAGGAAGTCAACGAGCAGTTACGTCAGGAAATTAGCGATCGCCACCAGACTCAGGAGGAGTTAGGGCGATCGAAGCAGTTGTTGCAATTGGTGATGGATAATATTCCCCAGTTTATTGTCTGGAAAGACTTGAATTCGATGTATTTGGGTTGTAATCGCAATTTTGCCCAGTTAGCGGGGTTATCGACTCCCGAAGAGATTGTCGGGAAAACCGATTATGATTTGTTTTGGACAACTCACGAGGCCCATTGGTATCGACAGGGCGATCGCCGGGTCATGAGTCGCAATCAACCCGAATATCATCGCATTGAAACTAAGTTTCAAGCCAATGGCAGCCGTTTATGGATTGATACCAACACCATCCCTCTCCATGATGGCGAACAGCAAGTGGTGGGGATTTTGAGAACCTATGAAAATGTGACCGAACGCAAGCAAATTGAAGAGCAATTACGGTTAACTCAGTTTACCCTCGATCGCATGGGAGATATCGTTTTGCTCATTTCTGCCCAGGCCCAATTGTTTTATGTCAATGAAGCCGCTTGTCGGACATTGGGATATGAGCGATCGGAGCTATTAAATCTGAAATTTTATCAGATTGATACCCTCTCTTCGACTGAGACTTGGAGCGCCCATTGGCATGAATTACGTCAGTTAAGATCTCTCACTTTTGAATCCGTTCTTTGGACAAGAAAAGGTTCCCCTATTCCCGTAGAAGTGCGGATGAATTATTTGGAATTTAATGGTAAAGAATATAATTGTGGGATTTTTCGAGATATTTCTGAACGCAAAAAAGCTGAGGAAGCATTGCGGGAAAGTGAGGAGCGGTTTAGGGCAATTTTTGAGCAAGTCGCCGTTGGGATAGCGATTGTAACCTTAAATGGGCATTTTTTTCGAGTCAATCAGAAATTTTGTGATATTCTCGGATATAATCGCCCAGAAATGCTATCGAGAACGTTTGAAGATATTACAGCTCCAGAAGATTTACCTAAATTAAGGGATATGATTGATAATATTTGGATTCAAGATCATCCCAGTGAAACCCTAGAAAGTCGATATATTTGTAACGATAATAAAATTGTCTGGGGTCATGTAACCATATCCTTAGTCCGCAAGACTTCAGGGGAAAATCATTATTATATTTGGGTCTTTGAGGAAATCACCGATCGCAAGCAAGCCGAAGAAAAACTTAAAGCTTCTCTGAAAGAAAAGGAGATCTTGCTCAAAGAAATTCATCATCGAGTTAAAAACAATCTAATGGTGGTGTCGAATTTATTAGAATTACAATCTGAATATTTGGAAAATCCTAGCCTGATAAAGATTTTGTCAGACAGCCAAAATCGAATTTATTCGATGTTGTTAATTCATGAAAAACTTTACAAAAACACAAATCTGGATCGCATCAAGTTCAATGAATATTTAGAATCTTTGGTCGAAGGTCTGCTAGATTCCTATCAAGGCTACGAGCAACAGATTGAGTTAGTTTTAGATTTAGACCCGATTGATTTAAATATTGAAACCGCCAATCCTTGTGGATTAATTGTGAATGAATTGGTCTCTAATGCCCTAAAACATGCCTTTCCTAACAAACCTCCCCACTATAAAGGGTTGATTTGGATCGGACTAGAAAAAGATCGAGATCAAGCGATAACAATTGAGGTGAAAGATAATGGCATCGGTTTGCCTCCTAATTTTGACATTTACCAAGTCGATACGATGGGATTAGAATTAGTCTGTACTTTGGCCGAGCAATTGAAAACCATACCAGAAATCCTTCCTGGCATGGGAACTCATATTCGATTAAAATTCTTAGAACTCAAATATCCTCGGAGGTGGTAATTATGGGAGAAATTGACATTTTAATTGTAGAAGATGAATTATTGATTGCTAAAGGACTCGCGAGAAAATTGAAAAAACTAGGTTATCAGGTGATGGATATTGTTAGTTCTGGGGAAGAAGCAATACATTATAGCATAACCCATAAACCAAATTTGATTTTAATGGATATTGTTCTCGAAGGAGAGATAGATGGAATAGAAGCGGCTGAAAAAATCAATGAATTTCAGTCCATTCCGATTATCTATTTAACCGCTTATGCCGATGATTCTACCCTAGTCAGAGCAGAGGATACCAATTATTATGGTTATTTGCTCAAACCCTGCAAGGAGCGAGAATTATATGCTACGATTAAAATGGCCATTAAAAAATGGGAAGAAGATCAAATCCTCCGTCAATCCTTAGCGATCGCCAAGGCCAAAAATGAAGAAAAAGCCCGCTACTTATCCCTCACTTCCCATGATTTAAGAAATCCCTTAACCACGATTCAAGTTTCAGCCGAGATGCTCAAAGACTATGGAGATAAGCTATCGGAAGAAAAAAAACAGAAACATTTAGAATGGATTAAATCCTCCGTTAAAAACATCAATACGTTGCTTGAAGATATTCTTACCTTAAACCAAGCCGATGCCGGAAAAATAACCTTTGAACCCAAACTGGTGAATGTAGTAGAATTGAGCGAGTCCATTGTCCATGATTTTGAGGCGATCGCCACAGCTCAACATCAAATTACGCTTCGCACTACAGACCCAAAAATCATACTATCTTGCGATTTTAAACTGCTCTACCATATCTTAGGCAACCTCCTCTCCAATGCCATTAAATACTCACCAGACGGTGGAAGCATTACCCTAGATATCTCCCTAACCTCGACGGAAGTAACCTTTGTGGTTGAAGACCAAGGGATTGGATTTCCCCCAGACTATCAATCAAAACTATTTAACCAATTTGAACGTGCGTCTAATGTTGGCTCTATTAAAGGTACGGGTTTAGGACTCTCGATTGTTAAATATGCCGTGGAATGCCATGGGGGAACCATTAGCCTCTCGTCGGAAGAAGGAGTTGGGACAAAGGCGATCGTTTCTCTCCCCTGTCTTCCCCCAGTCCCTGTAAACTAGATCGCGCTCTCTAATATTGATATTGATCTGCTGCTATGAAACTGGTCTGTACCCAAAGTGACCTTAACACCAACCTCTCCCTTGTGAGTCGCGCCATTCCGTCCCGTCCGTCCCAACCTATTCTCAGTAATGTCCGGTTTATTGCCGATCGCCAAACTCAAGAAGTGAGCCTCACTGCCTTTGACCTGAGTCTAGGTATTCAAGCCCGTTTTCCCGCCAACGTAGAAGAAGATGGAGACCTCGCTCTTCCGGCTAAACTCCTCAATGACATGATCTCTCGACTCCCCCCAGGAGACCTCACCCTAGAAGCAGACTCCGATGACCCAGAAAACCCCGATCCCAATGTCACCATTACCTGCCCTTGCGGACGCTATCAACTGCGGGGACTCGACCCCGAAGACTACCCATCCTTACCCGTCCTTGAAACCGGCGAAACCCTCATCCTCCCGTCCGCAGCCATCCTAGCAGGACTGCGTGGCTGTTTATTCGCCACCAGCTTAGACGAAACCAAACAAGTCTTAACCGGAGTTCACTTAACGGTTAAAGAAGATAGCGTAGAATTTGCGGCTACCGACGGCCATCGTTTAGCAGTCGTCACCACCAGTACGGAAAACGAGGAAGAAGGGGCGGGTTTGAAACCCGACCGGGCGGGTTTGAAACCCGCCCCTACCGCCCCCCCCTTTGAAGTCACCGTTCCCGGTCGCGCTCTGCGAGAAATTGAACGGATGATTGGTTCCCACAAAGAGGGAATTAACCTAGAGTTGACCGTAGACGAGGGCCAAGTGGTGTTCCAGCTCCCCTCTTGTCGTCTCACCAGTCGCACCCTAGATGGACAATATCCCGCCTATGAACAACTTATTCCCCAGGTTTTTGAACGGCAAATTGACCTCGATCGCCGCCAACTGTTAAGCTCAGTCGAACGGATTGCCATTCTTGCCGATCAGAAAAACAATGTGGTGATGTTTAGCATCAAAGGTGAGACTCAAGAGGTGATTCTTTCCGTAGAGGCAACGGATGTGGGTTCGGCAACGGAGTCTATTCCGGCTACTATTTCCGGAGAGGATCTGCAAATTGCTTTTAATGTGAAATATTTTGTCGATGCGCTCAAGGCGATTCCGTCTCAAGAGTTGAAAATTCAGCTCAATAGTGCTGATAAACCGGTGATTTTATCGCCTCTTGGTGGCGTGCAAATGACTTGTTTGTTGATGCCGGTTCAAATTCGGAGTTAAGGGGTTAGGGTGCGTGATTGCACCCTCCTGCCGCGATCGCACTCATTTAGCGAACAAACGATTGGAACGGATCTTAGCGGAGATGTTTGGGGGCTTTTCTTCGTTCCCTCTACGAGGAGGGTACGTCACCAAGGGAGAGCTAGAACGAGAAAAAGTGGTGTTAGTCACCGCTTGTAGTGATTGTAAGGCAATGCTGCGATCGCTCCGCCTTCTGTCCAAGGAGTTAGTGGCTGTTGGCGAAGAACTTGAGCAAGAGGCAATTCTGGCAAAATTGACGCTTGTTCCTTTTCTTACTTTCCACTTCATGATTGTGATTTAAATTTTGAGGAGCCGATATTCGGCTCCTTTGGCTTAACTATTGCATTAACCCTCTTTGTCAACGGAGAAAAGCCATGTACCCTCACCCTCATCCTGACTACGATCGCGATCGCCACCTCATCCGCACCAGCCATGATGAGGCGATCGACCTTACCACAGGCGAGAAATACCGCTTACAGAAAGTGAGTGACACTGACTTTGGTGCAGGAGCCATGTTTGGCCTAACGATCGCCGTTATCCTGTTGCTCCTTTTAGCCTAAGATAGCAGACCTACGCCAGCAACGGCTCCAACCTCCACCATTCCCACCCAGCAGCCCCAGTAACGTTTAGTCTTCTATACTAGGGGAGCGTGCTAGAGTTTCCTCACCTTCAACAAAAATGGCCATCACTAAAGAAGCCCTTAAACAAGATATCGATCGCCTCACCGAAGATCAACGTCAGCAAGTCGCTGATTTTATTGCCTTCCTCAAATTTTGCGATCGCCGTATCACCCTGAACCCTGCTCTACTCGCTCCCCTAGCAACTGAATTTGCAGAAGATGACCGTAATCTAGCAGAAACAGGCATGGATGAGTATGTCAAAATGCTGGCTCAGGAAGATGAAAGATGACCGATTCCATTAAACGAGGAGAGGTTTGGTTCGCTAACCTCAATCCAACTCAAGGGTCTGAACAAGCAGGGATTCGTCCTGTGATTATCTTCCAAAACAATCTGGTTTCTCAGTTTTCTACAACAATCCTTGCTATTCCCCTAACAACCAATCAACGCCGTGCGACCTTACCCATTTGCCTAGCGATCGCCAAAGGGGATGGTGGATTAGCTGAAGATTCGGTAGCCCTTTGTTTTCAAATGCGAGTTCTAGACAAAAGTCGGCTAATTCGCAAATTAGGAGAACTTAGCACCGAAACCATAACCCAATTAGAAACAGTAGTTTTGATCACTTTAGGATTCACGTCATAGCCAAAGATCCCCATCAAGCTCATGAGTGTCAGCGAGTAGCTCATTTTATTGTCTTCCTGGAATTTCGCGATTGATCTAACCCTGTAAGGGCGGGTTTACCAACATCTGCAAACTTACAGCAGTTTCCTCTGCTATGAGGTACATTAATGACTGTTTTTAACGATAGCTAAAATGGCTCAAAGCGCTACCCAATCTGTTATTTGTTCCCCCCATCCCCCCATCCCCCTATCTCCCCATCCCCCCATCACAGCGCAAAGGGCTGTATTATTGGATTTGGATTGGAGATCATGATGAATTTGACATCCTCACCGGGCTGAAGCCACGGTGATTCCTAAACCTCACGATTTAGGTTTCTGCTTCAGTGCAACAGCCTCCACACACTGGTGAGTTTTGGTCTTACGGAAAGCTCCACAGACTATCCCCGCAAGTCCTGCGGTTCTTATGTGTTGAAATCTCAAATGGGAAATTCCAATTTTAAGTTTGATTCTAGGGTTAAAACTTTTACAGTTTAGACTTTTT
>NZ_JAQPOK010000022.1 GCF_030068445.1 Roseofilum halophilum BLCC-M91 | reverse complement strand
ATGTTATGAGGTACAGTTATCGAAATTTTAAGGGTTGAGTGCCTTCCCATGAAAAGCCTGAAAAATGGGGATTATAGCGTGAAAAATGGTTTTCCCATTACCAATTACCCATTACCCTTCTGCCGCGCGAAGCGCTGTATTATTCCCATTACCCATTGCCGCGCGAAGCGCTACGGGAGTGTAAGAGAGGAATCAGATAGGACATATCAGAAACTTGCAAGAGTTTTAAGGTACGCGATAGGGGGATTTTCACCCAAGTGGGACGACGGGTGAGTTCGTAGGAAATGGCGTAGACTGATTTTTCCAGGATGTAAGCGTCGAGTAGCACTTGAGTTTCCCTAGGAGTATCGGGGAGGAAGTTACCTTGACTGGCGGTTTGCAGATAGGCTTTCACAAATACCAGGTTCACCCAACTGCACCAAAAGTCTGACCATTGCTCCATTTCGGACAAGTTTTCTGGGTCAATCATGCCATTATCGACTTCTTGTTGCAGGGCGACGCTGGCGGCA
This sequence comes from Roseofilum halophilum BLCC-M91, assembly GCF_030068445.1. Classification (GTDB taxonomy): domain Bacteria; phylum Cyanobacteriota; class Cyanobacteriia; order Cyanobacteriales; family Desertifilaceae; genus Roseofilum; species Roseofilum halophilum. The sequence goes on along the minus strand of NZ_JAQPOK010000022.1, from coordinate 15,723 downwards.
TAATGGAAGGATTGTATCATTCCGGCCACATCCCGCAGGGGCGATCGCTTCATCCGTCGTTCGCTTAAGGGGCGGTTAGTTTCCCCTTCAAAGTTGGTAATCACAAATTCTTTGCCGGTATAGAGGACTTGTTCTAAGTGATAATCTCCATGACAACGGGTTCTCAGGGCAGTGATTTTCAAGTTGATGACAGAGCTAAAGCGCTCTAACAATTGGTCTTTGCGATTCATTAAGTCCATGGCGATCGGTTGCCAGTCTTCCGGTAGTCGGTTGAGACGCTTTTGCAAAAACAGGAGGGTTTTACCGCTCAGATTCCGCATATATTGGTAAATCGACCGTTGGTAAAAAGATGAAAACGGTTCTGGGGCAAAGTGGCGATTTTCGCTATCGGAGGCTAGGGCTAAATGGAATTCAGCCATATATTGGCCCAGACTTTCAGCCGAACCCAAGTAAGACCCAATGAGGGAGTAAACGATTTCGGGAATCTCAGCAATGGGATCGTCGCCCTCTGGGTCGAGGTCACTGGGTTTGGAGGTCACATCCAGGGTGAAATCCTTGAGGGTGGGCAAGGGAAGATCGGCAATTTCGGTGGGCGTGGCCATCACTTGCTCGAAATAACCGCGCAAATTATCGAGGGTGTATGACCAACCATCGCGGATATCGGGAATAAAGTCGCGCAACACGCCAATGGTCATGGAGGGTTTACCGGGGCGACGATATTCTAGGGAACCATAAAAGGGAGTGATTTGGCCCGATCGCAGGGAGAAAGTTTTGGGGCCCAGTTCAATCTCTGAGCTGAGTCTACGGGTGAGAAATTCCCCTATTTCTAGATCGGCGTTGATTCCTTCTTCGATTTGGCGGAAGAGTTTGAGAACCAGGTGATGGTCATCGCTTTCGCCACTATGGGGATCGCTGTAGATAATTGAGGTATGTTTATGTTCGCCTCGCAGGAGGTGGGGGTCTATAGATTGAGTTCCTTGGTCAAGTTGTGGGGGACTGTTGAACAGATAGGGGACAATTTTACCCGCGATGCCTTGATATTCCCAACCGTTGGCGATCGCCTCTAACATGAAGTTGAGGAAGTCTGGATCGGCACTGGCTTCATGTAAAATACCCGTTTCACCCGCTTCTTGCACGTTGATTTTGGCAATCATAGACTCCCCATGGAGGGGAAGTTCATCGGCGCTGATGGCTTCGTAAGCCACAGAAAAGGCATAGATTTCGGCTGCACCTTCGGTATAGTTGATCTGAATAAACAGGATCTGAGCTTCCCGGTTTTGGTAAGGAATGGGAATCACATCAATAATTTGTGTGGATTGAATGGTACGGGATTTACCGGTAAACCAGGAGCGGGTAATCAGATAGTTAGGCAGATGCAGTTCAAATCGGGTTTTGGGTTCATTTTGATAGAACGCGCTCGGCCAGGGGCCGGTGGGCACATCTAAGGTGGGCAGTTGGGTAACGGGGACGGGACTGGGGGTGATGCTCTCTTCGACTTGTAGGGTGAACCAGTAGAAGGTATAGGGACTGAGGCTGAGAAAATAGGGCCCATCTTCAATAGTGGGAAATTCCGTCCGCCCAAAGATTTCTATAGGGGTCATCCCTTGGAAGGGAGACAGATCTAGCTCTACGGTTTGTACAAACCGGGAGAGGTTAGAGACAATCAGGATATGTTCTCCGGCATAGGTGCGGGTAAAGGCCAGCACTTTGCGGTTATCGGGATAAAGGAATTCAAAGCTGCCGCGGCCGAAGGCTTGGAAGCGTTTGCGGGTGGCGATCAGCCGTTTCATTGACCACCAGAGGGCATTGGTATTGCTCCGTTGGGCTTCCACGTTGATCGCTTCGTAGTGGTATTCGGGGTCGAGAATAGGGGGAGCATAGAGCCGTTGGGGGTTGGTGCGGCTAAATCCGGCATTGCGATCGGCGCTCCATTGCATGGGGGTACGGACTCCGTTGCGATCGCCCAAATAGATATTATCTCCCATGCCGATTTCATCCCCATAATAGAGGACGGGAGTTCCCGGTAAGGAGAAGAGCAGACTATTGAGCAATTCTATCCGGCGGCGATCGTTATCCATCAACGGACTCAAGCGGCGACGAATCCCCAAATTAATTCTCGCTTGTGGATCTTGGGCATAAACCCGATACATATAATCCCGGTCTTCATCGGAAACCATTTCTAGAGTCAACTCATCATGATTGCGCAAAAACAGGGCCCATTGACAATTATTCGGGATTTGGGGCGTTTGTTGTAAGATATCGATAATCGGAAAACTATCTTCCATCTTCAGCGCCATGAACAGACGGGGCATCAGGGGGAAATGGAAATTCATATGGCATTCATTGCCATGGCCAAAATAGGCCGCCGCATCTTCAGGCCATTGGTTGGCTTCCGCCAGCAACATGCGGTTGGGGAATTTAGAATCCATATGGCTGCGAAGAGATTGCAAAAATTCATGGGTTTGGGGTAAATTTTCACAATTGGTTCCTTCCTCCTCGTATAGATAGGGAACCGCATCTAAGCGCAGACCATCGACTCCCATCTCCAACCAGAAATCCACGACTTCTAAAACCGCTTTTTGCACCGCCGGATTGTCATAATTTAAATCCGGTTGGTGAGAATAAAATCGATGCCAATAATAGGCATTCGCCACAGAATCCCAAGTCCAATTAGAATGTTCAAAATCCTGGAAAATAATCCGAGCGCCTTGGTATTTTCTAGGGTGATCGTTCCATACATAAAAATCTCGCTCTGGTGACCCTGGAGGCGCTTTTCTGGCTCGCTGAAACCAGGGATGCTGGTCAGAGGTATGGTTAACGATCAATTCGATGATCACCCGAATGCCCCGTTTATGGCTCTCGCGCAAGAATTCCTTAAAATCGTCTAGGTTTCCATAAATGGGATTGACGCTATTGTAATCGGCAATATCATAACCGTCATCTTTGAGAGGAGAGGGGAAAAAGGGCAGTATCCACAGGGCAGTGACCCCTAATTCTTGAATATAGTCGAGTTTGTCCTTGAGTCCACCAAAATCACCGATGCCGTCTCCGTTGCTATCGGCAAAGGCTCGGACTGGAACTTCATAAATAATGGCATCTTTAAACCAAAGGGGATCGTCTTTGAGGATGGAGTGGCGCATTTCTTCTATTGTCCAATGTTCTTGACTTTTCATTTTAATACCTGAAGGAAAAAATCGGGGTAGCCCAGGAAAATGAGCAGATGAATAAAAAGGCAACCTATGGCTCCCAAAGGTCGCCAGAGCGATCGCCGGGGACTTTTTGCCTTATTCTATGGAGAGGTACGATCATCCGTATCTCTTGTAGAGTTTGTAATTCCTATGGCTTTTGAACGCGCAAGTGGCATCTTATTACACCCGACCTCCTTGCCCAGTTCCTTCGGAATTGGGGATTTAGGAGAGAATGCTTATCGATTTGTAGATTTCCTCGCTCGGAGCGGGCAAAAAATATGGCAAATTTTACCCCTAGGGCCAACCGGTTATGAACATTCTCCCTACACTATGAATTACAGCGCTTTTGCCGGTAATCCCTTGATGATTAGCTTAGAGCAATTAGCCGCAGAGGGATTATTAAATTCTGAGGAATTAACCCCTCTCACTGGAGAGGATGTTTCCGGCAACCGGGTTAATTTCGATCGAGTGATTCCCCATAAGTATGGGTTCCTCAAACAAGCCTATGCCACCTTTAAGGAACAGTTGACAGAAGAGGAAAATTCTGCCTTTACTGAATTTTGTCAGCAACAGGCCAGTTGGTTGGATGATTATGTGTTGTTTATGTCCCTGATGGAGGAAAATGGGGGACAAGCTTGGAATCATTGGGAACCGGCGATCGCTCGTCGCGAACCCCAGAGCCTAGCCCGTAAAAAAGAAGCCCTTGCTGATTCCATCCTATACCATCAATTTCTGCAATTCAAGTTTTTTGAACAGTGGCGAAACCTGCGCCAGTACACCAACGAAAAGGGCATTCAAATTATCGGCGATGTGTCAATTTATGTCTGCCACAATAGCTCGGATGTCTGGGCAAATCCCGGAATTTTCAAGTTAGATCCCCAAACCTTAGAACCCGCTTGGATGGCGGGCGTTCCTCCGGATTATTTTAGTGCGACGGGGCAATTGTGGGGCAATCCGGTTTACGATTGGGATAAATTACAAGAAACCAATTATGCTTGGTGGATTGAACGGTTCCGAGCGACGCTGCAATATGTAGATGTGGTGAGAATTGACCATTTCCGGGGCTTTGAAGCCTATTGGCAAGTGCCAGCCGGAGAAGAAACGGCTATGAATGGGGAATGGGTGAAGGCTCCGGGATTTGAGTTTTTCCAAACCTTGGGGGAAGCATTGGGCAGTTTGCCGGTGTTGGCGGAAGATTTGGGGATTATTACGCCGGAAGTGGAAGAGTTGCGGGATCATTTTAACTTTCCGGGAATGAAAATTCTCCTCTTTGCTTTTGGCGGTGGAGCTGATAATGCTTATTTGCCCCATAATTATCCCCAAAATGCGATCGTCTACACGGGAACCCATGATAATGATACGTCAGTGGGCTGGTGGCAAAATGCGAGTGAAAAAGAAAAACAGCATTTAGCCCAATATCTGGGTTATGCTTCCCCGGAAGAAATTACCGAGATTTCTTGGCTGTTGATTCGCACAGCCTTAGCTTCTGTGGCAGTTTGGGCAATTCTTCCCTTACAAGATTTATTCAGTTTAGATAACCAAGGACGGATGAACGATCCCAGTGTTAGCGCTGGAAACTGGCGTTGGCGCTATGATAATCCGGGGATGTTGAGCGATGAATTAGGCGATCGCCTGCGGCACTTAACCCAATCCTACGGTCGCTAATACCCTTGCTCTATAGAGAATAGCCGATTACAGATCCCCCCTTCTTAAAAAGGGGGCTTTTACCGATTACCGATTACCAGCGCGTAGCGCTCCTGACTTTCGCAACTTGACCGGAAAATAGTACAGTAGATCCAAATTCTCAAACTTGTTGTTCGTATGAATCACCGTGGTGTTACAATCTGGTTTACCGGTCTCAGTGGCGCTGGTAAAACGACCATTACCCAAGCCTTGGAAAAAAAATTACGCGCTGCTGATGTTAAATTAGAAGTCCTAGATGGCGATATTGTCCGCACCAACCTGACCAAAGGCTTAGGCTTTAGCAAAGAAGACCGAGACGAAAATATCCGCCGCATTGGGTTTGTTTCCCATTTATTAACCCGCAATGGAGTGATTGTTCTAGTCTCTGCCATCTCTCCCTATCGAGCCATTCGGGAAGAAGTACGCCAGAGGATTGGCGACTTTGTGGAAGTGTTTGTCAATGCTCCCCTAGCCGTTTGTGAAGAACGGGATGTCAAAGGATTGTACAAACGGGCTAGATCTGGAGAAATTAAGCAATTCACCGGTATTTCCGATCCCTATGAACCTCCAACCAAACCCGAAATTGAATGCCGCACGGATCTCGAAGAGTTATCTGAAAGTGTGGATAAGGTTTGGAATAAATTGGTAGAAATGGGTTATTTGCAATAGGCAGGTGATGCCGGTTATGTGCCGGTTTATGGTGTAGGGGGGAACGGCTGTTCTCCCCTACGACTCAGACGCTCCCACTATCAAACCTTTACCTGCTAATAATAAAGCAGTAGGGATTGACTTAGGTCTGAGTAGCTTGGTGATTACCAGTGATGGAGAAAAAATTCCTAACCCTAAACACCTGAAGAAACACTACCGCAAACTCAGGAGACTTCAAAAAAGTCTATCTCGCAAACAAAAAGGTTCTAATAATCGGTATAAAGCTAGGGTCAAGTTGGCTAAAGCTCACCTAAAAATTACTGATACACGAAAAGACCATTTACACAAGATAACTACTCAACTAATTCGTGTTCATGTCCGCTTTGCGGAAAAACCAAACTATCGTAGTTGAGGGCTTGCCGTGTCAGTCTGTGGAGCAAGTGTAAGACCGGAACAGAGTAAATCTGTTCCGGCAACTGCTATGAAGCAGAAACCTAAAGCCTCCTGCGGAGGTAGCTCTCGCTAACGTGAGGTTTAGGAATCCCCTCGCCTTTAGGCAGGGGTGGATGTCAAATCTGAGGTGCGCTCATCCCTTGAGCGAGTTGACCGGGAACCTCTTCGATCGCTACTGATGAGGGTTCAACTAAGGTGGGGACAGCATTGCGTAATCTGGCCGTATATTCCACTGTGGTGGGATCGTAGACCTGAGTGATAATTTTCGGATAGAGTCCGATGCCGATAATGGGAACGAGCAAGCAGGCAATAATAAAGACCTCGCGGGGTTCCGAGTCTACTAAGACTTCATGCTCGACTAATTCCTTGTTTTCGGGGCCATAGCAGATTTCTCGCAACATGGATAGGAGATAAATCGGAGTTAAAATTACACCGATCGCCGCCAGGAAGACGACCAGAACCTTAAACGTGGAACTGTAGGCATCACTGGTGGTAAAGCCGATAAATACGGTTAACTCAGCCACAAAGCCACTCATACCGGGAAGGGCTAAGGAAGCCATGGAGCAAGCTGTCCACATGGCGAACATCTTCCGCATCTTCAGACCGACTCCGCCCATTTCATCCAACATTAGGGTATGGGTGCGATCGTAGGTGGCTCCGACGAGGAAGAAGAGACTGGCTCCGATTAAGCCGTGGGAGATCATTTGTAGCATTGCCCCACTGAGTCCCAAGTTGGTAAAGGAGCCTAAGCCAATGAGAACAAAGCCCATGTGGGAGATGGAAGAGTAGGCAATTTTGCGCTTCAGGTTCCGTTGGGCAAAAGAGGTGAGAGCAGCGTAGACGATATTGACTACCCCTAGGATGACCAAAACGGGAGCAAAGACGGCGTGAGCATCGGGTAACATGCCTGCATTCATGCGGATGAGGGCATAGCCTCCCATTTTGAGGAGGATACCGGCTAGTAGCATGTGTACGGGGGCTGTGGCTTCACCATGGGCATCGGGGAGCCAGGTATGGAGGGGAAAAACGGGGAGTTTGACGGCGTAGGCAATGAAGAGGCCAGCATAGAGGAAGAGTTCTAGGTTTAGGTTATAGTCCTTAGCGGCGATCGCCTGCATATCAAACGTAACAGTATCCCCATAAAACGCCATTGCCAAGGCCACCAGCAGGATAAACAGGGAACCCCCTGCCGTATAGAGGATAAACTTGGTGGCTGCATACAGCCGTTTTTTACCGCCCCAAATGGAGAGCAGAAGATAAACGGGAATTAACTCCAATTCCCAAACCAGGAAAAAGAGCAACATATCCTGAACCGCAAAGACGGCAATTTGTCCGCCATACATGGCCAACATCAGGAAGTAGAAGAGCTTGGGCTTCATGGACACGGGCCAAGCGGCTAACATGGCCAAGGTGGTGATAAAGCCCGTGAGGATAATCAGAGGCATGGATAGGCCATCTGCACCCACTGACCAATTGAGGTCAATTTGGGGAACCCAGGCATATTTTTCTACTAATTGCAACCCTGGTTCATTTAAGTCATAGCCAGTGCAGAAGGCATAGACAATAAAGGCAAAGTCAATCAGTCCGACAATGAGAGAGTACCAGCGTACTGTTTTCCCGTCCTCGTCTGGAATAATCGGTAGAAGCAGAGAGGCAAGGATGGGAAACAAAATAATGATTGTTAACCAAGGTAGATCAGTCATAATTGCTTGCGTTAGATAGGGGCATGGTGGGATGGGGGAGTGGGGGAGTGGGGGAGTGGGGGAGTGGGGGAATGGGAGGATGGGCGAGAACTTTGAGTCTTAACCTATTACCCATTACCAATCACCCATTACCCATTACCCAATTAGCTAATGCCAGAGAAGATCACTAATCCCAAAACTGCGCCAAAGACGATGAGGGCATAGAATTGGGCGCGACCATTTTCAAAATATTTGAGACCTTCACCGGTGATCAAGGTGACAAATCCGGTTAAGTTGACCGCACCATCGACGACTCGGAAATCGACTTCCATTACCTGTCTGGCAACCCGGCGCATTCCCATGACGAAGACGGAATCGTAGATTTCGTCAAAGTACCATTTGTTGAGAGACAACTGATACAAGGGTTGAATGGATTTGGCGATCGCCCCTGGATCGATTTGACGACTCAGATACATGAGCGAGGCCAGGGTAATGCCGATTAAACCAATCCCAACCGAACTTCCTGCCATGGGCAAAAATTCTGACCATTCAAACTCGGCTGCGGCTTCGGCCATGTCGAAGGTTTCGCCGGGAGCATGGATAAAGGCTTCAAAGTAGTTGGCAAAGGGAGTGCCCACCAAACCCACTAGCACGCTAGGAACGGCCAGGGTCATCAGGGCAAAGGTCATGGAGAGGGGAGATTCATGGGGACTACTTGCATGATGATGATCGTGGCCATGGTCGTCATGATGATCGTGACCGGCATCAGCCGCTACACCTGCTTCCTCGCGGACGACTTGACGGATGGCTTCATCATTGCCCTTAAATTTGCCTTCAAAGGTGGAGAAATACATGCGGAACATATAGAAGGCAGTAATTCCAGCCGTTCCCCAACCGATCGCCCATAACAGGGGATTTGCAGCAAACGCATTGCCGAGGATTTCGTCTTTTGACCAGAATCCAGCAAAGGGAGGAATCCCACAAATGGCCAGAGTTCCGATTAAAAAGGTGGTTGAGGTAATGGGCATATATTTCCGCAGGCCGCCCATCAGCCGCATATCTTGGGCTAAAACGGGGTCATGGCCGACGACTCCCTCCATGCCGTGAATCACGGAGCCGGAGCAGAGGAAGAGCATGGCCTTAAAGTAGGCATGGGTCATCAGGTGGAATAAACCGGCGCTGTAGGCTCCAATGCCCATGGCCATGACCATGTAGCCCAGTTGGGAAACCGTAGAATAGGCTAATCCTTTCTTAATATCATTTTGGGTTATGGCAATAGTCGCGCCTAAGAAGGCGGTAAAGGCTCCCGTCCAGGCGATCGTATCCATGGCGACGGGGGTATGCTCGAAGACGGGGTACATGCGAGCAACTAAGAACACGCCAGCCGCTACCATGGTGGCAGCATGGATCAGGGCAGAAATGGGGGTGGGGCCTTCCATTGCGTCGGGAAGCCACACATGGAGCGGGAACTGGGCAGATTTGGCTACGGGGCCTAAAAAGACCAAAATGGCAAATAGACCGGCCAGAGCGCTAGATATCACGCCGTCTGAGACTAAATCGGCTAGGTTTTCACCCATGACTTCAAACTCAAAGCTGCCGGTCGCCCAGTAGAGGCCGAGGATACCGAGGAGGAGGCCAAAGTCACCGACGCGGTTCACGACAAAGGCTTTTTGACAGGCTTCGGCGGCGGCGGGGCGATCGTACCAAAAGCCGATCAGCAGGTAGGAACACATCCCCACCAATTCCCAAAATACATACACTTGCAGCAAGTTGGGACTGACGACTAACCCCAACATCGATGAGCTAAACAGGCTCAAATAGGAATAGAAGCGCACATATCCAGCATCGTGAGCCATGTAGCCATCGGTGTAGATCATCACCAAAAAAGCCACGGTGGTTACGATCGCCAACATCACCGACGTAAGGGGATCGATCACATAGCCCATGGTGAGATGAAAATCTCCAGCCGATGCCCAATCTAAGGTGTAGGTATAGACTTCATGGCCTTGAATTTGGCTCCATAAGAGGGCAAAAGACAACACCATGGCAGCCCCTAACAGGGATACAATCACCCCAGCGTTAATTTGCCTTAAGCTATTGGTTGCTTTGTTGAAAGATATTAAACCCAGGCCAACCAGCATCGCCCCCAATAGGGGCAGTACGGGGATTAACCAGGCATATTCATAGAGTAATTCCATTGAAAATCAGCCTATCTGAAAATGTCCTATTTCTGGTTGAAAACCGTTCATTATTGTGGCATACCCCTTGCCCTGTTGAACTAAAGTTTATTTTAAGATCTGCCGAGAAGCCATGATGGAGAAGGATAGGGAAAGCAGATCGGGGGGTTTCCTCGATAGACTAGAAACGAATTTGGGGAACTCCCTCATAATGAGAGAAATGAATCAGGAGAACTGCAACGCTTATGTTTCTAGATGACTATCGTCAACATGCTCAAGAACGCGCTGCTCTCGGTATCCCTCCCCTACCTTTGGATGCCGCCCAAACCTCCGAGCTGTGCGAAATGCTGAAAAATCCCCCAGAGGATATCAAAGAAGAATTGCTGATGCTCTTGCGCGATCGCGTTCCACCAGGAGTCGATGAAGCCGCTTATGTGAAAGCCGGTTTCCTCACGGCTGTAGCTAAGGGCGAGATCGACTGTCCCCTCATTTCCCACCAGGGGGCGATCGACCTGCTCGGAACCATGGTGGGAGGATATAATGTGCAATCCCTGGTTGAGATCCTCAAAAGCAATGATAATGGCCTGGCGAGTGAAGCGGCTGGCGCTCTGAGTAAAACCACCCTCGTCTTCGATGCCTTTAACCAAGTTCTAGAACTCTCGGAAGTCAACCCCTACGCCAAACAAGCGATCGACGCTTGGGCAAACGCCGTCTGGTTTATCCGCCGTCCCAAACTCCCCGAAGCCATCACCGTCACCGTCTTCAAAGTGCCCGGAGAAACCAACACCGACGACCTCTCCCCCGCACCCCACGCCACCACCCGCCCCGATATCCCCCTCCACGCCCTAGCCATGCTAGAGTCCCGGATGCCCGAAGGCCTGGAAACCATTGCCAAACTCAAAGAAAACGGCCATCCCGTCGCCTACGTCGGCGATGTCGTCGGCACCGGTTCCTCCCGCAAATCTGCCATTAACTCCGTCCTCTGGCACATCGGCGACGATATCCCCTTTGTACCCAACAAACGGGCAGGAGGATACATCCTCGGTGGTAAAATTGCCCCCATTTTCTTCAATACCGCCGAAGACTCTGGGGCACTCCCCATCGAATGCGATGTCAGCAAACTCAACACCGGCGATATCATCACCATCCATCCCTACAAAGGGGAAATTACCAACCAAGCCGGAGAAGTTGTTTCCACCTTCACCCTCAAACCCGAAACCATCCTCGATGAAGTCCGTGCCGGTGGACGCATCCCCCTACTCATCGGGCGCAGCTTAACCGATAAAACCCGTGAAGCCTTGGGGTACGAACCCAGTCCCCTCTTCACCCGTCCCAGTCTGCCCAACGATACCGGTAAAGGCTTCACTCTAGCCCAGAAAATGGTCGGTAAAGCCTGCGGACTCCCCGGCGTGCGTCCCGGAACCTCCTGCGAACCGATCATGACCACCGTTGGCTCCCAGGATACCACCGGCCCCATGACACGGGATGAGCTGAAAGAACTGGCCTGTTTGGGTTTCAACGCCGATCTCACCTTACAAACCTTCTGCCATACCGCCGCCTATCCCAAACCCGTAGACATCAAAACCCACAAGGACTTACCCGACTTCTTCTCCACCCGCGCCGGGGTTGCCCTGCGTCCGGGAGACGGCATCATCCACTCCTGGCTCAACCGGATGCTCCTGCCCGACACCGTAGGCACAGGGGGCGACTCCCACACCCGTTTCCCCCTCGGTATTTCCTTCCCCGCAGGTTCCGGGTTAGTAGCATTTGCCGCAGCTCTGGGAGTGATGCCCTTGGATATGCCAGAGTCGGTTTTGGTTAAGTTCACCGGAGAGTTGCAACCGGGGGTTACCCTGCGCGATATCGTCAACGCCATTCCCTGGGTTGCCATGCAGCAAGGTAAGCTCACCGTTGCCACCGAGAACAAGCAAAATGTGTTCAATGGGCGCGTGATGGAGATGGAGGGCTTACCGGACTTGAAGTTAGAGCAAGCCTTTGAGTTGACGGATGCCACGGCAGAGCGTTCTTGTGCCGGTTGTACGATTAAGCTGAGTACGGAAACTGTGGCAGAATATCTGCGCTCTAATATTGTGCTGATGAAAAACATGATCGCCAGAGGCTATCAGGATGCGATGACTTTGACTCGTCGTATTGCCAAAATGGAGGAATGGTTGGCAAATCCTGAGTTAATGTCAGCCGATGAAGATGCCGAATACGCTGATATTATCGAGGTGAATTTAAGCGAGATCAAACAACCCATTGTTGCCGCTCCCAATGACCCAGATAATGTCAAATTAATGAGCGAGTGTTCCGGGGATACCATTGATGAGGTATTCATCGGTTCTTGTATGACCAATATCGGCCATTATCGGGCAGCCGCCAAGATTTTGGAAGGGGCAGGAACGGTAAAAGGTCGCCTGTGGATCTGTCCCCCAACCCGCATGGATGAACAACAGTTACGGGATGAAGGAATGTACGGTATTTTCGCCGCTTCTGGCGCAAGAACAGAAATGCCAGGATGTTCCTTATGCATGGGAAATCAAGCCCGCGTGGAAGATAATGCCACAGTTTTCTCGACTTCGACCCGTAATTTTAATAACCGCATGGGTAAGGGTGCTAGGGTCTATTTAGGCTCGGCTGAGTTGGCTGCGGTGTGCGCTCTTCTGGGTAAAATCCCCACAGTAGATGAGTATTTAGATATTGTTGCCAAGAAGGTCGATCCGTTTAAGGCTGAGTTGTACCGTTACCTGAATTTCAATGAGATTGAAGGTTTCGAGGATTTCGGTCGCGTCATTCCTGTAGAGCAGATGCCCAAGTTAGAGGAGGCTGTGGTGTAGTATAATCGTTAGGGTGAGCCGGATGACGGCTCACCTAGAAATAGAGTTCCTAGCATTTAATAGACATCTGGAGTTTGTACTCATGGCTTTCAAAAAAATACAATACACTAACATTTGTCCAGAAACACCAGAAGCTCTTTATAGAGATCTTAGAAACCGTAAAATCGAAGGTTTATTATCTCATCAAGCAGATGTTTTAAGAGCATATACTGAAAAAGGACTAAATGAAAAAGATTTAGCAATTCAATTGCCAACCGGGAGTGGAAAAACTTTAGTTGGTTTATTAATCGCTGAATGGAGACGACGTAAAAACAAAGAAAAAGTAGTTTATGTTTGTCCAACAAAACAGTTAGCCAACCAAGTTGTTGAACAATCTCTTGATAAATATGGCATAAAATGTGATGCATTCATTGGAAGTCAAAGAAATTACTCGGCTAAAATAAAATCTGCATACAATAATGCTGAAACATTAGCTGTTACTACTTATAGCGCATTGTTTAATACTAATAGTTTTTTTGATAATGCGGACATTATAGTTTTTGATGATGTTCATTCAGCAGAAAATTACATTGTAAAACACTGGTCAGTATTGATTAGTCGTCGCAAACAAGAATCAAAGGATTTATTTGAAAATATATTAACTCTATTAACACCTGTTCTCCCTACAGAAGATAAAACGAGAATGTTATCTGACAGTCCAGATATATCAGATTTACAATGGGTTCAAAAACTAGCAACACCGAGGCTCTATGATTTGCATTCAGACTTAATTCAGTTATTAGATCAATATACTAAGGATACGAATAGTGATATTGATTCAAACATAAAATATCCTTGGAGTGTGATCAGGGATCACTTATTAGCTTGCCATTTCTACTTTAGCTATAATCAGATTTTAATCAGACCTTTAATACCTCCAATAACAAGTCACCTTCCTTTTTTTAATCCCATACAACGTATTTATATGTCTGCAACGATGGGAAAAGGAGGAGATTTAGAAAGATTAATAGGCATTGAAAAAATATATCGTTTGCCTATTCCAGAGGGTTGGGATCAGCAAGGTATTGGTCGTAGATTATTGTTGTTTCCTGAAATGGAGTTTAATGAGTCACAAGCTTTTGACATTACAATTGAAATGATAAAGAAAAGTCATAGAGCTTTGATTTTAACTCCAGACAATGATCAAGCTAGTCTTTTCAAAGAAAAAATCCAAAAAGAATACAAAGTTTTTGAAGTTTCAGAACTGGAAAAATCAAAACAAAATTTTGTTAATACTGACAAAGCAGTAGCTATTGTTGCAAATAGATATGATGGGATTGATTTAATTGCTGAAGAATGTCGTCTTTTAATTATTAAAGATCTTCAAAGAGCAACTAATCTTCAGGAAAAGTTTCTTGTTACTCGTTTAGCTGCTGGTATTTTATTAAATGAGCGCACCTTAACTAGGATAATTCAGGCATTAGGGCGCTGTACAAGATCTGCAACTGACTATGCAGCAGTTATTATTCTTGGTGAGGACTTATCAAAAATATTGTCTGAAAAGGGGAGATTCTTACATCCTGAGTTACAAGCTGAGATTAATTTTGGATATCAACAATCTAAAGAAGTTGAAAAAGAAGATTTTATCGATAATCTAGATATTTTTTTCAAACATGGAGAAGAGTGGAATAGTGCAGATGAAGAAATTATAACGTTAAGAAATTCTTGCCATCAAGAAAATCTTCCTGGTATTGAAACGTTAGAATCAGCAGTGACTCATGAAATAAGATATCAATATGCTCTCTGGCATAAAGATTATGAGAAAGCGATTGCCGAATGCGAATCTGTATTAACATCTCTTGATGATGATACAGATAACGTTAAGGGATACAGAGCTTTTTGGAATTATCTGGCAGGTAGTGCAGCATGGCTTGGAGCGAAGGAATATAATTCAACTTCTATAGAAAGTAAAGCAAGAACTTTTTTCAAAAAAGCCTCTGAAATTGCTCCAGAAGTTAATTGGTTTATTAAGCTATCGAGATTACAGACTGACGGTCAAAATCCATCAGGAGAAGATCCAAGCTGGATAGTTGTAATTGAAAATTTAGAAACTCAATTAACCAAACTGGGGACTCGTAATAATAATAAATTCGACCGAGAACTAAAATTTATAACGAGTGGTATTATAAACCAAGAAATCACCCCTGAAACAAGTTCCAAAGAAAAAAATAAATTATCTAGTAACTTTGAAGAAGCTCATAAGAGACTAGGGACATTATTAGGATATAAAGCAGGTAATGTGAATTCTACTGCAACTCCCGATCCTTGGTGGATAGTTGGTGATTTTCTGTGTATAGTATTTGAAGATTTTTCAAGTGCTACTCCAGAAAAAGTATTGCCAGTAGATAAAGTTAGACAAGCTGTCTTACATCCCAATTGGATTAAAGACAACGAAAAGATTGAGCTATCGATATCAGCACAAATCACTCCAGTTATTATTTCTCCCTGTTCAAAAATAGATAAAAATGCTTTATCTCATGCTGAAGGGGTATTTCATTGGAGTTTGAAAGACTTTCAAGAATGGACCTTCAGTGCAATTACTGCTGTTAGAGAATTGAGGTCTAGTTTTTCTGGAGAAGCTGATATCGAATGGCGAAAACAAGCTATCCAAAAATATAGGGATAATAAAATTGATCCTGAATCACTTTTAGCTTCTTTAAAGTTAAATCCTTTAAGTCGTCTACCAGTAGATTAGTAACGTGACTATTTTGTTACTCAAATTAAGATCCGGTGTTAGCATTTCACAAGCCGGAAAATCGGAAGTTTACGGAGTTTGCGATCGCCTGATGGGGTAGAGTGGGGAGAGGGCGATCGCTGGGTCTGGAGGGGCGATCGCCTGTCAAATTTAGGCTAAACTCAATGTTTATGGAGAGTTGCTTAAGGGGTGACAAGGCAGCTCAAAGGTCGCTATAGCGACCTTTTTCGGTGGTATTTTGCCGAAAACATCAACTGAAAGGCCGCGATCGCTAAAAGAGGTAAAGTGGTCTGGTAGAGACCACCAAAAATGCAAATGTTC
>NZ_JAQPOK010000021.1 GCF_030068445.1 Roseofilum halophilum BLCC-M91 | reverse complement strand
AAATCGGTAGTTAAATGCTCTTTCCATGTGGGATTCAAAGGAGTTCTCACATTGTAGCACCTAAGATGTAATTGTGGTAGCCTATGGTTAGTAAAGCCGCCCTGGAAGGGCGGGGTTTCAGACCCAATTTTTCTGATGAAGATTTGACCCGCACCCACTAGGATGCGATCGCCGATCCGAAGCCACCCATGACCAACAATCTGCATCAAAAACCAGGAGATGGATGGTCTCTAGACGAACGGAACCCCGAAGTGATTCAATCCTGGATGTCAATTTGGGGCTGGTTTTATCAATACTATTTTCGGGTACAAACCGACGGTTGGTATCATATTCCCAAGGATGAACCAGTCCTGATTGTGGGTTCCCATAACGGCGGTTTAGCCTCTCCAGACATGGTAATGATGATTTATGACTGGTTTCGTCATTTTGGCACGCAGCGCCTGGTTTATGGCCTAACCCACCCCCATATTTGGACGATCAACCCCCGTGTAGCCCAGGAAGTGGTGGCAATTGGAGCCATTCGAGCGAATCCCAAAATGGCGATCGCCGCCTTCCAAAAAGGAGCCAGCGTCCTCGTCTATCCCGGAGGAGCGCAAGACGTTTTCCGGCCCCATTCCCAACGCCATAAAATCGAATTGGCCGGCCGTAAAGGCTTCATTAAACTCGCCCTGCGGCAAAACGTGCCCATCGTCCCCGCCATTTCCTACGGGGCCCACGATACCCTCATGGTTCTCGGCGATATCTATCCCCTGATGAAACAGCTCCATGAATGGGGACTCCCTTGGGTTTATAACCTCGATCCCGAAGTCTTCCCCATCTATCTGGGACTGCCCTGGGGCATTGCCTTTGGCCCCTTACCCCACATTCCCCTACCCACTCAGATTCATACTCGCATGTGTGCCCCCATTCGGTTTGAACGGTACGGACGCAAAGCAGCCAGCGATCGCCATTATGTCGAGCAATGTTATCAGGTTGTACGAACGACGATGCAAGCCGAACTCGATCGACTGATCGCCAGCATCAATCCTTAACCGAGCAACAACCCCAAATATTCCCTTTTTTAACCCCATAATCGGGTTTTTGGGCTATTTCTATCTCCTCCTTAATCCCTCAATCATAAACTTTTCATAAAAAATACATAATAATAACCCAATTTCTAGTGATAAGATCGCCAATGAGTGCGCTTCGAGGGTTTGTCGTGATCCGTTCTGCGACTTTGGCGATTCAGCCAACGCTACCATCCGTCAATGAAAATAACCGCCTTCGGTTATTTGCTGGCTCTGCTAACTTACTCTTGGCTCAAGAAGTCGCCCGCTATCTGGGGGTGGATTTAGGGCCAATGGTTCGTAAACGGTTCGCTGATGGCGAACTTTATGTTCAAATTCAAGAGTCTATTCGCGGTTGCGATGTTTATTTAATTCAACCGTCTAGCTCCCCGGTCAACGACCATTTAATGGAACTGTTGATCATGATAGACGCTTGTCGTCGAGCATCTGCCCGCCAGATTACAGCCGTTATTCCCTACTATGGTTACGCTAGGGCCGACCGTAAAACTGCTGGTCGTGAATCGATTACCGCTAAATTAGTGGCGAATTTGATTACCGAAGCTGGAGCCAGTCGCGTCCTAGCCATGGATTTACATTCTGCCCAGATCCAAGGCTATTTTGATATCCCCTGTGACCATGTTTATGGTTCTCCCGTTTTAATTGATTATCTTTTAAACAAGCAATTACCCGATCTGGTCGTAGTTTCTCCGGATGTCGGTGGAGTCGCTAGAGCTAGAGCATTTGCCAAAAAACTCAATGATGCGCCCTTAGCCATTATTGATAAACGCCGTCAAGCTCATAATGTGGCTGAAGTTCTCAATCTGATTGGAGATGTGGAAGGCAAAACCGCCGTATTGGTCGATGATATGATTGATACCGCCGGAACCATTTCTGAAGGGGCGAGAATGCTGCGTCAAAAAGGCGCAAGACAGGTTTATGCTTGTGCTACCCATGCCGTTTTTTCCCATCCAGCCGTTGAGCGACTCTCTAGTGGTGTATTTGAAGAGGTGATTGTGACGAATACGATTCAATTACCTGAAGATAAATATTTCCCCCAATTGCGAGTGCTTTCTGTGGCTAATTTGGTTGGGGAAACCATTTGGCGTATCCATGAAGATAGTTCGGTTAGTAGTATGTTCCGATAAGTCTCGTAGGGGCGAAAAGTTTTTTGCCTCTACCAGTTTTGACAACACTAGAAATAGACTAAAAATTCTAGGGGAACGACTAGAAGTTTTCCCGATTTCCAGTCCTCAATATTGACCCAGAGGGCAGTTTTCTTGTGAGTGTTTTCGTGGAAAGTAAAGCAAGTTTGTTGATAAAAAGTAGGGTCTACAAATTGGGCGCGATAGAAAGTTTGGTCTCGATCTTGATCATAGCCTTCTGAGGGGAACAAGCGATCGCGGGCGTTTCCCCAATACTATTAAAATAAGAAGGTTATGCTCAATCCATTTGAGGAACTCCACCATGTATGCGGTTATTTCTAGTGACGAAATTCAACTGCCACCAGGTAGTGTGGTGCGGCTACCGGGAACCTGGCAAGAGTATCAAACCTTATGCGATCGCCGGGGGGACGGTTCCATTCCCCGCATTAAATATCATTCTGGAGAAGTCTTCCTCATGTCTCCCTTGGCAAAACATGGACGAGATGCCAGTCTTATCGCAGACCTGATCAAAGTGTTGCTGGATTGGACAGGGCGCGAATATGATGCCTTTACCCCAGTGACGATGCAACTGCCAGAAGAAAGTGGCATTGAGCCGGACTATTGTTTTTATATTGACCATTGGCAAGCTGTTTCAGGTAAGGAACGGATTGATTGGCTCCATGATCCCCCGCCAGATTTGGTATTGGAAATTGATGTCACCAGTTATTCAGATGCCCAGGATTATCTGCCCTATCGAGTGCCAGAAGTTTGGTTATTTCGTAACCAAAAACTCTTGATTTACCAACTTCAAGGGGATGAGTATAGTGTTCAATCCCAAAGCCAATATTTCCCAGAGGTAAACCTTGCGGATGTCGTTGCCCAATGTTTGACCCTTGCTTATCAGCGAAACACCAGCGCAGCAATTCGTAACCTGAAGCAGCAGTTGGTTGACACAGATCAAAAGAGCAGTTAAAGATCGAGACTAGAGATAGGCTAAAAATTCTGGGGGGACGACTCGCACTTCCCCCGATTTACACGCCTCAATATTCACCCAGAGGGCGGTTTTGCTGCGCTTGTTTTCGTGGAAGGTAAAGCGGTTTTGCTGATAGAATATGGGGTCTACAAATTGGGCGCGATAGAGTTGAATGATTTCGTGGCCGGGTTTACTTTGATGAGTAAAAATGCTTTCTATGCAGCCTAAATACTCGATTTCGGTGAGTTCGGCGTTTAATTCTTCCTGAAATTCCCGTTGCAGTGCTTCGCGGGAGGTTTCCCCAAAGTCAACGCCTCCCCCTAATGCGCGATAGAAGGTTTGGTCTTTATCTTTATCATAGCCTTCGGAGAGGAAGAGGCGATCGCCGTCTCGAATCAGCCCCAGAGCAATAACGCGGATTTTTGGCTTCTTCTTAGACATGAGGATTAATACTGCACAAACGTATCTTGGGTTTCCGGAATTGGCCAATCTGCATTAACCCCGCCAACAATCAGGGTTTCAAGGGCAACATACTCCTGGCTCAGTTGCCGCAAAGCATTAATCAGGATATCCAGAGCCAGAGCGTCACTGGTTCCCAGGTCAAACCAACAGCGTCCCCAATTTCCCTGATATTCCAAGTCTCCCATATTATGCATCAAGGCCATTAAGGAGCGATCGGCCTGCTCCCCATCATAGGTCATATAACTGAGATCCAAGCCTTCGTCTTGCACTTGCAGATTTTCCGCATTAAATGCGCCCAACTTGCCCAAATAATACCAAGCATCCAAGGCTTCTTGTAGATACAGCTTTTCCGCATCACTGGGAATGGTGCTAAATTCCATCCAAATCCAAACATCAAAGGGGTTAAATTCGCGAAAGATAACATTCATGGCAATTTACAATTAATAATTAACAATTAAACCAAATTATCCGCTAATTAATGCTTCGACGAATTCATAGCTAGAGAATGGCCGTAAATCTTCAATCCCTTCTCCTGCACCAATAAAGCGGATGGGTAACCCCAGTTGTTGGGAGACGGCTAGGGCAACGCCGCCTTTAGCTGTACCATCTAATTTGGTTAAAACGACTCCACTGAGTTGGGCAACTTCGGCAAACACTTGGGCTTGACGTAAGCCATTTTGTCCTAGGGTAGCGTCTAAAACCAACAGAGATTCTACCTTTGCATCGGGCGCTTTTTTGTCAATAATACGGCGAATTTTACTCAGTTCTTCCATTAAGTTTTTCTTGTTTTGCAGTCGCCCAGCCGTATCCACGAGTAAGAGGTCTACTTTTCTTGATTGTGCGGCGGTAATGGCATCATAAACGACCGCAGCAGGGTCTGTGTTTTTACTGGGATTGGCAATGACTTCTGTGCCGGTGCGTTCTCCCCAAACCTTGACTTGTTCTACGGCAGCCGCTCGGAAGGTGTCGGCTGCACCAATGAGACATTGATAGTCAGATGTTTTTGCTAAGTGAGCTAATTTACCAATGGTTGTGGTTTTGCCTACGCCATTGACTCCGGTTAACATCCAAATGTTGAGGACATCTGGTTGTGGGGCAAAGGTGGTATCGTAAGCTTTGCCACCGGGATAGTCAAGAATATCGCGCAGGAGTTGTTTTAAGTAGGCGATCGCCTGTTCTGGGGGTAAACTTTCCTGGCGCAGTTTGCTTTGTAATTGTTCGATAATGCGATCGGTGGCTTCAACACCTACATCTGCCTGCAATAGCAAGGATTCGACTTCTAGGATCGCTTCCTCATTAAGGGGCCCTTGACCCACAACCGCCTTTAATTGATTAATCAATCCGCGCCGGGTTTTCCCTAATCCTTGGCGCAACTGTTGTAACCAATTAATCTCTTCTACGGACACTTCATCCGGTCGCCTGCCTTGCTTGGCGAGTACCTCAGCAGACCAGAGGAAGTCTTCATCTAACTCTTGCGGCGCTGGAGAACGGCGGGGTTTTTCTTCCGGTTCGGGTTCTTCAACTGCCTTTTCTTTCAGTTCTTCTAACCTAGCGCTCCGCTCTGCTTTGGCTCGCTCTAGGAAGGAGAGAGGTGCTGGAGTGGGTTCGGGTTTCGGTTCACTTTCAGGTTCTGGCGCTGTTTCTGTTGTACTCTCAACAACCGCTTCCGGTTCACGTTCCGGTTCTGACTCCGGTTCCGGTTCAGTTGTACTCTCAACAACTGCTTCCGGTTCTGAAGGTTCAACCGCAGGTTCCCTTTCTTCCGGTTCTTCCGGGGTAACCTCTGCTTCCGGTTCTTCTACTTTCTCCTCGACTTCAGAAGATTTTTCGACTTCTTGTTGTTGAATATTTTGATAAGCCGCCTTAGCCCAAGCCAGGTAATCTACAGCCTCTTGAGTTTTCTCCGGTTCAGCCTGCTCCGATTGCTCCGATTGCTCCGGTTGCGGTTCAGGAGCAGGTGCAGGGGATGGTGAAGGGGACTCAGAGCGATTAAACTGGCGGCGAAACCAATTAAAGACCATAGGATTATGTGCAGATGGTAGGAGGAACAGTGGGAGTGTAATCTATAGTGTATCATTGGGCGGTGAACTACCCACACTGACCGGACGGTACAGTATGGGCTTCCAACTTCACAGAAGATTGCCTCATCTTGGATTTGCCTTAAAAACTGATGCTATCCCAAGTTTCGGCTGCGTCTGATATGGCTCGATCGACTGTTTTTTCGCCTAACATGGCGGCTTGCAAGTTATCGTAAATGGCTCCTTTTAATTCGGTTAATCCTTTCATGGCAGGAATGAGGACTTCTGCGGAGTCTAATTGTTGGGAGCTGATTAAACGGGCGGTTTCTAGGGGAGTGGACTGGGGAGTAGATTTGAGTTGGGTTTGATAGGCTTGTACGGATTCTACTGTGGAGGGCAAGACATTGGCGGCTTGGGCAAAGGCGAGTTGGTTTTCGGGGTTGGTGACGAAGAGGGCGAATTTGAGGGCGTTGTCGGGTGTATCGGTTTGACGGGGGATGACTAAGTTCATGACAGCGACGTTTATTTTACCGGTAGTTCCGGTAATTTGGGGGGAACTTTGGGTGACTTCGGCTATGGTGGGGGCGTTGGTGGCGATCGCATTCATAAATTCTGGCCCGGAGAATAATAGGGCTACTTCTCCGGCTTGGTAGAGTTCAATGGCTCGCCGATGTCCCTGGGTTAGCACTTCCCTGGGCAACCAGCCTTTTTGGTATAAATCCACCCAATATTGAAACGCTGCTTTGCCTTCAGGAGTATTAAACGCAGCTTTGCCTTGCTCGTCTACTAACCTCACGCCCATTTGTACCATCGATTCTAGGACTTCCGAGGAATCTTCGGGGACAAAGGTGACAAAAAAGGCGAATTTCCCGGTTTTTTCTTTCACCTGTTGAGCAACTTGGGCGAGTTCGGCATAGGTTTTGGGGGGTTCGGTAATACCCGCTTCTTGTAAAAGGCTCTGGTTATGGAGGGTGATGCGGGTGGTGAGATACCAGGGTAGACCAAAGGTCATCTCGTTGAGGGTGTTGGCTTTCCAAATACCGGGCAAATAGAGATGGCGATCGCCTTCACTCAGGCTCTCCTCTAGGGGTAACCAGGCTTGACGAGCCGCTAAGGTCGAGGCAAAATTAGGGTTCAGATTCACCACATCCGGAGCCGTGCGTGCCGCCACCGCCGTTAAAATTTTACTCTCCATCGCCGCCCAAGGCACATCCACCCAACGAATGGTAACTCCTGGATTGTCAGCCTCAAACTGGGCAATTAGATCGTTGAAATAATCCGTAAACTTAGGTTGTAATTGCATCGTCCAAAACTCCACTTCCCCGGAAGCAGAACGGTTGGTTTGGGGAGCGCCACAACTGATGAGCCAAGTCAGACAAAAGGCGATCGCCATCCACACCCAAAACGACTTACGACGAAGAGAGAACATCATAAACCAACCTAAAGAGCAAAGCTATAATTATCAACCATCCAGGCTCAATAATCAATTGACCCATTCCCCATTACCAGGGCGAACCGCTATAAGCTATAACAGGATTATTACCGCCTCTTGTCGAAGAAAGAGGCGATCGCCCGACTCCAACTTAGAGAAGCTACTGCTGTGATTGTTCTTGATAAACTTAAAAGTCTAGTCTCGAAACGGCCAAAAGGGATAGGAGTCGAACTGACTCCCGAACAGATTAATATTGTTCAAGTCCTGAAAAAAGGTCAAGCCTACAAACTCCAGTCCTTCCACTCCTTAGAAGTGCCAGAAGGCATCTATGAAGACGGACAAATTTTAGATGCTCCTGCCATGGCAGAACTGATTCAAACCTGTTTAGCGGAAAATAAAATCACCGTCAAAAATGCAGCTTCTGCGGTTTCTGGACGGGAAGCAGTCACTCGTCTGATTCCAGTTCCGGCTGAGTTAGATGATAATGAACTGCGGGAAATGGTACTGAATCAGGAAGCCGGGTTATACCTGCCTTTCCCACGAGAAGAAGCAGATGTGGATTACCAGAAACTCGATCTGATGGTCGATGATGATGGCATTGAAAAGGTACGGGTTTTGCTCGTGGCAACTCGGAAAGAAGTGACCGATAATTATATTAATACCTTTGAGCAGGCGGGGTTACGTCTGGATGTGTTAGAAATTGGTAGCTTTTCCCTCATTCGCACCATTCGCGAGGAGTTGCGGCAATTTGCCCTAGGGGAAGCGGTGGCGATCGCTAATATCGAATTTGAAGGCACAGAAATTGCGATCGTTGTCGATGGAGTACCCCAATTTTCCCGCACCGTTCCCATCGGAACCCAGCAGATCCAAAACGCCCTCTGTCAAGCCATGAACCTGCCCCCATCCCGCAACCCGGAGATTCTCCAAGGCATGACCATTCCCCTAACGCCCGTGGATAGCGTCCAAACCGGCATGACTGGCTCCAACCCTGGCGCGGCTGCTATGGTAAGAGTATTGGGAGAATTGGCCGATGAACTGCGCCGATCCATTGACTTTTATGTAAACCAAGGGGAAAACCAAGAAGTCGCCCAACTTCTCCTAGCCGGTAGTGGGGCAGGAATCGGTCAATTAGATGAATTTTTAACTCAAAGGCTCAGTGTTCCCACGTCCCAAGTCGATCCCATTGAAGCTCTATCTTTAGAAGCAGAAATGGAAATCCCTCCCGCCCAGCGGCCTGGATTGGGTATCGCTTTGGGTCTAGGCTTACGATATGTGATGTAGAGGCAAACACCCATGTATGGACTTGATATTAATTTTCTTAAAGATAGACCCGGATATTTAGAAACTCCCTCAACCACCCAAAAAAGTGGCGGCGGTGGTGGTAGTAGTGCCAGTACCACGGATGTACTTCCCATTATCGCAGGTTTAGTGGTGGGGTCAGCCGCCGTGGGCGCAATCTTGGGCTGGAAACTATTTGTTGTTGACCCCAAAAACGCAGAGCTGCAAGCGCAGCTAGATGGCATTAACGCCAATATTGAACAACAAGCGTCTAAAACCCAGGAAATTGAAGCAGTACAAGCCCAAACCGAAGCCATTCGGGGCCAAACCCTAGCCCTGGCAACGGTGTTTAACCAGATTAAACCTTGGTCAGCCCTGCTGCAAGAAATCCGCGATCGCGCCCCAGCAACCATTCAGATTAGTAGCGTTGAACAAATAGATATCGAACTGCCCGATCCGAATCCTCCCGAAGAAAACCCGAACGCAACCATAGATGTCAACGGATTACGAATTGCCGGAACCGCCCGCAGCTTTGATGATGTCAATGATTTTATGCTGCTGCTGAAAAACTCCGATTTTCTCGGTGGCGACAATACGGAACTCCTACGGGCAAGGCTGGAAGCGAACAACACTCGCGTCGAAGTGCCAGAAGGCAGTGACTTACAAGTAACCCTCCCGGATGTGGTGGCTTTCAACATTGAAACCCCCCTATCCGACAAGGGGGCATCAGAATTAATGGCCCAACTCGAAAGTAAAGGAGCCATTGGCTTAGTCAGTCGGATTGAAACATTAAGACAAAAGGGGATTTTAGAATAATGACACTAGCAGGAGATTTAGGAACCGTCGGGGCCGAAGAAGAGGGCAAAGGCGGTAGTCCAATTAATCTAATTATTGGCATTGGTATTGGTGTGGTTGGCTTAGGCATCGCTGGATATTTGTTCATCAGCCAGTTGCAGCCAGCCATGGAAAGAACCAACGAACTGCAAACGGAAGTCAATGATAAACAAATTCAGGTTAAACAAGAGCAGGAACTGCAAAACCAACTTCTGGCAGCTCAAGAAGACCAACAGTTAGCCGAACAGCAAAGCCAAGAAGTTACCACTTTATTCGCCAATGATGCCGCTCTAGAGACTCTACTACTGGATATTAACCGCATTCTCAAGGAACGGGGAGTCGAGTTAATTCAGTTTGAGCCAGATTCTCAGGGTATTCAATTAGTCGATGATGGCTCTTTGGGTACAGAAGTCGATGGTAAACTCAGACGCAGGGGTTACCGTCTCCAATTTTCCGGAACCTTCGATCAGACTCGGTTGGTGTTACTCAATCTTGAGCGTCTGCAACCCTTGTTGGTCGTTGAGTCGATGAGAGTAACGGTCGATCCGAACTCGCAAGAGGTACTGTACCAAGGGGGGAGTTTAGTGGCTCAGAATACGCCCAAGTTAACGACAGAAATGGAAATTAACGCCTTATTGCCGGCTGAATTACCACCCCCTCCACCCCCAGAAGCGGAAGAAGAGACTGAGTAGGTTAGCGCTGGCGGATTCCCCCATTCCCCCATCTGGGGTTAAGGCCCATCCTGTATTAATATCTTAATGATGCACTCAAGGGTCTTGAACAGATGAAAATTGGATCTCAATACTTGGGAAACAACCAGTGCGAATTTAGAGTTTGGGCCCCTCAACGCCAAGAAGTTGCGGTTCACTTAGTTTCTCCCCAAGAGAAGTTAATACCCCTCTCACGAGATGAACAGGGGTATTGGTCGGCAACTGTCAGTGAGGTTCAACCAGGAACCCGCTACTTTTATCAACTAGATAATAGCCTCGACCGTCCTGACCCCGCGTCCTCTTTGCAACCGAAAGGAGTTCACGATGCATCCCAAGTGGTCGATCGTCAGGCTTTTGTCTGGGAAGATCCCGATTGGAAAGGCTTGCCCCTAGACCAATATGTGATTTACGAGCTGCATGTGGGCACATTTACCCCCGAAGGAACCTTTACAGCCATTATTGACCGACTCCCCGATTTACTCGATTTAGGCATTAACGCCATTGAAATTATGCCCGTTGCTCCCTTTCCCGGTACTCGTAACTGGGGCTATGATGGGGTTTATCTCTATGGGGTGCAAGCGTCCTATGGAGGGCCAGATGGTCTGAAAACTTTGGTGAGTGCTTGCCACAAAGCCGGAATTGCCGTCATTCTTGATGTGGTTTATAACCATTTTGGCCCAGAGGGTAACTATCTTTGGGATTATGGCCCCTATTTTACGAGCAAATATCGGACTCCATGGGGTGATGCCGTCAATTATGATGATGCCCAGAGCGACCAAGTTCGCAATTTCTTTATTGAAAATGCCCTCTATTGGCTAGAGGAGTATCATATCGATGCCCTGCGTTTAGATGCGGTTCATGCCATTTATGATTTTAGTGCCCAACCTTTTCTGCAACAGTTAGGGGCAGCCGTGGAAGAGCTGGATCGACGGTGGGGATATACCCATTATTTGATTGCTGAAAGTGATTTAAATGATGTGCGAGTTCTTCAGTCTAGGGAGACGGGAGGATGGGGTCATCAGAGTCAATGGTGCGATGATTTTCACCATGCGCTCCATAGTTTGTTAACGGGGGAAACTTCGGGATATTATCAGGATTTTGGTCAGGTGAGCCACTTGGCGAAGGCTTATCGGGAGGGTTATGTGTATTCGGGTGAGTATTCGGTTCATCGTCAGCGCTCCCATGGAAATTCGTCTAAAGCCTTCTCTGGGGAGTGTTTTGTGGTCTGTATCCAAAATCATGACCAAGTGGGAAATCGATTAGCGGGCGATCGCCTTACCGCCCTAGTCGGCTTCGATCGGTTAAAATTAGCGGCAGCAGCCGTTTTGCTATCCCCCTTTGTCCCCATGCTCTTTATGGGCGAAGAATACGGTGAAACTGCGCCATTTCAGTATTTTGTCAGCCATGGCGACCCCAATTTAGTCGAAGGGGTGCGTAAGGGAAGAGCCGAAGAATTCAAGTCCTTTGGTTGGCAAAAAGAAGTCCCCGATCCCCAAAGTATTGAAGTTTTTCAGGAATCTACCTTAAACTGGGAATTAGGGCAACAGGGACAACATCAAGTTTTGCGATCGCTCTATAAAACCCTCATTCAACTCCGCAAAACTCACCCCGCTTTAGCCTCCCTGAAAAAAGAGCATACCCAAGTTATCCAACCCCCAGATACCTCCGTCATTATCCTCCATCGTCAAGCCAACTCATCCCATCTCTATGCTTGTCTAAACTTCAACTCCGAACCCATTACTTTCACCCCCTCCCTTCCCCCTGGAGTTTGGACAAAAATGCTCGATGCTGCCGATCCACAATGGAATGGTTCCGGACAAACCAACCCCCAAGAACTGAGCGCTGGTAAAGACATCACTCTCTCCCGTTGGGGATTTGTCTTGTATACTCAATCCTAGCGTTAAACTCCATCAATAGTGTGCCTAACCCCCGGATTGACGCTATAATCAATCCTGAATGTTTTTCCGATCTACGACTCTATGAAAATTCCCACCGCAACCTATCGACTCCAATTCACGCCCCAATTTACCTTTGAAATGGCTCAGTCCATTCTTCCCTACTTATCAGAATTAGGAATTTCTGATATTTACGCTTCCCCTATCTTAAAATCCCAAAGTGGCAGCACTCACGGTTATGATGTTGTCGATCCCAATCAAATTAATCCAGAACTCGGTGGCAATGAAGAGTTTGAAAAATTAATTGAACTCGTGCAAAAACGCGAACTGGGTTGGATACAAGATATTGTTCCCAACCACATGGCCTTTAGCAGCCAAAATCCTCTGTTGGTAGATGTGCTAGAAAACGGGCCAAACTCCCAGTACAAAGACTATTTTGATATTGATTGGGAACATCCCTACGAAGGCATTAGACATCGAGTTTTAGCCCCATTTTTAGGCAGATTTTATGGAGATTGTCTAGAAAGTGGAGAACTAAAAATTCACTACGATCAAAATGGATTTACAATTAACTATTGGGATTGGAAATTTCCGATCCAAATTGAATCTTATAGTAAAATATTAGACCATGACTCTGAGCGATTACGAAATAAACTGGGTAGAAAAAATCCAGATTTTGTTAAATTCCTCGGCGTATTATATGCGATTAATGCCATTCAATATATTCCCCCTGGTTCGGGTCATCCAGAACGGTACGAACAAATCAGCTTTATCAAAAGTATGATTTGGGAATTGTGGAATGACAATCCAGAAATCCAAGCCTTTATACAAAAAAATATTGAAGTATTTAATGGAGAAGTGGGTAAACCCGAAAGTTTTGATCTTCTCGATGACTTACTCGATGAGCAGTTCTTTCGGCTCTCTTTCTGGAAAGTGGGAAATGAAGAACTCAACTACCGTCGCTTTTTTACGGTTAATGATTTAATTTGTGTGCGGGTGGAAGACCAAGCGGTTTTCGATCAAAGTCATAAGCTGATTTTGGAGTTGATAGAAGACAATAAAATTACTGGATTAAGAATCGATCATATTGATGGCTTGTACGATCCCAAGCAATACCTCATCCGGCTGAGAAATCAGGCAGAAAATACCTATATTGTGGTGGAAAAAATTCTGGAACCCCATGAAAAATTGAGGGTGAATTGGCCCATTGAGGGAACGACCGGTTATGATTTTTTAAATTATCTAAATGGCATTTTTTGCTACCAAGAAGCCGAAGCCGAATTTGACCACTGCTATAGTCAATTTATCGGCGATGTTTTGAAGTGCGACAAGTTAGTTGACGAAAATAAGCGCAAGATTCTGGAAAAGCATCTAGCCGGAGATATTGATAACCTTGCCCATTTGCTCAAACGGATTGCTGACCAGTATCGCTATTCGAGTGATTTTACCATTTATGGTTTAAAAGCGGCTTTGGTGGAAGTGATGGCGGCTTTCTCGGTCTATCGAACCTATATTAGCGGTGAAGTCAGTGGTGAAGAAGTCAATTATGAAGTGAGCAAACTCGATCAGGATTGTATTGCCCAGGTTATTGCGAAGACCCAAGAAAATATTCCTAGCTTTTTGAATGAGCTAATTAATGAGATTAATTTTATTCAAAAATTCTTGTTGCTGCAATTTGATGACAATTTAACTCCAGAGGATAAAAAGCAGTGGCTGCATTTTGTCATGCGTCAGCAGCAGTTCACGGGGCCGCTGATGGCCAAGTCGGTAGAAGATACGGTTTTATATATCTATAACCGGTTGGTTTCCTTAAATGAAGTGGGTTCTACACCGGGTCACTTTGGGTTTTCTCTAGAGGAGTTTCATGGGTTTAATCAAGAGCGCAGTTCAGATTGGCCCCATGCGATGAATGGCACGTCTACCCACGATACGAAACGGGGGGAAGATATGCGCTCTAGAATTAATGTGCTGTCGGAAATTCCGGAGGAATGGAGTACCTATCTGCAAACCTGGAAGAAGATGAATGCGGGTTATAAGGATACGGTGCGCGGGTTGGATGTGCCCACTCCCAATGATGAATATTTTCTCTATCAGACTCTGTTGGGAATTTATCCCTTTGATGACCAAGATAAAGGGGAATTTGTGCAACGGATCAAGGATTATTTAATTAAGGCCATTCGGGAAGCGAAGGTGAATACGGCTTGGTTGCGTCCGGATACGGCCTATGAGGAAGGGTTCTTGAAGTTTGTGGATAGTTTGTTTAAGGAGACGAAGCAAAATAAGTTTTTACCGTCTTTCCGTAAGTTCCAGCAGAAGATTCAACATTATGGAATTTTTAATTCTCTCTCGCAAACGCTGATCAAAATTACGGTTCCGGGGGTTCCAGATTTTTATCAGGGAACGGAGTTATGGGATTTAACGTTGGTCGATCCGGATAATCGGCGGCCGGTAGACTTTAAGAAGCGGTTAAAGTTGTTGAACGAGATCCGATCGCAGTGGAAAAAGAATAAGTCTGCTTTATTTGCGGATCTGCTTAAGAATCCGGAAGATGGCAAGATTAAGCTTTTCACTATTGCCCAAATCCTCAAGGCCCGTCAAGACTATCAAGATTTGTTTCAACGGGGAGATTACCAGAAATTGCCGGTGAATGGGAGCCTGAAATATCATATTGTTACGTTTATGAGGACTTGGAATGAGCAAAGTGCGATCGCGATCGCTCCTCGGTTTTTAACGAAATTAATTAAGGAAGATGAATATCCCTTGGGGGAACAAGTTTGGCATGAAACCCGGATTTCTTTACCCACGGGGCCTTCTGCGGTGTGGAAAGATGCGATTACGGGGCAAGAAATCCAAGGTGAAAATACGCTGTGGATGCGGGAGATTCTCAACCAGTTTCCGGTAGCCTTGCTGATTAAACAAACTTCATAAACAAATTTGTCATGTTAGACATTAGGCCAGATGACTTAATGACTATGCCAAATTTGTTCTCGATAAAAAGCAAAGGCATCAAACATCGCCCCTACTAGGCTACAGGTTACGCCAAGAACCAGTAATCCTTCTAGGGGTTCTCCATTACCAAAAATAGCTAAGATATGCCAAATGAAGCTTTCCCCGGTTTGGGATAGGGTGGTTAATCCAGGAATTTGAGTTCCTAAATCTAGGCCGAGCATGACCCCTCCAATAATCATCCAAGGGGCAACAAAACTTAAGACAATAGCTAAACAGAGGGAACGAATAAAAATCAGTAAAATATTCATATGAGTTAAGTTCAGCAAACCTCATGTTAGGGAGGACAACTGGGTGTCATCCGTTTCTACGATAGGCTGAATTTTCCCATTTCGACCAAGAATACAGAAAACTTAAATTTTGCTTTTTAAATCTTTTTGAAGATATGTGGCAAAGGCGAGTAGAGAATGGATAAAGTCCCCTTTCTTAATCAAGATGGGGGGGTTGTCACAAGTTTTTCACATCTAAATCTTAAGATGGTAATACTTCAATCTCTCCAGGGTTTGAAGTGGGCGGTTTACGCGAGGTTCTCCATGGTTACTCTATCTCCTTTTTCTTCTGCTAGAAAGATAATTTCTAGCCGTGGTGCTTTTTCAGAGCGCCGGATTGGGATCGGACTGATGGGAAGTTTGCGATCGCGCATGACTCTCTTTATCCTGTTAGGGGTTGTGCCCATTGTCTTGGGCGCTCTGCAATTGCAAGCTTTCCACGCTGGACGAATTATCAATGAGGAAACGGAGCAAATTCTTGACCTTCAAGCCCAACGATTAGCCGATCGCGTCACCCAATGGGATCGGATGAATGGGTTACTGGTGCAAAACCTCAGCCGTCAACCGGGTGTCTCTCCACTCACTCCCCAACAGTTGCGCCCCCTGTTAGTCTCTACTCACCGTACTTATCAAGAGCAGGTTTGGAGCATTGGCGCTGCGAACCCAGAGGGAGATATTGTGGCTCTGAGCGAACAAGAAACGGTGAAAGGACTGAATTTTAGCGATCGCCGTTGGTTCCAAGAAGCCATCAAAGGGCAACCCATTACCCGCGAAACCATTATCACTCGACGGACGGGAGAACCGGCAGTGATTTTTTCCGCTCCCATTTATGCCCAAGGGGGCGATCGCCTTACGCCTCAAGGGGCGATCCGCGTGGGTATGGTGTTAACCGAAATCTCAAAGGTCATTGATATGACCGAAATCGGCGAAACGGGTTTTGCCTTCCTCGTCGATGAACAAGGTCAACTGTTAGCCCATCCCAATCACCGATTGGTGCAAAATAGCCTTAAGGATTTCAGCTACTATCCCCCGGTTCAACGTCTTTTAAGGGGTGAAGAAGGGTTCTTAGAATTTACAGATCGCGATCGCATCCGTTGGTTATCCACCAGTATCCAATTAGCCAACGGTTGGGGAATCGTCCTCATGCAGCAAAAATCAGAAGTCTTGGCTCCCCAGCAGTCTTATCATCGTTCAGCCATTCTCCTCAGTATCCTCTCGTTAATTGTTGTCGGTTCCATCACTTGGTATTTTAGTCGTTGGGTGACCCAACCCTTAACCAACCTGACTGAAGCGGTATGGAAGCTCTCGAAGGGACAGTGGACGCAACGAGTCTATCTCTCCCAAGAAGATGAGTTAGGAACCCTCGCTAAAGCCTTTAATCGGATGGCGGCTCAGTTACAACTGACGTTTAAGGCATTGCAAGCATCCAAAGATGATTTAGAACTCAAAGTGGCAGAGCGCACCCAGCAACTCAATCGTACATTGGAAGAACTACAACAAACCCAAGCTCAGATGATCCAAAGTGAAAAAATGTCGAGTTTGGGGCAAATGGTGGCTGGAGTTGCCCATGAAATCAATAATCCGGTTGGTTTTATTCACGGGAATTTAGCCCACGCCCAAACCTATGCCGAAGACCTGTTATCCTTGGTGCAGCTCTATCGCGAGTCTTATCCCCAGCCTCCAGAACCCATCCAAGAGGAAATTGAGGCGATCGAACTCGATTTCCTGCTTGAAGATTTTCCCAAAACCCTGCAATCGATGCAAGTCGGAACAGTGAGGATTCGGGAAATTGTCAAATCTTTGCGAAATTTTTCCCGCTTAGATGAAGCTGAAGTTAAGCAAGTTAATGTGCATGAAGGGATTGATAGCACTCTGATGATTTTACAAAATCGTCTCAAATGCTCTCAGAGTTGTGCAGCTATTGAAGTCAGTACCAATTATCAAGAACTTCCCTCAATCACGTGCTATCCAGGGCAACTTAATCAGGTCTTTATGAATTTGTTGAGTAATGCCATTGATGCCCTTGAAGAGCGCAATCATCAATTAGACCCACAAAGTTTGAAGGAAAATCCCAGCCAGATTACGATTACAACCGAAACCCTCAGAAACGATTGGATTTCCATTCGCATTCACGATAATGGCTCAGGCATTCCAGAATCTGCACAACCGCGTTTATTCGATCCCTTTTTCACCACTAAGCCCATTGGTAAAGGGACGGGTTTGGGGCTATCGATTAGCTATCAAATTATCACTCAAAGACATAATGGGCGTTTATGGTTTGAATCGAGTCCGGAACAGGGTACGGAATTTGTGGTTGAGATTCCGGTGATATCCTAACCGGGCTGAAGCTACGGTGATTCCAGATCTAAAAACACTTAGGAAAATTAAAAACCTAGGGAGCAAGATGCTCCCACTCCAGTAATATACAGCGTTTTTCGATGTTATGAGGTACAGTTACCCATTACCCATTACCCATTACCCATTACCGCGCGAAGCGCTGTATCGATTAATGACAATGTTAAAGAGAAATGGCTTAAAACGATGTTAGGTCTAACCGGAGGCGGCTAGACCTAAACTAAGTATTCTTGAGAAACTCTAGTTTTCAGGGTTTTACGAGTTAAAAAAGTGAACAAATACAATCAACTTACTAAGGTTTTCATACTTCGCAGTCATACCCTTTAGGCTTTCCCATAATCCTGTCTTTCCGGACTTCAGGTTTGGCTTAACCGCTGACTGTGCAGGGGGTGTGCCACTGGTTGGAGGACTACGTTCAACTGCGGCTGGACTCTAGAGGCTAGACACCGATTCTAGAACCCAAACTTAATAGTTTAATTACTTGCTTTGGTGTCTATATTGTTTACAATAACATAGTTTTTTCAGAGTGCCAGCATTGTTTACACAAATTTAGGACTCTTTACAGAGCGCAATATTTATGGATGAGAGATTAAGTATAATGACTGATTTTTCCAGGATGTTTTAATGATGAACTCAACTCAAAGAATGGGGATTAATCCAGTATCTGTGCTGCTTCTGAGCGGCGCACTCCTGCTGACTTTGGCAGGATGTAGCCCTTCTCAAGGGCCTACAGAGCAAAGCGAACAAACAACTCAGGGAGAATGCGATCGCCCGGACGCGATGGATGGACCCTACTGCGATCGCAATCAAGACCTGGTTGCCGATGCCCCAGAAAACCCAGAGCAATGGGTCAATCCAGACCCCCTAGTGTTTGCCTATCTACCCATTCCTGATGCCGCCAAATATGAATCCGTTTGGGCAGAATTTATGGCCCATTTATCCGAAACCACAGGCAAAACAGTGCAATTCCTCGCCCTAGACTCAAAAGCCGATCAAATCCAAGCCTTAAAAGACGGTCAACTTCACATTGCTGGATTTAGCACCAGCACCGTTCCCATCGCCGTGAATCAAGCCGGTTTTGTCCCCTTTGCCATGATGGCCGCTTCTAATGGCACATTTGGTTATGAAATGGAAATCATCACCCATATCTCCAGCCCTCTAGATAGGCTAGAAAACCTATCTGGCCGTCAGTTAGCCTTCACGGATGCTAACTCCTATTCAGGATATATTTTACCCCGCGCTCTCCTAGAAGCGGGCTACGATCTCAAGCCGGAGGAAGACTATACCGCCGTATTTTCCGGGTCTCAAGAACAGTCTATCCTCGGCATTCAAAACCAAACCTATGAAGCCGCAGCCATTGCCAACGATGTCCTGCAACTGATGTGCAATCGCCAGGAAGCCGACTGTAGTCAATTCCGCTCCCTGTACCAATCCCAAACCTTCCCCAATGCGGCCTATGGGTATGCCCACAATTTAGATCCAGAACTGGTGAAGGCGATCGAAAAGGCATTTTTAACCTTTAACTGGTCAGGAAGCGGCTTAGAGCGTGAATTTGCTGGCACAGGAGAAGATAAATTTATCCCCATTGACTATCAAATCGATTGGAGTCAGATCCGCACTATTCAGGAAGCCCAAGGAGTTGATTACCAATTGCCTCAAGATTAAATACTCTATGGGATAACCGAAATCGAGTTATCCCTTGATATCCAACTGGGTTACAATAGTGTTTACAAATACTGGCAAATGGCATCTTGCCCGCTTGTTCGATATCAAAGCTATAGCAAGGCGCGATCCCATTCTGCAACCTGACTATCAATTACCCATTACCTATTACCTATTACCGCGCGAAGCGCTGTTTTTTAACCAAAGCGGATTCACCAGCTTCTTGGCGCAACTTTTCAACCCTCTCAAATCGTTCTTGAATATCAGCATCTAGTTTTTCTTTGTTATCCCAATAGTAAGCTAATGCTGAATAAATTTGGCTCATGCTTAAATAGGGATGTTGAAATTTAATTTCTTCAGGACTCCAGCCAAAAGCAAGATGACCGGCAATTAATTCAATAACTTTCATCGTTGTTCCCGCAATGTAGGGAACGTTACTTTCATTCAATTCTATATATTTGTATTCAGTAGCAGTTAAATTCATTAAGGTCTCCTTACTCAGTTGAATAGTGATTCTGTAGGGGTGCAAAAAGGTTTAAGCCCTACAGAATCTATGGGGATTAAACTACGCCAATATTAACCGCAACAAAGCTATTCACAGAGAGAGCCGCCGGTGGGGTATTGGCTATAATTCCCAGAATTTGACCCGATGGATTCACCCGAATCACCGTATTTCCAGCCACATTTTGCAGGAGTAAATTCTGAGCTGTTAAGCCACCGGTTAAGCCAATGCGATCGACCCCAACTTGGAAATCGGCAATAAAATCAGCTTGTTCAATTTGATTAACTGCCGTACTGGTACGCAGTACAAAGGTATCTGCACCCAAACCTCCAAAAAGGATATCTGCACCAAAATCGCCGCTTAGGGTATCATTGCCATCGCCGCCATTGAGGGTATCATTATTCTGACCACCATAGAGCAGGTCGTTGCCTAAGTCTCCAAAGAGTTGATCGGCTCCCTGGTTACCATAAAGGGTATCTTCATTCTGGCCGCCCCGGACGACATCATTGCCTTGCCCCCCATAGAGGAGGTCATTCCCTTGATTACCATTAATGCCATCATTACCCTCATTTCCATTAATACCATCATTTCCTAAGCCACCAGAGATTAAATCATTGCCTTGCAAACCAGAAACTTGGTCATTTCCAGCTCCGGCATTAATGACATCATTCCCGGCAGTTCCAAAGATGTTGTTATTTCCTGCATTACCAGGGGCAGGTGTAGGACTGGGACTTGGGGTGGGAGGAGTAGGATTAGAGGGGGGGGCAACCGGATCGGAAGGGGTGGGACTGGGGGTGGGGGTTGGGGTGGGTGTGGGAGTTGGTGTGGGAGTTGGGGTGGGGGTGGTATCGTTATCGGCGATCGCCGCAGTCACACTCGCCAGAGTAATATTATTAAAATTCGCATCTGCACTACTACTGGTATGGCGAATCACACTACTATGATTCCCTTCCACTGCCGTATCATCGACCGCAGTGAGAGTTGCCGTTTGTGGACTATTCCAGTTAGCGGCAGTAAAAGTAAACGTGGTCGGATTCACTGTAGATTGACTATCCGGTGTCGCCGTAATCGTCACATCAGCAGAAGGTTGTTGACTTAACACCAATGTATAAGTGTCTGTTGCTCCTCCTTCAGTTAAAGTGGTACTCCCACCCGATTCGACAATAGCGACGGAACCATTCCCCGGAGGAGGAGAACCATCATTATCCGTAATAGCAGCAGTTACCGTTGGCACAGGAGAGTTGTTATAACCGGGATCGCTCGGAGCATTAACCGCATGAGTAATGGCACTACTGTGGTTTCCCTCCTGCACATTATCATCAATAGCTTCAACACTAACCGTTTGAGCAATATTCCAACTGTTAGGAGTAAACACAACCGTTTGCGGTGCAACTGTTGATTGATTATCAGAGTTAACGGAAACAATCACATTACCAATCGGCTCACGACTCAGACGAAGGGTATAGGTATCGGTATTCCCTCCTTCTGTAAGGGCTGTATTCCCCCCAGACTCTTCTAGAATGACTCGTCCCACTTCCGCATTGACAACAGAGACATCGCTAGGATCGATGCCATTGTAGCTAGGATCTGTACTGGTAGCCGCCGCCAGCAGTACCTGATAAGAAATATCGCCATCCTCAATATTATCGGGAACTCCCGTCACTGTAACGGTTTGCGCTGTATCCCAGTTGCTGGGGGTAAACACCAGATTTTGGGGCGTAACGGTTCCTTCTGTGGTATCGCTGCTACTGACTGGAATGGTCACATCTGCCGTTGGCTGGGTATTCAGGACTACTGTAAATTGGTCAGTATCTCCCGCTTCTGTGGTTGTGAGTCCTGATGTGGGATTAACGGTAATGCCGACGGTATCGTTATCCGTGTTAGTGACAGTCACTTGGCCGGGGTCAAGGGTATTATAATTATTATCACTACTGCTGGCGCTGGCAGTAACTGTATACTCAACGTTGCCATCGGCAATTTGATCGTCAACCCCAGTCAGGGTAACCGCTTGCGTGACATTCCAGTTTTGGGACGTAAAGGTTAATGTGGCGGGAGAAACCGTCCCTTCAGTGGTGTCATTGCTGGTGAGATTTACTTGTACGTTAGCAGTAGGTTGGGTATTGAGAGAGACATTAAACGTTGCTGTTCCCCCGGCTTCTGTAGTGGTTAATCCGGTCTCAGGTTCGAGTTTCAGTCCGGGAATATCATCATCGAGGATTTCTAGAACCGTGGTACTCTGCTGACCGAGTTCCGCATTACTGAGGTTATCGAGGTTAAAATTAACCGTTTCTGTGGATTCCGTTTCTTGATCTTGGAGAATGGTAACGGGAACGGTTTTGGTGGTTTCGTTGGGATTAAAGGTGACGGTGAGGGGGAAGTTATTGTTTTCATAATCCCCATCGGTTCCCCCGGTGGCGCTTCCTCCGGTAATATTGACCTGAACTTGGGAGGTAACGTCTAAATTACCGTTGCGGTTGAGGGTGATTTCGCCATTGACGAGAGAGCCATCTTCATTGACTTGATAGGTGGCTTCTGAGAATTCAATCAAGGTGTTGGAGACATACCGTTGGGCGTAGATTCCGGTGGCATCGCCATCTTGGTTTTGGCTTTGCCAGGCGATCGCCAATTGCCCATTATCAGAAATGGCGATTACAGGATTGTCCTGATCGTTCGTAGTAAATGTATTAACCTTGAATTCCGCCCCTTGCGGTTGTCCCTGGGAATTATACTGCCGAGCGTAAACCCCGTCTCCATCACCATCTTGCCCAGCACTTTCCCAAGTAATATAAAAGCCCCCATTATTATCCATGGTGACTTCCGGCGATTTTTGCTGCCCTGTAGTAAAGGTATTTACCTGAAGCTCCGCGCCTACAGCCGCCCCGTTGCTATCGTAGCGTTGGGCATAAACCCCTTCTTGGCTCCCATCTTGACTGGCGCTCTCCCAGGTAATCACAAACTGCCCATTGTCATTCATCGACACCGAGGGATTACGCTGATCGTCAGCCGTAAAGGAGTTTACCTTAAATTCCCCTCCCACGGGGCTGCCATTACTGTCATAGCGTTGGGCATAAATTCCAGCACCACTACCATCTTGTCCGTTGCTCTGCCAAGCGATGATAAAGTTACCATTGGCATTCATCGCTACTGCGGGGAAGGACTGGAAATCAGTAGTAAAGCTGTTAACCGCGAACTCTCCACCGGC
Organism: Roseofilum halophilum BLCC-M91; assembly: GCF_030068445.1. Classification (GTDB taxonomy): domain Bacteria; phylum Cyanobacteriota; class Cyanobacteriia; order Cyanobacteriales; family Desertifilaceae; genus Roseofilum; species Roseofilum halophilum. The sequence goes on along the minus strand of NZ_JAQPOK010000021.1, from coordinate 28,545 downwards.
TGGTGTGCCATCACTGTTATAGCGTTGAGCATAGACCCCAAAACTACTACCATCTTGACCGATACTTGACCAAGCCACCACAAAACGCCCATCTGGACTCATTCCCACATGAGGGACAATCTGAGCGGCATTCGTAGTAGTATTAACTCTAAATTCACTACCCTGAGGTGAACCGGTATTATTGTAGCGTTGGGCATAAATACCATTTCCACTGCCATCTTGACCGTAGCTTGTCCAAGTAATAACAAAATCTCCATCAGCATCTATTCCTACTGATGAACCAAATTGGGCATTGTTAGTTTCAGTATTAACTCGGAATTCTCCACCTTGAGATACTCCAGCACTGTTATAGCGTTGACCATAAATTCCTGTTTGACTTCCATCTTGGTAATAACTTGTCCAGGTAACGACAAAATCACCATCACTGTCTACGGCGATCGCCGGAAGATGTTGAACGCTTGCCGTTGTACTATTAACTTTAAATTCTGAACCAACCGGGTTGATAGCCATCAGTTTTCTCTCCTAGGGGAATATAGGGTAAATGCAAGGGATAAGAGTGCGTCAGGGGTAATCTGTTTTCGAGTTAATGTTATCAAGAGATTTCTCTTTTGGAGAACATCACCATAGAGTTCAATAATTACGGGTGAGAGGATTTTAAGATTTTTTGATATCTTCCCTCCTAGAGTACCCAAACTTACCCTATCCTGGATCGCTAGAATCTCGTATTTCTGAGGAAGGACGCAACCAATAGGCAAAGTCAGGAGCGGTAAAAGCTTGGCGAGTCGCCGGTTTTTCCAAATTTAATAGGGTGGGACGCTTAACTCCAGGGAGAACTTGGATATCATACAACTCTTGAGCTACGCTGGAAAAGGTCAAGCGGCCGATCGCCTCCCCAGTTTCCACATTAATAAGCGCTACACCACAAACTAAACTCGGAAATCGAGTTTGCAGGGGCAAACCGCCAAAAATAGAGGTTTCTCGAATTTGGGAGAGGGCGACTAGGGCCGTATTTCCCACAAAAGCTAAACCGCGACCAAAGCCAGGTAAAGCACAAACCACATCATAAGTATAGGTTTTCGGATCGATGCGCCACAGTTCCCCCGTACCAGAGTTGAGCATCCATAAATAGCCCTGATACCATCGTGGAGAATGGGGCATGGAAAGCCTATCTAGGATGATTTCGTTAGTCTCTACGTCCAGAATAATGCCGCCAGTGGCTTTGTTCGATCGCCATCCCCCAACGGTATTACTTTTGCCTAGAGCAGTGACATACTTGGGTTTTCCGTTCACCATCGCCAAGCCATTTAAGTGACATCGGTCTTCCGGTGCAAGTTCAGTGATAAACGGGGGTTGCCATCGGGGAATGAAGCTAAAATCATGACTGAGGGTGGCTAAACAGGAAAATCGGGTATTGACAATCCAGATATCCTCTTGTTGGCCAAAACTGAGGTCATGGATATTGAGATCTCCCGTCCAGTAGCTGACGCGAGGTAAATAGAGGCTATCATAGCGCCCCGGTTGATTTTCTAGGTAATCAGTGGCAAGGGTGGGAGCGTTTGCACAGACGATCGCTTGATGACGGGTGGCGATCGCCAAACGATCGCCGGATACAGCCAAACCCATGGGTTTATCAAACTGACGCAAGAGTAGATTAATCTGCTGTCCATTCCATCCGATGACGGCCACACTACCGGCTTGATAGGTGCTTAAAATAAGACTATGATTAGCCACAGAGAGCCATTCAATAAATCCGGGATCGGCATCACAGGCGATCGCCGTCTTTGCAGGAGAAGCCAGTTGGGGGTCAAAAGTCATAACTGTCTTTCATAGCGGTTTTCCAGAAGTGATTTCGGATGAAATCCTATTTTATTGTTATAACTAAGCTGTAAGTCATTAATTTTTGGTATGAGGGGGTTGCACAGCGTGAAGGTCTTATTAATTTATCCCGTATTTCCACAAACCTTTTGGTCTTATGATACCCTCTTGGACTTAGTAGACCTCAAAGTACTGTTTCCCCCATTAGGACTGATCACCGTCGCGGGCATTTTACCCCAAGAGTGGGACTTTAAATTATGCGATCGCAACATCCGCCCCGTCACCGAAGCCGAATGGGAATGGGCCGATCTCGTCATCCTCTCCGCCATGATCGTGCAAAAACAAGACCTCATTGACCAAATCCAAGAAGCCAAAAAACGAGGCAAATTAGTCGCTGTCGGCGGCCCTTATCCAACCTCCGTCCCCAACGAAGCACAAGCCGCAGGAGCCGATTTCCTCGTCTTAGACGAAGGAGAAATCACCCTACCTTTACTGGTTGAAGCCTTAGAAAAAGGCGAAACTAGCGGCATCTTGAGAGCCACCGAAAAACCCGACGTAACCATCACCCCCATTCCCCGCTACGACCTGCTAGAATTCGATGCCTACGACTCCATGTCCGTGCAATTTTCCCGTGGCTGTCCCTTTCAATGCGAATTCTGCGATATTATCACCCTCTATGGTCGTAAACCGCGCACCAAAGACCCCCAGCAACTCTTAAAAGAACTCGACTACCTCTATGAACTCGGTTGGCGCAGAGGCGTATTCATGGTCGATGACAACTTTATCGGCAACAAACGCAACGTCAAACGGCTCCTCAAAGAACTCAAAGTTTGGCAAGCCGAACATCACTATCCATTCCGATTTAACACAGAAGCATCCGTAGATTTAGCGCAAGATCCAGAACTGATGGATCTCATGGTCGAATGCTATTTTGATGCCGTCTTCTTAGGGATCGAAACCCCCGATGAAGAGAGCTTAACCTTAACCAAAAAATTCCAAAATACCAGAGGCTCTCTATTAGAAGCCGTCGATACCATCACTCGCCATGGCTTACGCCCCATGGCAGGATTTATCATTGGTTTTGATGGAGAAAAAAAAGGAGCAGCCGATCGCATCATTCGCTTTGTCGAACAAGCCGCCATTCCCACCGCCATGTTTGGCATGTTACAAGCCCTACCCACAACCGCCCTATGGGATCGCTTAGAAAAAGAAGGACGACTCTTTTATGATGGCAGACAAGATATCAATCAACGGACGTTAATGAACTTTATTCCCACTCGTCCCATTGAAGAAATTGCCCAAGAATTTGTTGATGCCTTCTGGACACTATACGATCCCGAAGTCTTCTTAGAGCGCACCTATCGCTGTTTCCTCAAACTAGGAGCGCCAAAAGCCACTCCTCCAGCCAAATTTCCCAATTGGAAAGATCTCCGCGCCCTAAGCATCATTATTTGGCGACAAGGCGTTAAACGGAAAACACGCTGGAAATTCTGGCGTTATCTCATTTCAATTCTGCGCCAAAACCCCGCCGTTTGGGAGCATTACCTCATCGTTTGTGCCCACATAGAACACTTTATGGTCTATCGAACCATTGTCCGAGATGATATTCACGGACAACTTCAAGAGTTTAAGCAGAAACAAAAACAACTACAAACCACTCCATCTCTTCTCGATTCAGTCGCTCACTCTTAACTTCAGCCCTGAGATCCCCACACCCAAACAGTCTCTGGTCAACCTCTGGTAAACCAGAGACTCCTGTTCTCTGTCCCCTTTCATGGTATCATAAGTCAGCTTAACCCCTAGACTTAATCACTTCTAAATCATGCCTACTCGTAACCTTTCTAACCGCCCAATTCTCCTGGGTATTGTCGGTGATAGCGCTGCTGGTAAAACCACCTTAACTAAAGGAATCGCTCAAGTGCTTGGAGAAGATAGCGTTACCGTGATTTGTACCGATGACTACCACCGATATGACCGTAAACAACGGGCAGAAATGGGCATCTCTGCACTGCATCCCGATTGTAATTATCTGGATATTATCCAACAACATCTAGGGCTACTGCGAACCGGTCAACCCATCCTCAAACCCATTTATAATCACGATACGGGGATGTTTGACCCCCCCGAATATATCGAACCCAAACGGTTTGTGATTGTTGAAGGACTCTTGAGTTACTCCACCCGTGTTGCCAGAGACAGCTTTGACGTTAAAGTTTATCTAGCTCCCCCAGAAGATCTCCGCAGTCAGTGGAAAGTTAAGCGCGATACTCGCAAGCGCGGATATACTGAAGAACAGGTAATCGCACAACTGCGGAAACGGGAATCTGACTCGGAGCAGTTTATCCGTCCCCAACGGCAATGGTCAGATATCGTCGTCAGCTTCTATCCCCCACAAGATCGCACCGAAGAAAATGACCTCTTATTAGATGTTCGTTTAGTGCTGCGCCCCACCATTCCTCACCCTGATTTTACCGGTATTTTGGAACCGAGCCGATCGCACCTCAGTTCCGCCATTCGCCTCGAATTAGACCGGGATATGAATAAGCCGGTAGATGTCTTAGAAGTCGATGGCCATGCCACAGATGAACAAGTGAAAGAACTGGAAAAAATCCTCTGTCATGATGTACCTTATTTAGGTAAATTCTGTAGCTTAGAAGGCAACGACGAAATTGGTAAACTCGTAGGCACAACTGGCGAAATTCTCCAAAGCTATCCATTGGCACTCACTCAACTGTTGATTACTTATCATATGCTGAAAGCCGCCAATGTTTACGAGTAAATCCTGTGGGATCATAAGTCCCTCTCGGAGTGGGAGAGGGATATAAGGAGAGGGCACGATCCCTCTAAATTTTTTTTAATTTTTAATTTTTTCGGCTGTCGCCGACATGAAAAATTTTAATTTTTAATTGAAATGACCTACAGTATTCGGATGCTGGATCTCCCCACTAGCGAACGCCCCCGCGAGCGACTCATTGAGCTGGGAGCCAGTCATTTGACCGCAGCCGAGTTAATTGCCATTTTATTAGCAACCGGGCAAGGAAAGGGCAAATTATCCGCCGTGGGGTTGGGGCAACATCTGTTAAAAGAACTCAGCGATGGGCAGCGCAACGCCCTAGAAGTGCTGCGCGATATTAGTCCCCAAGAATTAACCAAAATTCATGGCATCGGCCCAGCTAAAGCTACTACTATTTTAGCGGCGATTGAATTAGGAAAACGGGTGTTTGAATTGCGTCCAGTGAAGCCAGAAATTAATAGTCCCGATGAAGCCGCAGCCGCTTTAAGTCATCAGTTAATGTGGCAAAATCAAGAAAAGTTTGCTGTCCTATCTTTGGATGTGAAAAACCAACTTTTAGCCACTAAAGTGATTACCATCGGTACAGCTACCGAAACTTTAGCTCATCCTAGGGAAATCTTTCGGGAAGTGATTCGCCAAGGGGCTAGTCGTTTGATTATTGCCCATAATCATCCCACGGGAAGCACGGAACCGAGTGAGGAAGATATTGAGCTAACGAAACAGTTATTGCAGGCGGCTCAATTGTTGGGTATTCCGTTGTTAGATCACCTGATTTTGGGTCAGGGTTCCCATCAGAGTTTGCGCCAAACTACGGATTTGTGGGATAATTATCAAGAGTTTGGTTAAGTATTATTTACTGAACGGGTTATTGTTTTTATTTTATATGGCGTTTTGAAGCAATCAGCATTTTGCCCTCATCCCCTAACCCCTTCTCCCGCAGGCGCTGCCCTGCTTGCCCTGAGCGAAGTCGAAGGGAGCGAAGTCGAAGGGAGAAGGGGTACAAGTCCCTCTCGGAGTGGGAGAGGGATACAGGGAGAGGGCAAAATCTGGTCTATTCAAAAATTGATTAAAAATAGTATTGTGAATGAATCATGCTACAAATTCCGCGACAAATTGCCCAAGAATTAAACCTCAATCTCTCTCAAGTGGAGAATGTGCTGCAACTGCTGCAAGAAGGGGCGACGATTCCGTTTATTGCTCGCTATCGGAAGGAAAGAACGGGATCGCTCGATGAAGTGCAGTTGCGGGAAATTGCCGATCGCTCGGTTTATCTCTCGGAACTGGAAGGGCGGAAAAAGAGCATTCTAGAGTCGATTGAGAGCCAAGGAAAACTGACGGATGAGCTGAAGGCGCAAATTGAAAATTGTCAGCAAAAAACGGAACTCGAAGATCTTTATCTGCCCTATAAACCAAAGCGCAGAACTCGCGCTACGATTGCGAAAGAAAAGGGACTGGAACCTTTGGCGCAACTGCTGCAAGATTTGAATCGTTCTCAAGGCTCGGTTTCGTCTTGGGAGGAATTGGCTAAAGCCTATTTAAATCCAGAAAAAGGGGTGGAGACGGTGGAAGAGGCGCTCAAAGGTGCGGGTGATATTATTGCGGAACAAATTGCGGAAACGGCGGCTTTGCGTTCTCAAGTGCGGGAGCAGATGATGAAAACGGGGGCGTTTGTTTCCCAAATTAAGAAGGATTATCCGGAGGGAACGACGAAATATGAGATGTATCGCAATTATAGTGCCCCGGTGAGTAAGATTGCGGCCCATAATTTGTTGGCTCTGTTTCGGGGAGAGGAGGAGAAGGTTTTAAGGCTGGATTTGGATTGCGATCGCGATAAAATCCTAGAAAACTTAGAAGCGCAGATTCTCCGTACCCGTAACCGGGTGTTGCGTCCCTGGTTTCAGGGGGTGATTGAGGATAGCTTTAGTCGGTTGATGAAGCCGTCTTTAACGTCGGATATTCGCAATGAGTGTAAGTTGGCGGCGGATATTGAGTCTATCCAAACCTTTGAAACGAATCTGCGGGAGCTGTTGCTTTCTCCTCCGGCGGGAATGAAGCCGACGCTGGCGATTGATCCCGGATTTTGCACCGGGTGTAAGGTGGCGGTGTTGGATGAGACGGCGAAGTTTCTGGAGTATCAGGCGATTTTTCCCCACCAGGGAGAGCGGCAAAGGCAAGAAGCAGCAAGGGTTCTGGTGAAGCTGATTGGGAAGTATGGCATTGAGTTGATTGCGATCGGCAATGGTACGGCTTCCCGCGAAACGGATCAATTTGTAACCGAAGTGTTGCAGAATTTGGAGCGCAAACCGATTAAGGTGATGGTGAATGAATCGGGTGCTTCGATTTATTCGGCTAGTGATTTGGCGCGGGAGGAATTCCCCGATTTAGATGTGACGGTGCGCGGTGCAATTAGTATTGGTCGGCGGTTGCAAGATCCGTTGGCGGAGTTGGTGAAAATTGACCCGAAATCAATTGGGGTGGGGCAATATCAGCATGATGTAAATCAGAAGTTGCTGAAAAAACAGTTGGATGAAACGGTGGAAAGTTGCGTTAATTATGTGGGGGTGGATTTAAATACGGCTTCGATGCAACTGTTGTCGTTTGTGTCGGGAATTACGCCCACAATTGCTAAGAATGTGGTCAAGTTCCGGGATGAACATGGGGCGTTTAAGAATCGTCGTCAGTTGCTGAAAGTGCCGAAGTTAGGGCCAAAGGCGTTTGAACAAGCGGCGGGGTTTCTGCGAATTCGTGAGGGGGAGAATCCGTTGGATAATACGGCGGTGCATCCGGAGAGTTATGGGATTGTGGAACAGATGGTGAAGGATCTAAATTTGCCGTTAGCGAGGGTTGGTGAAATTGCGGATCGGGTGGGTAAAGTGAATTTACAGAAGTATCGGACGGAGGCGATCGGATTGCCGACGCTCAAAGACATTGTAAATGAGCTTCAGAAGCCGGGACGCGACCCTAGAGCCAAATTTGAATACGCGACGTTTAGAGAGGGCATCAATGAGATTACAGACCTGAAAGAGGGAATGATTTTGGAGGGGGTGGTATCTAATGTGGTGAATTTTGGCGCGTTTGTGGATATTGGGGTACATCAGGATGGGTTAATTCATATTTCTGAAATGGCGGATTATTTTGTGAGCGATCCGAAGGATATTGTTAAGGTAGGACAGGTGGTGAAGGTGAGGGTTTTGGAGGTGAATGAGAAGTTGAAACGGATTGGTTTGTCGTTGAGGGTTTAACCCTATGGCAATTTACAGCGCTCCTAAGTCCTCTCCCCTCTTGCCTTTTGCCTTAATCGAAACACTCGGGCGATCGCCCTTCAGCGTCTCTAGTGGGGTTGGCTGATGATTAATTCCAAATCTTCTGGAGTAAATGAGTGAATCAGGTTGAGGGTGTAGGGAAAGACGGTAATGGAATGGGAATAGGCAGCCGTTAAATAGGGTTGATAACTGTCCTTGTTGAGCAAATGAACATTGAAAAAGGCCACAGCCAGAGCGCGAATGTAAGTCCCGACAATTTGCGGATCGGGTTCTACCAGTTCTCCGACTTGAGGGACTAAGGACATGGTGAGCTTGGTCAGTTGTTCGGTGTGGGAGCTACCATAAAGAAGACAGAGATATTTATGGGGTGTGGTTAGCCAGGTAAAAGGTTGTACTTGTTCGGAAATCAGGGGAGTGACTGGATCGCTATCTCCACCAGAAATTAAGACCGGAATATCAATTTTTTCCATGCCCGATCGCCCAAATAAGCGGCTAACTGGGTTAAGAACATAGATAGCTTTTACACGAAGATCGTGTAAGGTATGCTGTTGATATTCTTCCGGGTTTAAGCTGAGAGCGCGACATTGCAAACGCAGGGCAATATCTGCCGATCCTAAGATCTGTTGGCACTGCTGTTCTAGGATAGTAAAGTCAATGGTTGCTCCAGCTAAAGCCAGGGCAGTATAACCGCCAAAGGAATGCCCCCCAACCCCAATGGCTTCCAAGTTGAGGCGATCGCCAAATTCTGAGGCGTTGCGTCGCTCTAGCTCGTCGATCAGAAATTGAATATCTAGGGGGCGATTAATAAATTCCAACCGCTCAAACACTTCAAATTCCCGACCCGTGAGCAAGGCTTGCAAGTGTTGCAAGTCACTGCCGGGATGTTGGGGAATGGCGACGAAAAACCCATGGGAAGCCAAAATCGAGCCGCCGCGTGTAAAGTGTTCGGGGTGGCTGGCTAAACCATGGGAAATAATCAAAATCGGCAATTTTTCGTTTTTCTGATGTTCGGGAATATACAAATCCACGTAAAAGCGGCGATCGCGCTCTCGATCCACTAATTCAATTTGCTTCGTGGTAAACCCCCTCTCTCCCGGTTCCCGAATATCCGGCAGTTGCTCATAATCAATATCCGGTTCACTCTGGATTTCTGCCTCGGCTTTGCGTTCAATTTCAGCCACCACTTTATCAGTCGTTTTAATTAAATCCTCTAGGAAATTTCGCAGGGAAAAAATTTGATTAGAATTCACTCGTAATTGACGAGTCGGAAATCTTTTCAGAAAGTTCAATAAGGTCATCCCTTCTGGATCGGCCGCCGATAAAACCAAGGCTGAACGAATCGACAAGCCGCCATTAAATCGCGAGTCCGTTTGTATGATTTTGCCTAAATCTGTAATGATTCCCCGACCCATGGGAGACGAGAAAAACTTAGAAATAGCAACCGGCCCAACTTCAACGTCTCCAGGTAATCCCTCTTCTAACGCTGCTTGCGCTTCTAAGGGAGCGGTTAGAACTTTACGAAAATTTTCCTGCCCTTGTGGTGTCAGAAACTTAAGGTAAAAACCGAGTTGGTCGCTCACTGTTCCCTCTTCAGCAAACGCTTCTAGATCCCCAACAGATAAATAAAATTCTAAGAGTCCATAATTTAAAACAATTTGTTCCGCGCTATAACTGGGCAGTGCGGTAAAAATTGCTGTTGATGCACCTAAAATGAAGGCAGTTATGCTCTGGGTAATTCCTAAACTTTGAAGGCTTCTCCAGATTCGCGGCCCACTTCTAATTTTCATAGAAAGGAAACTCCTGAAATTTTAGAATATGACTTTTTCTAATATACTGAGTTGGGGACTCTAATCCAGAACAGTCAATCCTATAGCAGAGCAGGTTGGGTTGAAGCGGGCAAGACTCCCGCACTCCTCGAATTCTTTAGATACAGCGCTTTGCGCTGTTAAGTAATGAGTAATTAGCAAGAAAGTCCCTCTGAGTGTTGTGTAATATCAAATCTATTTATTTACGCTACAGATCTCTGTAGGGGCGGGTTATACCCAAATCTTGTAGACTGACGACTATTTTTGTATTCATGTCCGCTTGCGGAAACCCGCACGAACCCACTGGAGTGGGAGCATCTTGCTCCCTGGATGTTTAATTAGGGTATTTAATCCGACTTGATATGAGTTAGCGCATCACTAAGAAATCACGTTTGACTCCCTCTGCGACTTCTAAAACCATTCGTCTCGCCCATTGGTCAGCCTCTAGGATATCCTCTAGGGAGGGATGGGAAGTATTCTGAACTTGATGGCGATCGCACACTTGTTCAATCACCTGGGGAATTTCTAAAAAGCCAATTTTCTCATCTAAAAATAAAGCAACCGCTTGCTCATTAGCCGCATTTAATACCGCCGGCATCGATCCCCCGGCTCTCCCGGCAGCATAGGCTAATTGCATACAAGGATACTTATCATGATCCGGGTGTCTAAAGGTTAAATTGCCCGCTTTGACTAAATCTAAGGTTTCCCATTCTGTATAAATTCGCTCTGGCCAAGAGAGAGCATAGAGCAGAGGTAAGCGCATATCCGGCCATCCCAACTGCGCCAAAACCGAGGTATCTTGAACCTCAATCAAGGAATGAATAATACTTTGGGGATGAATCACAATCTCGATCTTATCGTAATCCATACCAAACAAGAAATGGGCTTCAATCACCTCTAGACCCTTGTTCATCAGGGTGGCTGAATCAATGGTAATCTTGCGTCCCATCGACCAATTGGGATGTTTCAGGGCATCACTGACCTTGGCTTGGGCTAACTTTTCTACCGGCCAATCTCGGAATGCCCCGCCAGATGCGGTTAAAATAATCTTACGCAACCCTCCTTGGGGCACACCTTGCAAACATTGGAAAATTGCGGAATGTTCTGAATCTGCGGGTAATAATTTTACACCATATTCTTCGACCAAGGGTAAGACCACTGGCCCGCCAGCGATCAGGGTTTCCTTATTGGCTAAGGCGATATCCTTACCTGCTTTAATGGCTGCTAGGGTCGGCAGAAGTCCGGCACAGCCGACGATTCCAGTAACCACACTTTCGGCATCACCATAACCAGCGACTTCGACGACCCCAGCTTCTCCAGCGACTAAAATGGGTTGGGGATCGACTGAGGCGATCGCCGCCTTCAATTCAGGCAATTTATCGGGATTACAAATAGCTACAATTTCCGGTCGAAATTGCTCAATCTGTTGTGCCAGAAGGGTAACATTATTACCGGCTGCCAATCCCACAATGCGAAATTGATCGGGATGCTCGGAGACAATATCAAGGGTTTGAGTACCTATCGAACCGGTGGAACCAAGGAGAGTAATTGCTTTCACGGATTTTTTTTCAGAATCGGGGATCACAAAACCCACTATACCAGTTGAGAGTTAACCCTTGATAGCTTCTGGCCATCTCAGAGAGATAGAAATGGGCTAACTTTTAACGACTCGGTAACAACTCACCCAAAGCACTCAACAACCGTTCAATACTCTCCGGACGGCTATTATGGCCCATCAAACCAATACGCCACACCTTACCGGCCAAATCACCCAAACCGCCACTAATCTCAATATTATACCGATCCAGCAATTGGCGACGGATATCGGCTTCTTGCACCCCATCTGGAACCCGAACCGTTGTCAGCGTCGGTAAGCGGAACTCCTTGGGCACATGACAAATTAATCCTAATTCAGCCAACCCATCCCAGAGCATTTGGGCATTCTTCTGATGTCTTTCCCAGCGAGACTCTAAACCCTCTTCCGCCACCAGACATAAAGCCTCATACAAGGCATAATTCATATTAATCGGAGCAGTATGGTGATAGGTGCGTTCCTGACCCCAATACTTACTCACCAGGGACACATCCAAATACCAATTAGCCACCTTAGTTTGTCGCTTATGGATCTTATCTAAAGCCCGTTGATTGATAGTTAGGGGAGATGCTCCCGGAGGGCAGCTCAGGCCTTTTTGGCTACAGCTATAAGCCAAATCAATGTTCCAATCATCGATAAATAAGGGGAAACATCCCAAACTGGTTACCGTATCTACCACCAGCAAACAGTCAAATTCTCGACACAATTCCCCCAGTCCTTCTAACGGTTGACGAACGCCCGTTGAAGTTTCCGCATGGACAATACCCAAAATAGCTGGACGATGGGTAGAGAGAGCCTTTTTCAATTCCTCCAGCGAAAAGGCTTCTCCCCATGGTTTGTCAATTTGCCGCACATCCGCCCCATACCGACCCGCCATATCCACCATACGGCGACCAAAATACCCTTTAACGGCCACCAACACCACATCATTGGGTTCTATCGTATTGGCAAAAGTGGTTTCCATCGCTGCGCTACCGGTTCCACTCACGGGAATCGTTAAGCTATTATCCGTCTGAAAGGTATAGCGCAGTAGCTCTTGAATCTCTTCCATCAATTTCAGGAAACAGGGATCGAGGTGGCCCACTTGGGGACGACTCATGGCCTCAATCACCCTTGGGTCAGCATTGGATGGCCCCGCACCCAATAGCAGACGGGGAGGCATTTCTAAGCGCGGAGAAGAGAGCTTATGGGCGTTGTTAATCGCAAGGACAGCGGTCATGGATAGTAATGTGTACTAACTTTATAATTGCATTGATGCTAAGACATCCATCATACCGAACCTCCGTCTTTTATGATATTTCGTCTTGTTAAGTTTCCTCATCTAGCACGTCTCTTCTAAAAATGCTCTAAAATTCGCACATTTAGTAAATCTATCCATTAGAATCTTAAGTGAATCTAAAGATTGGTCATCTTTATCCCTCATGATGCAGGCCACTCCCGAACAGCCCCTCAAACCCGATCCCCCTCTTCAACTCCTCTTATTTGTTGATAAGCGTCCCTATGCAGGAGAACAAATTCGGCAAATCCGTTGTTATCTTCGTAATCTTGCCCAAGATCTCGATTTTGAGCTAATGGTCGTGGATGTGAGCGAACAACCCCAACTCGCGGAAAACTTTAAGGTGGTGGCTACTCCGGCGTTAATTAAAATTCATCCCCAACCGAAGCAAACTTTAGCCGGGAGTAATTTAACGAATTTAATTGAGAATTGGTGGCCGCGCTGGGTGCAGTCGGTTGAAGAGTATTTGGAGCAGGAAGAATTAGTTGGGTCTGAATCGTCACCATTGACTACCTCGATTGCCTATTCTGCTGAATTGCTGCGCTTATCGGATGAAATTTTTCTGCTGCGCCAAGAAAACACAGAGCTAAAAGAGCAATTACAGTTTAAAGACCGGATTATTGCTATGTTAGCTCACGATCTGCGAAATCCTTTGACGGCGGCGGCTCTAGCTGTGGAAACTCTAGAAATTGGCTATAGTGCAGAAGATAGCCGAGCTTCCCGGTTTACTGCAACTCTCACGACTCAATTGCTGAAACATGCGCGTACTCAGATTAAGGCGATTGACCGAATGATTACGGATATTCTCCAAGTGGCTAAAGGTAGTAATACGCAAATCCAGGTTCACCCGGAGAAAATTGACCTCAAAGGATTATGTCAGGCGGTATTTAAGAATTTTGATGAACAATTACAGCAAAAGTCCCTCCATCTGGAAACTGATCTGCCTCACGATTTACCCCTGGTCTATGCCGATCCCCAGCGAATTGACCAAGTGATGACCAATCTGTTGGACAATGCGATTAAATATACCCCTCCAGAAGGTTCGATTAAGGTTTCTATTATGCACCGCACTACCCAGAAGATTCAGGTGAGTTTTTGTGATACGGGGCCGGGGATTCCTCTTGAGAAACAGGAAAAGATTTTTGAAGACCGCTTTCGCTTAGAGCGCGATCGCACTACAGATGGTTATGGTATTGGCCTATCCCTCTGTCAGCGCATTGTTCGCGCCCATTATGGGCAAATTTGGGTCGAATCCCTCGATAATCAGGGCAGTTGCTTCCACTTCACTCTACCGGCCTACCGTCCTTAACCCCTGTCTAGAAAAAAATGCTCCGGTTCTTGACTGTTTCTATAATTTTGTGCTACCTTAGTTAAGGTTCAGTTTTATGAACGTGGGTCGCTAACTCAACGGTAGAGTACTCGGCTTTTAACCGATTAGTTCCGGGTTCGAATCCCGGGCGACCCATAAATTCCTGAAAGATAACAAGATTCGATGGTAGGGGCAAAAGAGTTTTAGGTTTGTCCCTACACCGGTCTTGGGAGGTTAAAAGGCCCAGAGAACGGGGTCATATTCTAGGCGATCGGTAACGGTGGAGCCGATCGCCGAAATTTCCTCTCGTTCTTCGTCTGAAAGCTGAATTTCTGCGGCTTGAGCGTTATCTTGCACTTGCTGAAGATTGCGGAAACCGGCGATCGCATGGGTGTGCGGTTGGGCAATTAACCACGCTAGAGCCAATTGTGCTAACGTACACTCTTTTCGGGCCGCGATGGGGCGTAATTGTTCCAGGGCATTTTGTACCCGTTGATAATGATCGCGATTGACAAAAAGCTTGTTTTTCCCCCGATGATCGCCAGGGGGAAATTGATGATCCGGGCCAAATTTCCCCGTCAGCAGTCCTTGACAGAGGGAAGAATAGGCGAGAATTGACCAATTCTGTTCCATGCAATAGGGCTGAATTTCTGCTTCAATGGCTCTCCAAAAGAGAGAATAGGGCGGTTGTAAACTTTCAATCGGGCCATATTGCCGCGCCTCTTCCATTTGCGCCACAGAAAAATTAGACACCCCGATCGCCCGAATTTTGCCCTGCTTCTTTAAATCCACCATCGCCTGCATGGTTTCGGCGATCGGTACAATGTCGCTCCCCCAACTGCCAGAGGGCCAATGCAATTGATACAAATCAATATAATCCGTTTGTAAGTTCTGCAAGGACTGCTCGCAAGCGGCGATCGCCGCCTCATAGCGAAAATCACTCACCCACAACTTAGTCGCAAAAACCATCCGATCGCGCACATCTCCTAGCGCTTTACCCACCAGACGCTCAGATTCTCCATTCCCATACTCTGATGCTGTATCAACCGTCGTGATACCGGCCTCGAAACCCGCTCTGAGTCCCTGAAGCAGTTCCTCCTCATCCGTACCAGCCCACATACTTTTATCCGCTTGCCAACTCCCCATAATAATGGGGGTAATCTGAATATCCGTATTGCCTAAAGGGTAAGTTTGCATCGGCTTTAATCTTGTCTTTCACCACTGACTATAGCATTACAGCAGTTTTTGCTCTCAACAAGTATTTTAAGGCCAAGATTTTGAATGGATCGGGCTGCAATTCGCTAGAATTGTGTTGATGATGAATTTTTCTTCAAGTTGGCATGAACAGTTGCATTTTAATGGCCCAAATTATTCAAGACCCTCAACTGCGCTATACACCAGATGAGACTCCGGTCACGGAGATGTTAGTCGAGTTCTCGGCAGTGCGGGCAGAAGATCCACCCCATAAATTAAAAGTGGTGGGATGGGGAAATTTAGCAACAGAACTTGCCCAAGGGTATCATCAAGGGGATCAGGTGATTCTTCAGGGTAGCCTAAGAATGAATACATTCGATCGCCCAGAAGGATTTAAGGAAAAACGGGCGGAGTTAGTGGTTTCCCGAATTTATAGTTTGCATGGGGAACCGGTCGCCACGAAACCCTTGGCGGCAGTGGGGGCAACGGCTAGAGTGCAAGATAACGTCACTCCTATTTCTACTCCGGCTCCGGCTCCTCGTCCCCTGCCAACGCCAGCTCCCGTTACTTCCTCCCCTGCGGATATTCAACCTTTGGAGGAAGATGAAATTCCGTTTTAGGTAATGGGTAATGGGTAAACCCCCCTGTATCCCCCCAAGGGGGGAAGGCAAGAGGCAAGAGGCAAGAGGCAAGAAGTAATTTCTCCGCGTCCCCGTGTCCCCGCGTCTCCGCGTCCCCGTGTCTCCGTATCCCCGTGTCCCCCCATTCCCCCATCCCCTTATCTCACAATCAAAGAAACCTGAAAGACTTGGGCAAAGATCTCTGGGAGGGTTTGGCGGATGTCGGCGAGGGAAATGTGGGGGGCGAATTGGGTTAGAGTACCGACGGGGCGATCGCCAATTCCGCAAGGAACGATCGCCTTAAATCCTTCTAGATCGGAGTTGACATTGAGGGAGAAGCCATGCATGGTAATCCAACGACTGACTTTAATGCCGATCGCCCCTACTTTATAACCATTGAGCCAAACGCCAGTTAAACCGGGAAGGCGATCGGCCTTTAAACCATAAACCTCAAGGGTCTCAATTAAAACGGTTTCTAATTGTCGCAAATACCAATGCAGATCTCGTTGATAATAGGTTAAATTCAAAATTGGATAGCCCACCAATTGGCCGGGACAGTGATAGGTGACTTCGCCTCCCCGTTCCACGCGATGGAGTTCTGCCGGAGGATGCTGCGGATCGAACTTGAGAAAATCTAAGGTAGCGCCTCGTCCCAGAGTATAGACAGGAGGATGTTCGAGCAACAGTAGCACATCGTCTAAATCCGGATTCTCTCGCCGTTCGGCAACCCATTCTTGCTGCCATTCCCAAGCCGTTTGATAGGACACAACTCCCCGTTGCCAAACCTGACAACAGCGAGTACCTCTCAAAAGCATGTTTTCCATAATTCAGTATAGATCTCTGATAACCCCTCTTTAGCGTCTCCATGTCCCCGTGTCTCCGCGTCTCCGCGTCCCCGTGTCTCCATGTCCCCGTGTCCCCGCGTCTCCGCGTCTCCGCGTCCCCGTGTCTCCATGTCCCCGTGTCTCCGCGTCCCCGCGTCTCCGCGTCCCCGTGTCTCCATGTCCCCGTGTCTCCGCGTCCCCGTGTCTCCGCGTCCCCATGTCCCCGTGTCCCCATGTCCCCGTGTCCCCGTGTCTCCGCGTCCCCGTGTCTCCGCGTCCCCGTGTCTCCGCGTCCCCCCATCTCCCCATTCCCCCATTCCCCCACTCCCCATCCCTCTCAAAAATTGGTTAATTTTAACATAAGTTTAGAAAAACATCCGGTTAAAATATCAAGAATTGTCAAGGGATGCAACAGATTTTTAATGGTTGTGTTCAGCAGAATACAAAATGTTAGGGTAAACGTATAACCCCGATGGGAAGTCACTCTTGGCAGTACACTAAGGGTTAAGACCACCCTAGGGAAATTCGTTTAATGGGAGGAAGCTTATATGAAGCTTGTTATCCAGGGAAAAAACATTGATATAACAGATGCAATTCGTGACTATGTTCATCAAAAAGTTGAAAAGGCTGTCAGTCACTTTGAGAGTCTGACAACAGAGGTTGATGTCAATCTTTCGGTAGCTCGTAATCCCCGGATAAACCCCAAGCAGACGGCTGAGGTGACCATTTATGCTAATGGAACGGTCATTCGGTCGGAGGAGAGCAGTGAAGATCTCTACGCCAGTATTGATTTAGTAGCAGATAAGATTGCTCGACGGCTGCGTAAGTATAAGGAGAAGCGCCAAAAAAATAATAAACACAAAGTCAAGGCGGCAGTTGAACCTTCTGAACTGGTGGAAGACCTGGTGGAAGACACGGAGGGTATCAGCGATTTAATTGCTAATGGTACTCCAGAACTACCGCCAGATGTGGTGAGAACCAAGTATTTTGCCATGCCTCCCATGACCGTGGAAGCAGCTCTTGAACAGTTGCAACTGGTCGGCCATGATTTCTTTATGTTCAGAAATGCTGATACCGGAGAAATTAATGTGATCTATGAGCGCAACCATGGTGGATATGGAGTTCTTATGCCCCGCAATGGTAATAGCCATAGCCATGGTCGCAATGGTTCAACGGCTCAAGCGAATGCACCTGTGAGCTTCTAATGCTTGACTTGGATTACAGCGCTTCGCGGGGTAATGGGTAATAGGTAATGGGTAATGGGTAAAACATTTTTCGCCCAATAATGTCGATTTTTGAGACTTTTCAGGAGTAATCCTATCTTTTTATCCCTATTTCCTATTCCCTATTCCCTTACTTCTGCAAGAAGTCTAGCCGATGGCAGACGAGACGGCACGCCTCAAATGCCATCCTGGTTGCCGTTATTGCGGTTGTTGCGTTGGTTCCACGGGCATTTTTTTCCAGATTTTAACACTCATGTCTTGGGAACCACTGATTAAGGTCTTCCCATCGGGACTAAAAGCAACGGCGGTTACTGGGCCTTGGTGTCCTATTAAGGTGTCGATTTCTTCGCCGGTTTCGAGTTGCCAGAGTTTGATCGTTTGGTCGTGACTGCCACTAACTAGCATTTGTCCATCGGGGTTGAGACCAACGGTGTACACAATGCCTTGATGGCCGGAAAAGGTGCGCACTAATCCCCTTGTACTACAATTCCAGAGTTTAATGGTGCGATCGCCACATCCGCCTGCTAGCATTTGGGCATCCGGTGTTAAAGCGACACTATACAAAGCCATGGTAACTTCGAGGGTCATTTGGGGGGTATCGGCTCCCACTTGCCAAACTTGGATTAAACCGCGATGATCGTTCCGGCCGGCGATCGCCAAAACATCCCCCTCTCTGCTAAACCCTAACGAATCAATCTCATAATCCACATAATAATTAGTGCGGATCAACTCTCCATGGGCAAAATCCCAAAATCTTAGGGAACTCTTCTCTTCCAGGGTTTCTGAACCCGCGCTCACCAGGGTTTGACCATCCGCACTAATGGCAACCACCGTTGTCCAATCTTCACATTCCAATTGTTGCAGCAGTTTCCCCGTCGTTAAGTTCCAAATTTCAATTTCTCCGGTCGCTGCTGCTAGGGTTTTCCCATCCCGACTGAGGGCAACGGAACTCACGGATAAATCCTCGGTATCTAAGGATAACCGGGTGATTTCATACGTGCTTAAATCTACTGCATTCATCTCCTGATAGCCCCCACTCGCCAGCCGACTACCATCGGCACTGAGGGCTAAACAAGTGACAGCGCTCGATTGCGTGAGGGTTTTTACGCATTGCCAACCTGTTTTACTTTTAACGGGTTGTGGTTGCGATCTCTGTGGAGATGGGGATTGAGGAGTCACGGGTTGGCTCGGTGCAGGTGTGTCCCACTCCTCCTCATCCCCCCATTCATCATCCCGACTCAGATCCGGTTCAAAGTCCATCTGCGATTGAAAGTCATCAAATCCCTGTTTAATCCGATTCACCCATTTTTCCGCTCGCTCGGTAAAGCTCTTGACATCAGAAGCGGTGGTTTCTGCATCAGGTGTAGGGGGTTGGGGGGCTGGTTCTAACCGGTTTTGCAACTGGATCAGTAACTCCGTTTGTTGGTTAAGTTGGCGTTGCAGTTGGGAAAGGGTAGTTTCTCTATCGGTTTCTGGGGCTGGGGTTGGGTTGGGTAAGCGCCCGATTTCTGCTGAGAGTTTATCGAGTTGGGTTTGCAGTTGGCTTAATTTAGGGATAACATCGCCCGGAGTTTGGGGAACGGGTAAAGATTGTAACTGTTCGTTAACTTGGATAATGGAGTTGAGTAGCTCAGTTGATTGGGAACCGAGGCGCTCTAGGGTGGTTTCCAGGCTTTCCAGTTGGGTGGATGCGGTGTTTACTGCGCTCAGATCCAGGCGATCGATTTGGGCTTGTAAGGCTTCTTTCCAGGTGCTGAGACTCTGCTCAAATGCGTTAAAACTTTGATCGAGATGCTCTTGCAGTCTGCTATATTGACCGCGCAGTTCGGCTAAATCGCTGTCTACGTCTTGCTTGAGGGATTTGACTTCCCCAGAGACTTGGGTTAAGTGGGACTCTAAAGATTGTAGTCGTTCTTCGGTGGGGAGGCGATCGAGGCGTTGTAGAATCTGGGCTAAGGATTCGAGAACATAATTGGATTGATTGCGAAGTTGGGCTAACTCTTCTTCCATAATCTTAAAATCTAGGGTTTCTAAAACCGATAAACGGTCAATTAAGTTAGTTTCAACTCTACTCAGCCCTTGTTCCCACTGTCGAGGGTTGATTTCACTCCCTAGAGAAAGGACGACTGCACGTAAGGATTCAATCTCCTCAGAAACAGTAGCTTGCAGTTGCGGCAAATCCGTTTGTCTGTCTTGCTGATACTGGGCAGCCAGACGTTGACGGTTAATCAGATTCAGAAACAGAGACAAAGACATGGGAGTAGCGACAAAAACCACCTTTTCCAGAAGCACGGCAAACCCAGCCCCCACCACTGAGGCGACAATAGACACAGATTCAGCAATTTCTGTCCAATGGCGGTTGTCCACCGTTGGCTGGTTGTTCGACATGGCAAGATCTCCATTCCTGGATCTAGTGTAGTCTCTTTGATCCGTTACATAAGACCTATGCAAATCTCCTCAGAACTAGGCTTTTCTATGCTAGATAGCTAGTAAGAGAGCAGATTGCTGCTTACTTCCTGCTTCATTCTGGAGAAGTCAGCTTCAACCAGTCCACAGGCTAACACCACCTAACTGGCGGCTATCTCCAAATTAATTGAGGCATTCAAATCTCGATCGCACTTCTTACCACAATGATCGCAGTGAAACACTCTTTCTGAGAGGGAGAGTGTTTCTTTTTTAGTCCCGCAATTAGAACAAGTTTTAGAGCTGGGAAACCATCTATCAACTACAACCAATTCAGAACCATACAGTTGACACTTGTACTCAAGCTGTCTACGGAACTCATAAAATCCCATGTCAGCCATAGCTTTGGCTAATTTATGATTGGCTAACATCCCAGAAACATTTAAGTCCTCAATCCCTATTCTGCTTTGGTTTTTGGCTAAATAGGTTGTGAGTTTATGTAATGTGTCTTTACGGATATTAGCAATTTTTCGATGTAGCCGTGCTATTTGAATTTGAGCTTTTTTCCAATTGGCCGAACCATACTCTTTATGGCGATGTAGCCATTGCAATCTTGAGAGTTTTTTCTCATACTTGCGATAACTCTTAGCGCCAACAAAAACCTCACCAGTTGATAATGTTGCTAAGGCTTTGATGCCCAAATCTACGCCTACAACGGACTGGGTTTTGGGCGGCGTGATTGGTTCAACTTCAATTTTCCAGCTAATAAACCATCTGTCGGCTTGACGACTGATGGTGAAGGATTTAGGTTGATATTCTGTCGGCAGACGCTCATAAGTTTTGAGCCAACCAATTACAGGGACTTTAACTCGAAAGTGGTCAACATATAGCCAACCATCAACAGTAAAACTGTCACCACGTCCTTTTTTCTTAAATCTGGGTGGTTTTTTGGCCTTTTTAAATGCTTGTTTCCAAGCTGATGAAAGCTGCCTGAGAGCATACTGGGGGGCGCATTTACTGACCTCGTAGTACCAAGGACATTCAGGTTTGACCAGGGCTACAAGCCATTTGTGTAGGTCGATCGCACTGGGAAACTTTATTTTTTCTTGACTGTTCTCTTGATTATGGTCAAGAATTTGTTTAGTTAATCGTAGTCCCCAATTCCAGGCATGACGCGCTACACCACAATGCTTGGCTAATGCTGTTCGTTGTTGATTGTTAACCTTTAATTCTGTTTTAAATCCTAGTAACATCAGGAGACATCCTTAATCCCTTGTGTCATATTGTCAATTAACTTCTTATTTTTCTTAGAGCGAGAACCATATAGACGAGCGCTGAACACAGTAATTAGTTCAATCATGTCCTGTACCAACTCTTGCTCAAACGTAATTTCCTCCGGTGACTTATTGATTATCACTACTTCGGTTTCAAACTCCTCACACATTGCAAAAACCAATTCAGCGCCAAAACGCAACAGTCGGTCTTTATGAGTCAATACCAAACGACCAACATCGCCTCGCATTATGCGTTTGAGTAGCTTTTGGAGTCCTTTTTTGTTGTAATCAAGTCCACTTCCAAGGTCTGGGATTGTTTCAAATTGCCATCCGTTAGTGGCACTAAACGCTTCTAGGACTTGAACTTGTCTGATCAGGTCTTGTTTTTGGTCGTGACTACTAACACGAGCGTAATTGATAGTAATGCGCTGATCTGACTGCTTAATTTCTCTTGGTGTCAGTCTTTTGATATCTGTTAGATAAAATCTTCTGTGTCCACTAGGAGCGCGGATACTCTTTATCTTTTTAGCATCCGCCCACCTCCGGATTGTGTCAACAGAGACTCCTAGCTCCTTAGCTGCCTCCCCTATGCTTAAAGTCACGTCCTGAAAGTTCTCCATATAATCCTTACCTTAATATCTTCCCTGGATTATATCGGTAATCAGTGAGATTTGCCAAGATTTGCATACAAATTATCTTTCAGTTACTCACCCCCCCAACCCCCCTTAAAAAAGCGGGGGGCAGTCAAAATCCCCCGCGATCGCATCGGCGAGTATCCCTTTGGGATATCATAAAATCCAGAAGACTCAGTAACTGTCGGTTCCATGCCTGCTAAGGATCTCTATCTAGCGGTTCCCAAACGAACCTATGAAACAATTTTGACGGAAAAGTTAGGTCAGCTTACGATTTAGGATTTAGTTGAATTATTTAACCGACGAGCTAAAAGTCTTGATTTTAAGGCGATCTCAATTCTTTCCAAAACCTTGGTCATTCCTGTGGTATTAATCATCTCTGGAGTGAGATCCGAATTTTGAGCCGCTTGCATGGCTTTTTCCGTGAGAGCATGGCTGGCATAACCGGTAATAATTAAGACTAAATCGGCCGTGGCAATATGACTTTCCATTTGTTGAGCCATTTGTAGCCCATCTTGAGCCGTACACCAATTTAAATCCACTTTAGAAGCTCGCAGACGATTTTTGACTGCCGTGGCTAATTTATCATGGCCTCCAAATACGACAACTTTGCCTTCCAAAAGCATGTAGGGATTGGGTTGTTTTTCCGATACCCGATGGCGAGTTTTGGGTTGAACATTACGCGGTAATTCGACCCTGGCTCGGTTTTCCATGGCTTTGTCGTAGATAAAATTGAGGGTTTGTTCGTGGCTGCCGCGCAAGCGAGCCACGGGGCCTTCTTTGCTATATAAGTTAATTTGATGAATGAGCGCTTCAATCACCTCTTCTAACCCTTGAATGGCTTTGAGGTCTTGAATATAGGGACGAATGGCAACGGCGGCATCGGTGGCACTATAGAAGTCTTCTTGTTCGGCAATCATATCGAGTAAATCAGCTTTCAATTCTTGCCGCCAGCGATAGGTTTGCTCGGCTAATTGTTCATCGAGTAACCGTTCTTCATTGAGAATCAGTTGGCGATCGGCAACTTGAGCGGCTAAAACCGGAGCTTCTTCGAGTTGTTTCTTTAAATCCGCCGCTTTGTCTTCTAACTTTTGTCGGGTAACACTATCTCCTAAACTTAAATGATCGAAGTCAGCGAGGGTCTTTTCCACATCAGCTAATAAAGGTTTAAGTCGTTTTTCAATTTCGGCAACGGCGGCTTGAACCTGTTCATCCCGTTGTTGCTCTAAACGACTGGCTTCGAGTTCAAGTTTGGCGGCTGACAATAAATCTTGAACGGAATTTTCTAAATGATCTAATTCTGAGATATCCATGTTCATGATTGACTGAAGATAAGTAAACGTCACTAGGGTCTGCCCTGGATATGCCCAACCTCCGCCGTAACCATCCAAAACAGACATTACGTTGATCTTATCGTTGATTGCCGTCAGACTTGTAAGTTGGCTCTAATTCTTTATGTCTTCTGGGGATCGGTGGTAGGATGACGAGGGAGTGGGTAAAATTTGGCGAAAGAGCGTGAACTAGGGTTCACAATCAGGGCGATCGCCCTATTTTCCCAGACCCCCTGAATCCGATCAACCCCATCAATCATGCAGTATCGACGATTTGGCAGAACCGATCTACCAATGCCTGTCTTCTCCTGTGGAGGGATGCGCTATCAATACAAGTGGCAAGATAAGCCCCTATCGGAGATTCCAGAAGAGAATCAGAACAATCTAGAAGCAACGATTCGTCGTGCTTTGGAGGTGGGAATTACCCATATCGAAACGGCGAGAGGCTATGGGACATCGGAGCTACAATTGGGTCAAGTTTTTCCCAAATTACCCCGCGATCGCCTGATTGTGCAAACCAAGGTTTCTCCCAAACCCGATCCCCAAGTCTTTCGCCAAAACTTGGAAACTTCCCTCGAGAACCTACAACTCGATACCATCGATCTCTTGGGCATTCACGGGATTAATACCCAAGAGCTAATCGAGCAAACCGTCCGTCCTGGGGGCTGTCTGGACGTGGCCCGTGAATACCAGAAACAGGGCAGAATTCGCTTTATTGGCTTCTCTACCCATGGCCCCACGGATGTGATTACCCAAGCGATTGAAACCGGTCAATTTGACTATGTAAATCTCCATTGGTACTACATTAATCAGACCAACTGGCCTGCCATTCAAGCCGCTCAAAAGCACGATGTGGGGGTGTTTATCATTAGTCCCTCGGATAAAGGGGGACAACTCTACAAACCGCCGCAAAAATTGGTGGATCTTTGCGCTCCCCTGAGTCCCATGGTCTTCAATGACTTGTTTTGTCTCAGCCACCCCCAAGTGCATACCCTGAGCCTAGGGGCAGCTTGTCCCAGTGATTTTGAGGAGCATCTGGAGGTTTTGCCCCTGTTAGATCGGGCCGATGAAATCTTACCGCCCATTCTGAGTCGGTTAGAGGAGGCGGCGATCGCCACTTTAGGCGAAACTTGGTACAAAACTTGGCATATTGGCCTGCCGACTCCCGAACAAACCCCCAAAAACATCAACATTCCCATTATTCTCTGGCTGAGGAATCTGGCCCTCACCTACGATTTAATCGATTATGCCAAAATGCGCTATAACCTCCTGGGCAACGCCAGCCACTGGTTTCCCGGCAATCAAGCCAAGGATCTAGACTCCGTTGACCTCACTGCCTGTTTAGCCCACAGTCCCCACGCTGATGTCATTCCCGAACTGCTCCGAGAAGCTGACCAGCTCCTCGGTGGAGCGGAGGTCAAACGCCTCTCTCAGTCATGAGCTATTAACACTTCGGCTCCGCTTAGTGACCAATTAAAAATTAAAAATTAAAAATGATCTCTGATGTGGGAGTGAGATTGTCTACAATAAGAATCAATGATGAATTTTAAGTCAACACATTACCCCTATGGCTGGAAAAACAAGCGAAAATTCCGATAAACAGAAAGCCCTGAAAGCCGTTCTCACCCAAATAGAGCGCAGTTTTGGCAAAGGTGCAATCATGCGCCTCGGTGATGTAGGGCGCATGAAAGTGGAAACCATTCCCAGTGGAGCGCTCACCCTAGATTTAGCCCTAGGGGGAGGCTTACCCAAGGGACGAGTTATAGAAATCTATGGCCCAGAAAGTTCCGGGAAAACCACCCTCGCCCTCCATGCCATTTCTGAAGTGCAGAAAGGAGGTGGAGTCGCCGCCTTTGTGGATGCCGAACATGCCCTAGATCCCACCTACGCCTCGGTTTTGGGGGTGGATATTGAAAATTTGCTCGTCTCCCAACCGGATACCGGAGAAATGGCCTTAGAGGTGGTCGATCAGTTGGTGCGATCGGCCGCCGTTGATATTGTGGTGGTAGACTCCGTAGCTGCTTTAGTGCCGCGATCGGAAATTGAAGGCGACATGGGCGATGCCCCCATGGGAGCCCAAGCTCGGCTGATGAGCCAAGCCATGCGGAAAATTACCGGAAATATCGGCAAATCTGGCTGTACGGTCATTTTCCTCAACCAACTGCGGCAAAAAATTGGGGTCGTCTATGGCAACCCCGAAACCACCACAGGTGGTAATGCCCTCAAGTTCTATGCCTCCGTGCGTCTGGATATCCGCCGCATCCAAACCTTGAAAAAAGGTTCCGAAGAATACGGCATTCGCGCCAAAGTCAAAGTAGCCAAAAACAAGGTCGCTCCCCCCTTCCGGATTGCCGAATTTGACATTATCTTCGGTAAAGGCATCTCCTCCATGGGCTGTCTTTTAGATATTGCCGAAGAGACCGGAGTCATTACCAAAAAAGGCGCTTGGTACAGTAAAGATGGTAATAATATTGGCCAAGGACGGGATAATACCATTCAGTATATGCAAGAAAATCCCCAGTTTACCCAAGAGGTAGAAAATCAGGTGCGCCAGAAACTAGATATGGGAGCTGTGGTTTCCGCTAACTCGGTGACTCCAGTCAGTGAAGAGGATGCTGAGGCACTCACAGATAGTGAGGATCTGCCCAATGGCGACGTGAAAATTGAAGAGGAGGAGTTGGAACTATAGGGTTTCCAGACTCAAGGGATTGGATTTGTAGGGGAGGGGTTTCCCCTACAAGTCCCTAACTCTTTAAGTGTCGCTAGATTATGGCAAAAAAATTATACCGTCGATTGTTTTCAATCCCTGTCGTGTTGGCGATCGCCTTTGGACTCATTTCCTGTGAGTCTAACCCGCGATCGGCTCAACCAGACACCCATCATTCCCCCGTGCGTTCTGCCCATGGGACTTGGGTAGAAGAAAGCTTTCAAACAGCAGTTGTCAATATAGGCTTAAAAGAACTCGGTTACACCATTGAGACTCCCAAGGAATTAGATTATGCCAGTATTTATCTCTCCATAGCGAATCAAGACATTGACTATAGTGTAGTTTATTACGATAGAGGTTATGAATCCTTCTTTGATGCTGCCAATCAGAATAATCAATTAGAGCGAATGGGCCAGATTATCCCCCCAGGGACTCAAGGGTATCAAATGGATAAAAAAACCGCTCACGAGTATGGAATTACCAGTCTTCAACAGTTGCAAGACCCCCAAATAGCCACCCTTTTTGATAGTAATGGAGATGGCAAAGCCGATTTAGCTGGGTGTAATCCCGGTTGGGCTTGTGGAACAATAATAGAGCATCACATCGAAACCTATGGACTCAAAAACACAGTAGAACAGACTCAGGGAAACTATACAGCCCTGTTGCAAAATACCATCACTCGTTATCAACAGAGACAACCAATTCTATATTATGCCTATAATCCCCATTGGATATTCGCAGTCTTGAAACCCAATGAAGATGTAGTTTTCTTAGAGGTTCCGTTTACCTCTCTACCCGAAGATGAAGAAATGGGAGATTTGACGGAAGACGATACCACATTTGAAGGCAAAAATTTGGGCTGGCCAAGTATAGGACAAAAATTTGTGGTCAACCGGGAGTTCGTAGACCATCATCCCATGGCTAAACGCTGGTTTGAATTAGTGACCATTCCTGTAGCTGATATGAATGAAGTCAGTTTAGCTATTAAAGACGGGAAAAACACCCCAGAAGCTATTAGCAGTTTGGCCCAAGAATGGGTCAGTGACAATCAAGCCCAATTTGACCAGTGGTTAGTTGAGGCAAAAGAGGCCAAATAGCCTGAAGAATAGATGATTAGGAGTGCGGGCATCTTGCCCGCTAGCAGGAGTGCGGGCATCTTGCCCGCTAGCAGGAGTGCGGGCATCTTGCCCGCCAGGAGTGCGGGCATCTTGCCCGCCAGGAGTGCGGGCATCTTGCCCGCTAGGAGTGCGGGCATCTTGCCCGCTAGGAGTGCGGGCATCTTGCCCGCTAGGAGTGCGGGCATCTTGCCCGCTAGTTATAGCCCTTTCTGCTTCGCAGACATGAAACGCGCGGTAATAGGTAATAGGTAATGGGTAATTGGTAGTCAGTTTGATATAAATTTCAAGTTATCGTAGGGTGGGCAGGATATCCTTTTGCCCGGAAAAGAATCTTTTCCCCAAGTAAGATCGTCTCCACAGCCGTCCTAGCGCATCGCCATTGAATTATGACTCGTAAACTTACCCATCTGGCTTTAGCTCTCACCTTAGCTTGTACTTCTAGTGCCATTGCTGCTAGTGCTATTCCTCCAGCTTGGAGTAATTCCCAATGGTCTGTTTCATCTCGGCAATATAGAACAGCCCAATCTTCCCCATCTAGCACAAACTGGGTAACCCTGACCCCTTCTGTTCATCCCACTTCTGGCCGCGCCCTGTCTTTGTGGTCTACCTATTACCATATTTATCAAGCTCAAGAAATCACTTACGGTTATCCATTACTCGATCGCTCTGGTCGAGCCTTAGCTTATCTTTCCCATCGAGATTGGTGTTATGCTGCCTTACAAGGCACGGTGCAAGTCCAAGACCGCTCTGGGAACTTAACAACCTATAATTTTGCCGGTCGAGGGTCGAGATTACAACTCGATTGTTCGGCCTATTTTAAGAGTCTTTCCCCTGCAACTCTACAAAAAACCGGGCGAGTCCGTTTTGGTTTGGCTCGCGGCCCCCATGGAGATGGGGCCGGTGGATATCGTTTAGTCCCTTATCGGACGATAGCAGTCGATCGCCAACGGATTCCTTTAGGGTCTGTCATTTATATTCCTGCGGCTAGAGGACAACACATCTCACTCCCCAATGGAGAGACCATTATTCATGATGGTTATTTCTTTGCCGCAGATGTGGGCAGTGCCATTAAAGGTAATCAGATTGATGTGTTTGTCGGTTCAGATAAACGTAGTCCTTTTCCATTTATTACCAGTAATTCTAGGGGGACATTTCCTGCGTTTGTGGTACAAGATCCTCAGATTAACCAGGTCTTAAGTCGTCTCCATCGATAGGGAATATCGCAGAAGTGTTGAACGGCATCCGTAGCATGTCTAAAATTAGACACACTACACCGGCGATCGGGCGATTTCGTCAAAAAAAGATCAACTTGGGTAGCCAATGGACATAACTTATTTGACCACACATACATGCCTGTAAATAT
>NZ_JAQPOK010000020.1 GCF_030068445.1 Roseofilum halophilum BLCC-M91 | reverse complement strand
TACTTTTTCTGCTACCGATGTATTGAACTCTATCTGAGTTTTTGAGAGTTTAATTTTTCCTTGTTTTAAGGCGACTTTACTCAGGGACTGTTGAGTATAAACCAATAAGTGACGACCTTTTTGGGTGTTTTTATATTTGGGTATTTTCGGTTTTCCTAAAAACTTCTTCTGGTTGACTTTGTAGTCTTGATTGGCGGCAAAAAAGGATTGCCAGTTTTGGTCTAATCCTCGTAACACCTGTTGGGACACTTTGGCAGGTAAAGCGCAATATTGTTCCGTCTTCTGCATTAATTTATCCATCCGGTTATAGTTCAAGTAACCATGACCATAGATAAAGTTTTGACGGATTAGATAATTAGCCGCATTGTAGAGATTTTTGGAATCCCATGATAACTCATCGATCTCATTCCAAAACTGATGACCTCTTTTAATAATATGTCTTTCGGCTAATTTCACGAGCGTTCCTTTAATTCGGCAATGATTTTTTCGGTTTTCCGTTTCGAGCGCCTTAATCCATAAAGACGAGAACAGAATGAAGTAATGATAGCAATTAAATATTCCATCAATTCATATTGTTTATCCTCGCTATGATTGACAATCTCAACAGTTTTTTTCATCTCTTTTAACAGGATCTCAAGGTAATTTTTCCCAAGTCTCGCCAAACGGTCTTTATGCTCCACCACCAATATACAGCGCTTCGCGCTGTAAGGCAGTTGAGAGCCAGAGAGATGACCTTTTTGCCACCATCTCCACGCCGTTTGATAACTCACCCCGGCTTTTTTAGCATAGTCTGAGAGTTTCATGGTTCTATCTTACCATGAATGACTATACTTGACTATATTTTAAGTTAAACTTTACAATACTCATCTTCAATTCGCTCTTTGTGACTGAGATACGCTTTCATCTCCTCTCTAGCAACAAATGTTAACAAAGGCAGCGCATAATAGCGATCGAGTCGTTGACTCTGCTGCTCATAGTGTTGGGATTTATTCTCAGTTTCCCGAATTTCATCAATTAAATCAATCGCCGTTCGAGTCGCAAATTTCAGATTCTCAGGGTAGTCACTTTTGCGGCTACTAATATATATTAAATTCTTCCACAGTTCATCGGTTCTCGGATTCAGAATTAAATCCAGAAACAAGGTATAGGTTTCCGAAACCACTCGATCGCCCAAGGGAACCATGAGCAAACTTCCCTGAAGATAGCCCGGTTCTAGGGGTGGAAAATCGATTAATTTACTCAGGTTAGGTTGAACGAACCCTAAGAACTGATGGGTAAATTCTTCCGAAATATAGGAGGAGTGTTCCGATTTAGGAACAGTATAATCAGATTGGCTGAGTAAGGTTTTTAAATGATCGTAAGTTTCTTTTAATTTTCGATCGCTGTGACGATTTCTAGTTTCTAGCTTTAGTTCCCTGAGCAAATTCGCCAGTTGAGAACTGAGAGTTTGTCCAGCCACAGATACGGACTTGCCGCCAATGGGAATAATTAAATACTCTTGTCTGCCCATTTTTCCCGCTCCCAAAATCCGCGTCATTATGGAGGCTTTGAGCAGCAGTAAAATATTGAAAATGCTGAGAATTTTCTCTTGCAGGGAAAGCTGCGGCTCATCGTCAAAGTAAACGGCACGTTCTGCGAGATAAAAGTGTAAAGATTTGGATTGATTATCTAGATCTGGATTTCCCCGTCCCCGATAGATGACTTGAATAATTTCCATCAAATTTTTTTCCACTTGGAAGCGGGGAATATCGACTAAAATATGCTTAACTTTGGGAAAAGATAATCCACGACTGCCAGAGGAAGTCATAAAAATGATCTTAACTTCGTTTTGATAGCTATGGATGGTTTGTCTTTCGTTCTCCGAAAGACTAGCATGAATTTCTAGATAGTCTTGGTTTTTCTCAAATCTTTGCCAACGACGTTGAAGCGCTTCAATCAGTTGTTGTAATCGTTGCTTGTTTTGAATATAGACTAAAATTTGAGCGTCGGTTTCTCCCTGTTCTTCAGTGATTAGCTCAATATCGGCTAAGATTTGTTCGCGCAATTTTTGGGCTAAATCATCTTCTTGGGGTTTTAAGCGATTGCGCTCTTGAAATTGAGTCGAATGTATGATAATATTGTAGCTAATATTGAGATCGCTGGCAGGATAGGAATTCGTGTTAATCAGGGTTGCCGGGTAGCGTTTGAATTGAAACGGCTCTACCGCCAAGGGTGAAGCCGCTTTCTGCGCTTTGCGGAAAAAGATTTTATCGGGTTCGGGATGGCCAGATTTTAAGTGCTGTTGAATTACATCTTTGTCTACAATGGAAGCATCAGCGATAATGAATTTAGGATTAAATCCATGTTCTCCTGTAGTTAACTTATAGTTGCTGAGAATGTGAGTCATGCGATTTAAGAATTCTACACCGCTATCATCTCCAGTGATTTCATCGATCATGATAAATAGATGCTTAAAGCGCTTAGAAATGGCTTGCATTTTTGCCGGGATAACTTCTTGAGTGCGACTATTGTAGGCTCCTT
This sequence comes from Roseofilum halophilum BLCC-M91, assembly GCF_030068445.1. Lineage (GTDB taxonomy): Bacteria > Cyanobacteriota > Cyanobacteriia > Cyanobacteriales > Desertifilaceae > Roseofilum > Roseofilum halophilum. The sequence continues at coordinate 1,940 of NZ_JAQPOK010000020.1, read as the reverse complement.
TGAAAATCTGGCCAAAATGCTTAAGGGTGTCACTGCCATTGGGCGTTTTTTTCAAGGCTTGAATAGAGATGGAAGCGACGATTTTATTGGTGCTTTGCCGATCGACAAGGGTGTGGATGGCTTCGCACATGCTGCGAATAACTCCGGCTGTATTTTGAGGTGCTGCGACGATCAGATCTTCGGTTTTGCGTTGCAAACGAGAAGAGTATCTTTTCTGATGCTTTTGATCTTGATTTCCATCGAGAAATAAAACGGATTGTTGCCTAAAATTTCCTTGCCATTGATCGGAAAGATATTGTACAGTATAGTCACCACTGTGTTCGGCAATAATTTGGGAATTGGTGTTTAAGCACACTAAGTTTTTGCTGCACCATTCCCCATCATTATCTTTGAATTTTTCCAGAATATCCAGGTTAACTTGTTTGCGGGGACTGACGTAGAAAAAGAGAAAACCGTCGTCTTGATGCTGTTGGAGGAAATTGGCGATCGCCGTGGTTTTGCCAATTCCCGGATTCCCCGTTAAAAAAAGATACAAGCTATCGGAAAGGAGCGATCGCCGGATCGACTCAGCATGGCCATTGCGTAAATCCAGGCTAGAATCGAGATTATACTCTTGGGCAATCCGATCGGGAAGCGGTGCAACCGAAGTCAGAAACCCCTGAATTTGCTCGTGATGGGTAACCACCGTGGTTCGATCTGGGGGAATATTAATCAGTTTTTCCACAAACTCCCTACCGCGATCGAAACTTGCGCCCATCTGACGCTTGATCTGATTAAACACCTGTTTTCGCACTGCGAGCATCTCTTTGCCACTGGACTCATGCTTGTAAATTTGGTAACAGGTTTCAAACAAGGAGAGGTTTTCCGGATGGATCGTCATCGTATTCATTCCGCGATCGCTATATCCCATGGCACTCAAAATCACCTTTGCACCTTGAGCAACAATCCCCGTTTTCTGTGCAAACTGATAAAAACTATAGGCATATCCTGCCGCTTGAATTAACTTCGCACTCTCCTTATCCTTCGACTTAAACGCCGTAAAATAATCCTTCAAACCCGGAGAAAACAGAAACTCTAAATCCGGACTTTCTCCTGTATCAATTCTCAGCTTAGAAAACACACTTTTCGATCGCAAATAATTAATTTCTTGGATTAACTTACTTTTAATCAGTTCAATAAAATTTTGGATATCAGTCATATCCTTTTCCGACTGAACCGCAAATACCGATTGATCGATAACCAAAATGCGATAGTCCCGTTGGGAATAACGGAGCAATAATAGGGTATCTGCTCTTAAAAACTCTCCTGTATGACTATATTGATTAATATACGTCTTTAACTGCCCTGGATCGAGTCCCTCTAACTGAGATAACCACTCTTGATGAAGCTGCTCGTCACTCTTCTGATGCGTCTTCAGACTATTGTTACCCGCAAATGCACATTGATAATAAAGCACCTCTAAACGATGCTCAAGGTTGCGCCATTGCGTCCCTTGCAGATATTCAGAGAAAAAATTATACCCGCCCAGAAACCCCTTCAAGAGTAAAAGCTGACTCCAGGTTTCAATGATCCGGCGATCGCTACAACTAATTGAACTCGCATTTTCAATCAGTTTTTTATTAATTTCATTTAATTTTACATTTTCCAGTTCTTGACGATAATAATAAACCCATTTAGGAGCTAATTTTTTTTGCTGAAGATAATTGAGAATCCCAATATTAAACCCAATTTCAAACGGTCGTCCTTGATCTTCTATTTTCATCGCTCAACTTCTCCTTAATTTACGTGAATATACAGCGTTTTTCGATGTTATGAGGTACAGTAATCGAAATGTTCCTTGAGAGTGTTGTCCCATGAAAAGCCTGAAGAATGGGCACTCTAGCGTAAAAAATGGTTTTCCCATTACCCATTACCCATTACCGCGCGAAGCGCTGTAAGCC
>NZ_JAQPOK010000019.1 GCF_030068445.1 Roseofilum halophilum BLCC-M91 | reverse complement strand
CTCAAATGGGAAATTCCAATTTTAAGTTTGATTCTAGGGTTAAAACTTTTACAGTTTAGACTTTTTAGTGCCCTATCCTCTTTTCCCGGTCTACCGCAGCTCTATGCGCCACGGGTTGAAACCCGATTTCGTCACGTAAAGTCTTTCTGTTACGTCTGCGTCGCGGGTGGGTCATTGACCAACGCTATTATACCACAAAGCCGTCCTAGAAGGACGGGGTTTCAGACCCAAAATTCTGATGAGTAAGCTGTACAGAATTTAATACTGAAAGACTCCCACCTAAGTCCTCTCCTCTCTTGCCTTTTGCCTTCGTGGAAATGGCGATTTTAGATGGAAATTATTCCCCACTCCACAAAGAAACCGAGTTTCTAAAGGGTGGCAAGACGATAGAATAGGAAAATCGCCAAACCTGTTTATATCTGGGAGAAACGATTGAATAGCCCCCATTCAACGCCCCCTATGCCCTCTAGAGCCTTTGATATTATTGTGGTGGGTTCCGGAGCTGCGGGACTCTATGCTACCCTCTGTTTACCGAAACACTATCGGATATTACTGGTGACGAAAGATAAACTTCGCACCGGTTCGAGCAAATGGGCGCAAGGGGGGATCGCGGCGGCGATCGCCGAGGATGATTCGCCAGAACTGCATCGGGAAGATACGTTACAGGCAGGGGCGGGTTTGTGCGATCGCCAGGCGGTAGAATTTTTAGTCAGCCATGCTCCAGAGGCGATCGACTCTTTACTGGAACTCGGTGTGGCTTTTGACCGCAAAAATAATAAACTGGCCACTACCCTAGAAGCCGCCCATTCTCGCTCTAGGGTTCTCCATTCCCAAGATACTACCGGCCGCGCCATTATTGATATCCTCACCGCGAGAGTCTCGGAACGACCCAATATTCAGGTTTTCTCCCAAGCTTTTGCCCTCAGTTTATGGCAAGATGCACCGGGGGCTGCGATTCAAGGGATTAGTTTGCTGTGGGAGAATCAGATTCTCTGGCTCAGAGCCAATGCGGTAATTTTAGCGACTGGAGGCGGCGGCCAAATCTTTGCCCAAACGACGAACCCGCCCGTGAGTACGGGGGATGGGGTGGCTCTAGCTTGGCGGGCAGGGGCGGTTTTACGGGATTTAGAGTTTGTCCAGTTTCATCCTACTGCCCTGAGTAAACCGGGAGCGCCCCATTTTCTGATTAGTGAAGCGGTGCGGGGAGAAGGGGCTTATTTAATTGACCAACAGGGGCGCAGGTTTGCCTTTGATTATGACCCCAGGGGGGAGTTAGCGCCCCGTGATGTGGTCAGTCGGGCGATTTTTAATCATTTGCAGAAAACGGCCCCCGATCCGGTGAGGGCGACGGTTTATCTGGATTTGCGGGCGATCGCCCCGGAAAAAGTACGCTATCGTTTTCCCAATATTATCCAAAAGTGTCAGCAATGGGGCATTGATGTGTTCGCAGAACCCATACCCGTTGCGCCAGCAGCCCATTATTGGATGGGAGGAGTGGCGGTAGATTTGATGGCGAAAACTTCTGTACCGGGATTATATGCGATCGGGGAAACGGCAAGTACGGGGGTTCATGGAGCCAATCGTTTGGCGAGTAATTCTTTACTAGAATGTATCGTCTTTGCTGCCCAGTTAGAGAAGTTACAGATTGAACCGGTTGCCGATGCTCCCCTTCCCACTCCGAGAACAGAAACCGTAGACTGGGAGTCCGATCGACTCTTTATTGCTTCGATTCGCCAACAATTACCGGCTCTGATGTGGCGTTGTGCAGGCATTTCTCGCCAACAGTCCATACTAGAGGAAGGGATAGGGACAGTGAGTGCTTGGCGCTCTGAGGTGAGGGAAAGTGCGATCGGCCAATATTTGCAGAATTTATCCCCCAATGAAAACCTAAAATTGACCTCTGAACAAACAGCAACTCAATTAAAATTAGCAGCAGAAACCCTAAATTTATTAGATATTGGCTATTGGATTCTCAAAAGTGCCGCCTTTCGCACCGAAAGTCGAGGCGGTCATTATCGCAGCGATTATCCCCAACCTTCATCCGATTGGCAAGTGCATACTCTAATTGAAGGCGATCGGCTTTATAATGAACAATGAACAATGAACAATTATTTGAATTCTTAATAAGGTAATACGAATATGGTTAACCTTTCTCAAAAACAGCAAACTACCCTACCAACAATGTATGATTTACCCAGTGAAGAAGTAGGAGAGTCCGGTTTGCCCGATCTATTCCATCCCCTACAATCTGAATTGTTGCGCTTAACTTTTCAACCGTTCACCTATTCCTCAGAACGGGTACTTGCGGCCATGGATCTCAATATCTATTATGACCCGAATAATACGCGGCGATACAAGCGTCCCGACTGGTTTGGAGTCGTGGGAGTCCCCTACTTTGAGGAAGAACAGGGTTTACGGCTTAGTTATGTGATCTGGCAAGAAGGCGTTAATCCTTTTATTGTCGTAGAACTGCTCTCTGCAAGTACCCAAAAAGAAGACTTGGGAGAAACTGAACCTGAACCCAATAAACCTCCAACCAAATGGCAAGTGTATGAAGAAATTCTGCAAGTGCCCTATTATGTGGTTTACGATCTCGACAATACTGCTTTCCGAGCCTTTCATCACCAAGGGAAGCGCTATCAAGAGTTACAAGTACCGGATAATCGCTTGTGGTTACCACACCTGGGAATAGGTTTAGGATTATGGCAAGGCTCGTATCAAAAGATCGATCGCCTCTGGTTACGATTCTATGATGCTTCAGGTAACTGGATTCCTACGCCAGAAGAACGGGAGCGACAGCGAGCGGACGAGCAACAACAACAGGCTGAACGGTATCGACGCTTGCTCCTGGAAAATGGCATTAACCCTGATGAGGTTGCAGATGAGTAAAGTTCTTCGATTAATGACGATCGGGTTTTCTAAAGGATGGACGATCGCCGTTATACTGATCGCCCTGTTAATTGCAACTCCTATTTTCTGTGTTGTTGCCAGTAGTTTCACCAACACCCAAGAGATCTGGTTCCATCTGATGGAAACAGTCTTACCTCGCTATCTGCTCAATTCCTTTGCCCTTATGGTGGGAGTGGGAACAGGAGTATTATTCATTGGTGTGGGATGTGCCTGGTTAGTGACGATGTGCGAGTTTTGGGGAAAGCGCTGGTTTGAATGGGCGCTGTTGCTTCCCTTAGCGGTTCCTGCCTATGTTTTAGCTTATACTTATACCGAGTTTCTGGAATATTATGGCCCGGTGCAAACCACACTTCGGGGTTTATTCGGCTGGGAGACGGTGCAAGATTACTGGTTTCCTCCCGTGCGATCGCTCCTTGGCGCTATTATTCTCCTCAGTTTGGTTCTTTATCCCTATGTTTATTTATTAACCAGGGTTGCTTTCCTGGAACAAGCAACCTGTACCCTAGAAGCCAGCCGCTCCCTCGGTTGTAATCCCTGGCAAAGTTTCCGCAAAGTGGCGCTACCCCTAGCTCGACCGGCAATTATGGCGGGGTTGTCCTTAGCGTTGATGGAAACTTTGAGCGATTTTGGCACGGTGCAATATTTCGGTGTAGATACGTTTACCACCGGTATCTATCGCGTCTGGTTTGGTATGGGGGAACATGCAGCCGCGTCCCAGCTCTCCTCCATTTTATTGATGTTTGTTTTCATGCTCATTATCCTAGAGCGCTGGTCTCGTCAGCAAGCTAAATATTACCAAACGGGCGATCGCTTCCGAGCCATTCAACCCTACCACTTCAGGGGAATACGAGGAATTTTAGCGGCGATCGCCTGTACGGTTCCCATTGGCTGTGGCTTTTTACTCCCGGCTGGACTGCTGCTGCAAATGGCGATCGCCAACCCCGACACCCTCCAAGGTCGGTTTTGGGACTATGCTCAGAATAGCCTCATTCTCGCCGGTCTTACCGCCCTGTTGGGAGTGATTTTAGCCGTGGCGATCGCCTATGGGGTGCGCTTAAACCCCACCGTCCCCATGAACAGCGCCGCTCGACTCTCCTCCATGGGATACGCCATCCCCGGCTCCGTAATTGCCGTCGGTATTCTCATCCCCCTAGGAATCTTTGATAACACGGTCGATGCCTGGATGCAAGCCACCTTCGGCATCTCCACCGGCCTGCTCCTCAGTGGCACAATTTTTGCCCTCATTTTCGCCTACTTGGTGCGCTTCTTAGCGGTCGCTTTTGGAACCGTAGAGTCCAGTCTCGGCAAAATTACCCCCAATTTAGACCATGCTTCCCGCAGCCTCGGCTACGGAGTCACCCAGACCCTCTGGCGCATCCATGTCCCCCTGATGCGCGGTAGCCTCTTAACGGCCGCGCTCCTGGTGTTTGTGGATGTGATGAAGGAACTGCCCGCCACCTTAATCATCCGTCCCTTTAACTTTGATACTCTGGCTATCCGCACCTATCAACTCGCTGCCGACGAGCGCCTCGCAGAAGCAGCCGGCCCCGCTTTAGCTCTGGTGCTGGTGGGGATTTTGCCGGTGATTTTGCTGAGTCTGAGGATTCGCCGGTTTAGCGCGTGAGATCAAGATCCCCCTTTCATGTCCGCTTGCGGAAAATCCCCCTTAAAAAGGGGGACTTTTCTTATTCCCCCCTTTTTTAAGGGGGGTTAGGGGGGATCAAAATGTAACGTTTCATTACAATATCCGTGATTTTGCATAAAATCAGCCCCAAAAAACTGACTAACTTATAGAGGCCTTTATCGCTTCTGTTGTTCAATACTCAGTATGGGAGTCACAAATTATGAATTTTTTCAATGGCTAGTTTAGCAGAACTAGCGATCGCTCTGTTCAAGGTGGCTCCGTGGCGATCGGCATATAATTGAAAGGAGATTAAAATCCTAACAAAGCTAATTTTATGAAATATATCAACCTACAGGAAACAGATATCAAGCTGGCTGCAATTATTGAAGAAATGAACATCACCCAATCACAAGTCATCCTGACCGATCGCGGTTTACCCGTGGCTCGTATTATTCCTTATAAAACCTCGGATACATCAGTGAAGAACTATCCCCTACGAGGAATGCCGATTACCATTTCGGATACATTTGATGAACCCATGTCTGAACTCTGGGACGCATTAGGAGAATGATTGTACTCGATACCCATATTTGGTTATGGTTACTCCACGATCCGACCCAATTATCTGTATCTGCACAACTGGCTATTGATACAGAAGAACCGCAAAATGGCCTGCTAGTATCAGCCATTTCTGTTTGGGAAATAGCGGTTAAATCGAGTATTGGAAAATTAATCTTACCCTTGCCTATCGATCAATGGTATACCTTAGCCTCTCGTCATAGTGGAGTGGTGATTGAACCGCTCTCTCCTCTAGATGCGATCGCCAGTACCTCTTTACCCGACAACTTCCATAAAGATCCCGCAGACAGAATCTTAGTCGCGATCGCCCGCAGATACAGCGCTTTTCGATGTTATGAGGTACAGTTATCGAAAGTTTAAGGGTTGAGTGCCTTCCCATGAAAAGCCTGAAAAATGGGGATTATAGCGTGAAAAATGGTTTTCCCATTACCCATTACCCATTACCCATTACCGCGCGAAGCGCTGTATCCTCAAAAGCATCAATAAAATTCAACGTTACACCACTCAAATGTCTCAGGATCAGTTGGTTGCTGATGAACGAACATTTGATGCAGTTGTCCACAATCTACAAATTAAGAGCAGTCTCTTTTACACGAAGCCAATCAACAAGGACTTTCAGTTTTACAACTCCTCCGGATTAATTCCCTGCGATCTCAACAACTCAGCCAGTCGTTCAGCCCGTTGGCGTTCCTGCTGTAACTCCAGTTCAGCGCTTTCCGCTCGCTCACGTTCCTGCTGTAATTCCAGTTCAGCACTTTCCGCTCGCTGCTGTTCAATTCTGGCTCGTTCATCTCCGGTTAACAGCAAATTCCCCTCACTATCCCACCACCGCAGCCAAGGCAAGTCCAAATTGCCATATTGTCCTTGCCAAATTCCCAATTCTACACCCATGGGTTGAATCGGATAATGACCTCGCTCATTTTCCGCCACTAACTCATAACGATCTTCGATTAAATGATAAACCTCTACACTCTTTTTTTGCACTTCATATATCGCGTAAAATGCCGGACGGATGATTTGTTCGTAGACCCAAAATTTACCGGGTTTTTGCCCCTTTTTCTGCACTTTCGATAGGGGAGTCGTATCCCGTTCTTCCGAACCATCTCCTGAGACAAATTCGATCGCAATTAAAGGAGGGATAAATTCCTGCCATAACACATAGGAACGCCTTGCTCTACCCTCCAGAGTAGGAGGAACGTTGGGAACATAAAACCAATCCGGACATTCCGCTCCTTTTTCTGGAGGTTCCGTCAGTCTCCAATAGATGCCACAATCTTGACCAATGGCATATTGTTTATCTGGGTGCAGGCGATCGAGTGTCGATTGAATCGAATCAGTTAGTAAAATACTCTGGGGATGCTCCTGAAAGTTTTTCACAAAAGTACCATCGGAGTCAGGCAGTTGGGTATGGTCAGGAAGGGCGGTAATTTCTCGTTCTGATGATTTGGCGATGGTCATAGGGAATCGTTTCTCATCGCAGGGGATAAGCAACAGTATAGCAGGTGAGGAGTTGGGACTCCATAATTGATACTTTATCAGGTTGGCAGAGTGGTATTAATATTCGCAATCGATTGATTTTGTAGGGGCGGGTTTTACCGAAATTTAGGAAAAAAACGATCGATTTCTTAAACCCGCCCCTACCCCTGGGTAAATCGAGACCAGGCAACGATTCTACAAAAGCTTGGAGGGCAGGTTTACAAGCCTTATCGATGGGAATTGGAGATCTTGGAGAACCTGCCCCTACAGCATTGGTAAATTACAATTATTCAGGAGACATCCATCAAATCCTCTCGATTTCCTCTAACTTGCGCCGTACTTCTTGAATATCTTGCCACATTAACCACTTCGGTTTTCCTTGCTCGCGGGAGGGATTTCGCAGTAAATAAGCGGGATGAAAAATGGGCATACAGAACCGTCCTTCCCAGTCAAACCACTGACCGCGAATTTTACTAATTCCCCGTTTCTCCCCTAAGATACCTTGAACGGCGGTTGCACCGGTCAATAAAATAATTTTCGGATTCACTAAGCGGACTTGTTCTAGCAAATAGGGTTTACAAGCTTCCATTTCTGCCGAGGTGGGTTTACGGTTCCCTGGAGGGCGACATTTATTGACATTACAAATATAAACATCGCGCTGACCATCTAAGTTTACAGAAGCCAATATTTTATCTAATAACTGACCAGATTTTCCCACAAAAGGTAAGCCTTGCTCATCTTCATTTTGTCCGGGAGCTTCTCCGACAATCATTAAAGGTGCTTGAGGATTTCCCCGGTGAATAACAGCATGGGTGCGGTTTTGTCCTAATTCGCAACGCTGACACTGTTGGCAATGTTGGGTGAGTTCGTCTAGGGTTTGATAAGTTCCTGGGGGAATAGGAGTTTTGGGATCTTTGGGAATGGATTCTAGGGAAGAAAACTCAGAATTACTGGCAATATTTGAGTTATCGAATAGGTTAAGTTGTTCTGGATTAGACATTTCAATTAACAATTAACAATTAAAATTAACAATACTAAAATGAGGCAATAGAGGAGTGCGAGCATCTTGCTCGCTGTTGTGTGCCCTAGCGAGCAAGATGCTCGCATTCCTAAAGCACCAAATTAGCAGGGTTACGGCACTACTGGACTGTTTCAGTCCAGGTGTCGAAGGATAAGGGCAAGAAGTCTATTCATCGTTGCCGAGGATACTGGCTAGGAGGGCTTTTTGGGCGTGCATCCGATTTTCTGCCTGATCCCATAGGCGAGATTGGGAACATTCCATGACTTCATCGGTAATTTCTTCACCGCGATGGGCGGGTAAACAATGGAGTACAATGGCTTCGGGATCGGCTAGTTTTAATAAGTCTGTGTTGACTTGATAGGGTTTGAATAGGGGAATGCGTTCTCTGGCTTCTTTTTCTTGGCCCATACTTGCCCAAACGTCGGTATATAAGGCATGACATCCTTGGGCGGCTTCTTGGGCATTGTGGGTAATCATGACTTCGGTTTTTTTACCGGCAAATTCTTTGGCTTTGGCGACAATTTCTGGGTTGGGTTCATATTCGGCGGAGGGAACGGCAATACGGACATTCATGCCCATCATGGCACAACCGAGGAGGAGGGAATTGGCTACATTATTGCCGTCGCCAAAATAGGATAGGGTTTTGCCTTGGCAACTGCCAAAGCATTCTTGAATGGTGAGTAAGTCGGCGAAGATTTGGCAAGGATGTTCTAAATCGGTGAGGGCGTTAATGATGGGAATTCCGGCATCTTTGGCATACTCTTCTAATTCTTTTTGTTGAAAGGTGCGAATGGCGAGAATATCTAAATACCGCCCCAAAACTCTGGCTGTATCGGCGACGGGTTCGCCGCGACTGACTTGGGTGACGCTGGGATTCATGTCAATGACTTGACCGCCGAGTTGATACATGGCGACGCTAAAGCTGACACGGGTACGGGTTGAGGCTTTGCTAAATAAGAGTCCAAGAATTTTACGACAAGTCCAGGTGATTTCTCCGGATTTAAGTTTTGCTGCAAAGGCTAGTAGCTCGTGCAGTTCGGCAACGGTTAAGTCGGCAACGCTTAATACGTTTCTTCCTGTTAAGGCTTCCATGACAATCTCCAAAAAACGATAGTATAGAGGGAATAGGGAATAGGTGAAAGGTGAAAGGTGAAAGTTTATCCTCCCTATTACACCATCACCCTTTCTGAGGGAACCAATTTTTGAGGGTGATGCCGCCAAAAACGGCGGCTAGGATGATTAATGCTCCAATACCGATGGGACTGGGAACCCAAAAAATGACTTCTAAATGATTGATTTCTCCGGCTTGGAGTGTCCAAATTAATTGATGATTTTCGGGGTCTGAGACGGGGGTGAGGCTGGTTTCTGGGTTGGTAATGGGTTTAGCACTCCAAGGGGTGGTGAGGGCGAATTGGAGATCGAAGAGGGAGCTGGGACTGACGAGAACGTTGCCTTCGGAGGATAGAACGGCGAGCGATCGCAAGTCTACATCCATTTCTAAACGGTTGCGAATGGCGACCCAAAAGTTATTTTGGGCAATGTTCAGTTCGGAGGTGAGTTGGGGTAGGGTTTCATTCTCTGGTTGGATTTGGGGGTTAGTGGGGTTAAAAAACTCGTTAAATTTTGAGGCTAGGTCTGCGCCATTATAAAAGGGAATGGTGACGAGCAGTTCTCGCTCGGAAATGCGTTGGGTTTTGCCGCGTAGTTTCCGGGTTCGCTGTTGTAAACTTTCTAGCCATTGTTCGGCAACGACTTGGCTGAAGTCGTGTAGGCGATCGGAGATTTGTACCCGTTGCACCATTTCTCCGTAGGTCTGGCTTTGAAAGTTGACCCCCACATCGTATTTAACGCATCCGGTGAGGGCGATCGCCAAGATTAAATATAAGGGCCAGAAAATCCGAACCATCGATCGATGTTTTCCCATGATTTGCTCTATCTTGTGTTGGCACTGTTCGTTCCCATTATCCACCTATCCGAAGCTAATCCACCCGCCAATGATTAGGGCGATCGCCGCTAGAGCGACCCAAAGAAAGCGATTATCTTCTGTTTCTACGGAGGAGAGATCCACCGGTTCTAGTTCTTCTTGGGGCTTGGGAGGCTTAACCTGGGTGGTTCCGGTTCCGCGACGATAAAGGCGATCGCTTTCATCCATGGCGGATAGATCGGGAATGGTGGTATTCCATTCGGAGCGGCGATTTAATTGGGGAGCTTTCAAAATCTCCAATAAGCGTCGCGCTTGTTTGCGCGTGTGCCAATCGGGATGATTTTTCAGGGTCTCACATAGGGATAAGGCTTCGTCGCGTTTTCCGGCGGCTTCATAGGCAGTGACTAACCAAATTTGCACCTCACCCCCTAGGGGGGAAGAACCAGCCGCTTGGCTTTTGGCTTCCTCTAAAGCGGCGATCGCCTCCCGATAGTCTCCGCGTTCAAAGGCTACCCGTCCCATCTCATAGGCTTGTTGGGCACTCTCTAACGGTTCCATGATTCCTCCCTAAGCCACGATCATCGAACCAATTCCAGTATCTGTTAGCACCTCTAACAGCAGGGAATGGGGCACTCGGCCATCAATAATATGGGTCGCTCTCACCCCTTGAGCCAAACTGCGGACACAGCATTGAACTTTGGGAATCATGCCACCGGCCACAATTCCCACCTCAATCAGGCGGCGAGCTTCCTGAATATCTAGGCGATCGATCAGGGTTGAGGGGTCTTTATAATCTCTCAAAATTCCCGATGTATCGGTTAACAAGATCAGTTTTTCTGCCGATAAGGAGGCGGCTAACTCTCCCGCTACGGTATCGGCATTAATGTTATAGGCTTGTCCTTGGGCATCAGATGCTACACTAGAAATTACGGGAATATAACCATTTTCTAGTAATGGCTTTAGCACCTTAGTATCAATGCTGCTGACTTCTCCCACAAATCCGATCCCTTCTTGGCCTTGGGGACGGGCGGTAATCAAGTTACCATCTTTACCGCACAAGCCGATCGCCTGGCCCCCGGCTTGGCTAATTAAGGAAACAATTTCCTTATTCACCCGGCCGACTAACACCATTTCTACCACATCCATCGTGGGTGCATCGGTTACGCGCAAGCCGTTCTTAAATTGGGCTTCGATGCCTAATTTTCCCAGCCAGGTGTTAATTTCCGGCCCTCCCCCATGGACTAGCACCGGACGCACCCCCACACAGGAGAGAAAGACAATATCGCGCATGACTTGATCTTTGAGGGTGCTATCTTTCATTGCTGCTCCCCCGTATTTAATTACGACCGTGCGCCCGGCAAATTTCTGGATATAGGGAAGAGCTTCACTTAAGACGCGAACGCGGGTATTTTCGTCTAGGTGGTCAGTTGCTGCTGTGGACATGAATAGATTCCTTGATGTTACAAAGGTTTGATTGTGGATGAAGGCCGAGTGGCTCAACTGTTAATTGTGAACAGAATTGGATTTCAAAATCCGAGGCAGTTGGGTAAGAACGGTATCGGTGACTTTTTCGGGGGACTCAGCTCCGGTTAGGGTTAGATGTAAATCGGCTTGTGCATACAGGGATTGACGGCGATCGCACAACTTCTGTAAAGTTTCTAGGGGATTTTCCGTTTTTAAGAGGGGACGAGTCTCATCAGTCTTTAGGCGATCGTAGAGGACTTCTGGCGGCACATCAAGCCACACCACAATCCCATGGCGCAGATAACCCCAATTTTCCGGTTTCAGCACGATACCCCCACCAGTAGAAATGACAGAGCGCAACTGAGCTGATAATTGCCCCAGTATCTGGGTTTCCAGTTGCCGAAATCTTTCTTCTCCCTGGGTAGCGAACAGTTGAGGAATATCTGTCCCTGTAACCCGTTCAATTAACGTATCGGTATCAAAAAAACGATAATTGAATCGTTTCGCTAACTCCTGACCCACTGTGGTTTTACCAGCCCCCATCATACCAACGAGGAAAAGGCTACAGTTTTTCAGGGTGTTGTTCATGGGTCGAGGGTAGAAGAATGTACAGGGGGAGTTCCCTCGATCTAGGATACCGGTAATTCAGTGATAAATTCAAAGTTTTTGCGGGTGGGTCATGGGTTCCTCTATCGGAGCTAATTTGGTGCTTTAGGAGTGCGTATCCGCTTCGCGGACATTTTCATGTCGGACGCAGTCCGATTCATGTCGGACGCAGTCCGAAACAACCAGAGAGCATATCATCACTTACTTTGTGGTCATGGTATGCACCCCATCCCAAGATTCTGGGGGAGGATTATCTAAATATACCTGAGCGCGTTCGATGTGAATATTAATGGCTTTATCCATAGTATCCATCGTTTGCGCCTTCTCAAAATAGTGGATGGCTTGGCTAAAGTCTCGATGAATATACGCAGAACGGCCTAAATGGTATAGCTCCAGTAGCTCTTGCTGCTGGGAGTCGAGAGCCACTTGTTTATCGCCAATGACTTGATAGATACTGACAGCTTCATTTTTACCTTTAACTCGAATTTTATCCAATTCTCTGACCCAAAGGCGATCGCCGCACAACTTATAAGTATTTTCACTAATAATAATATCACAACCATATTCCTTCGTCACCCCCTCCAGGCGAGCGCTCAAATTCACCCCATCGCCAATCACCGTATAATCCATCCGCTTACGAGAACCAATATTTCCCGATACCACTTCCCCCGAACTAATCCCAATCCCAATACGAATATGGGGTTGATTTTCCATAAAGCTACTTTGATTAAAAATTTGCAATCTACGGCGCATATCCAAAGCCGATTTTACCGCCATCCAGGGGTGATTCGATAAGGGAAGGGGAGCGCCAAACACCGCCATCAAAGCATCACCAATAAACTTATCTAAAGTTCCTTTACAATTAAAAACCGCCTCAACCATGGTTTCAAAATACTGATTGAGTAACGTTACCACTTCCTGAGCGCCTAAATTCTCCGTCAGCGTCGTATATCCGCGAATATCCGAAAACAAAATTGTCACATCTTTTCGTTCTCCAATCATCAGCGAATCATTATCCAACGCCATCACTTGATCTACCACATCCGGATTCATATAGCGATACATGGTAGTCTTCATGCGCTTCTCTTGACTAATATCTTCTAACACCACTAATCCCCCCCGGACTTCCCCACTCGGATTCGTCAGAGGATTAACCGTTAAATTAATACTGCGCTCGACTTTACCCACATCCTTAGCCGGAATTTTCACTGCATTGGGATCGTTCCAGGGAATAAACCAATCAGGATCGCTTGCATCTTTAATGGCTAGGTTAAAACATCTTCGATCGCCATGTAACGGATAAATTCCCACCTTTAAGTCTTGCTCAGGTATATATTGTTTCGTGCCATTTTTTAAACTATCTTCGATTCTCATTTTCAAGTTTTCAATCGGCACAATCTCCCAAACCTTACGTCCAATTAACTTAGACTCCCAGAGCTGAATGGTATGGCGATTCTCTTCCGAATTCCAATAACACCCCAATAACTCTAAAGCAGCTTCATTTAAGGTAACAATACGACCCTGCATATCCGTAGAAACCACCGCATCGGATAAGCTCTCTAAAATATCTTTTTGATATTGTTTTTCTAACAGCACACTTTCAAACAGTTGGGCATTTTCTAGGGCCATGCCAGCCTGAATATTAAAAGCTTGCATAAACTCTTCATCCGAACCCGTAAAACTCCCTTGATCTTTGTTAATGAGTTGGGTTACGCCAATCAGTTTTTTCGCTGAATTAAACACGGGCATACATAAAATATTGCGGGTATGATAGCCCGATCGCCGATCCGTACTCGGATCGAATCGGGGGTCTTCATAGGCATTGGGAATATTCAACAGCTCCCCCGTCGAAGCCACATAACCGGCAATCCCCTTATTGGTCGGAATACGGATTTCCAGGGGAGTCTTGCCATCTGCCTTAGCAATTTTTGTCCACAGTTCTTGGTTTTCTTTGCTGAGTAAAAATAAGGTACTGCGGTCAGCCTTCATCAAATCTCGTGCTTGTGCCATCACAGAGTTTAAGGTTAATTCCACATCCAAGCTCTGACCCAGGGTTTGGGTGGCTTTTAAGAGGGCCTCGGCTCCCCGTTGATTGCGAGCGGCCATATAGAAAGATTGGCAAGTTTCCAGAATAATCCCGATCGATTCTGAAAAATCTTTAAACGTTACTTCATCCTCAGCCGAAAAGGGCTGCCCTCCCCCCTTGTTAGAGAGTTGCACGACAGCAACAACTTGCCCCTTACTACTGAGGATGGGCATACATAGAAGACTTTTGGTCTGATAATTGGTTTGTTTATCGAGTTCCGGTTGAAAGAGGGGATGATTGGGGGCATCTTCAACATTTAGGCATTCTCCGGTGATCGCCACATGACCGGCCATCCCGATGTGGAGGGGAAACCGGATTTCAATGGGCTTTTCGGCATCCGGTTGACTAATTTTTGACCACAACTGCCCCTTATCTTCATTGACCAAGAAAATCAGGGTGCGATCGGCTTGTAAAATTTGCCCAATTTTGAGGGTGAGGGCATCTAGAATCTGTTCCAACATCGCTTCTAGGGCTTCATTGTTGATCAGCTCGATCGCCCTTAAAAACTGCTGAAACTCAGCCGTGATAAAATCGAGTAAACAAATAAACTCTTTAACCGGGAGGTCTTTCACCCTTGCGGTTAACGCCCCCATCATGTTCACTTGGGCAAGAGTAGCCAGAACGCTGCCAGTGTTTGGTAAGGTCATAGGAATGCCAAGCTACGGGATCTAACTTCTTATTGTATGTTAACTAGATTTGGCTGTCCTCATATCCCCCTTCCTGGGATATTCTGATTTTAGAGTATTGTAAATGACATCACTCGACCTTAACCTTGGACTGGCTCAACCGGGAGAATAACCCGTGCTTCTGTTCCTTGTCCCTTCTGGGAGAAGAGCCGAATATCTCCCTTGTGCTGTTGAATAATTTGATAACTAATCGACAATCCTAAGCCCGTTCCCGAACCCACAGGCTTAGTGGTGAAAAAGGGATCGAAAATGTGAGCTTGAATCTCTTCAGGAATACCTGTGCCATTATCTGTAATGGTGATTTGCACTTGGTAATCATTTAAGCAAAAAGTGGAAACAATCAAATGGGGATGCTCAATCTCTGGATGTTCTTGGAGGGCATCGATCGCATTGGCAATCAAATTCATCCAGACTTGATTGAGTTGGGCGGGGTAGCACTCAATGGGGGGTAAATGCTGATAGTGCTTGGTGACCTTAATCCCCGATCTTAGACGATGTTCTAGCATCACGAGGGTACTTTCTAGTCCTTCATGGAGATTGACGGTTTTTAAGTCCGACTCGTCTAAACGGGAGAAGTTTCTCAGGGAAATGACGAGGTTTTTGATCCGTTCCGAGCCTTGTTTCATGGAACCGAGCATGTGGGGTAAATCTTGCTCTAGAAATTGTAAATCAATCTGATCGATGTAGGTCGCAATTTCTGCATCAGGCTGTGGATAATGTTGTTCATATAGATGTAACAGTCCTAATAAGTCTTGGATATAGGTTTCGGTATGGCGTAGGTTGCCATAAATAAAGTTGACGGGATTATTAATTTCATGGGCTAGTCCAGCAACCATCTGACCCAAGCTAGACATTTTTTCCGTTTGAATCAGTTGGGCTTGGGTGTTTTGCAGTTGGGATAAGGTCTGGTTCAGTTGTTGATTTTTAGATCTCAGGTGGGTTTCCGATCGTTTTAGTTCTTCGGCTATCTGTTGGCGTTGGATAATTTCGGTGTTGAGGGTTTGGTTGGTTTCTTCTAAATGATAGTAGGTATGAATATAATCAAGGATGAGTCCAGCCAGGGGCACTAAGTAGGCAATAATTTTTAGAAAATGGGCGATATTAAAGTGATTATCAAAGAGGGCTGTAGAACCAAAGGCCATGTGCAGTTGGGTGGCTACATTGGGTAAGGTGCTGATAATGAGGGCATGGGAAAATAGGCTGGGATATTTCTGGTAGAACTGGGGGTAAATCCAGAACCCACCCACTAGAAATAGGATCAGAGGAATGAGATCCCAAGGGCGGGTGAAGAGAGTGCCTGGAAACATGGTTTCTGGGAGGGTGCTGCTGGTGGCACAAAGATAGATGATTTGGTAGGCAATGAGACCAAAGATCAGGCTAATGGCAATGACCACTTGACATCCTCACCGCCCTAGAAGGACGGTGATTCCTAAATCTCACAATTTAGGTTTCTGCTTCATAGCAGTTGCCTTCACAGATTTACTCTGCTCTGGTCTTACACTCGCTCCACAGACTGACACCGCAAGTCCTGCGGC